>CADDZI010000056.1 GCA_902812405.1 bacterium | reverse complement strand
AGGGCGCTACGTCAGGTGCGCGAACCGCGTGACGCCGGCAGCTACCAGACCCGCCATCGCGACCATCGCCGCAGCGTAGGCCAAAAGGCGCCGCGGGAACACAGAGCGCACGATGTAGAGCGACGGCAGGCTGACAGCCGGTAAGGTCACCAGGAGAGCCGCTCCCGCCGCCGGACTCATGCCACCCTGAAGGAGTGTCTGGACGATCGGCACCTCGCCGCCGGTTGGGATGACGAAGAGTGTTCCCACGATGGCCAGGACCAGGACAGCCAGCGGGCCGTGACCCGCATGGGCGATCGTCGGAGCAAAGAGGTACGCTCGTAGAGCGCCGAGGAGCAGTACGATAGCGATGTAACCCGGCAAAATGGTCGCCACTTCCCAGGCGAAGAAGCGCCACCATTCCATAACCAGCGTGCCCAGGGTCGCGTTCTCGCGCTCGATCGGGGCCGGTTCAACATCGAATCCGCTAACGGTGTGCAGGCCAAAACGGCGTTCCGCGAGCCACGCCAATCCGAGCACGAGCAGAATTCCCACCCCAAGACGCAGGACCGCAAATTGCCACGACAGCAGGAAGCCGATGAACAAAATGACCGCCGGGTTGAGCACCGGGTTACCGATGAAGAAGGCGATCGTCGGGCCAACGGCGGTCTGTGC
Organism: bacterium; assembly: GCA_902812405.1. Taxonomy (GTDB): domain Bacteria; phylum Vulcanimicrobiota; class Vulcanimicrobiia; order Eremiobacterales; family Eremiobacteraceae; genus CADDZI01. The sequence goes on along the minus strand of CADDZI010000056.1, from coordinate 10,104 downwards.
CCGGCGCAAGCCGACGACCATGGCTGCGGTACAGCACGTACACATCATACCGGTTGCCGAGACACCGGTCGCCAAGAGGGTCGGTGCGGCCCCTCCGCGGCCGAAGTGCTTCAGGAGCCAGCGGCGCGGTACGATCGTCTGCACCGTGGCGCCGAGCACGAGCGCCAGAAGCAAGGCCTGCCAAATGGCCGCAAAGTACGCCCGTGCAAATCCCAGCGCAGCCCCCCAGCCGGGTGGGGGAGGTGTGGCGCTCTTCCCGGAGAGGATCGAGCTGCCGATCGTGTGCAGGGTGGCCGCCGCGAGCGCTTTATGGTAGTACGGCACCCACTTGACGTAGGCCAAACCGCCGACGTACACGATGAGAAACAGCGCAACGCCAAGGACGAGCCGTCGTCGAATGACGAGTGAAAGCGCAGGGGCCTGGGCAAGGTCCGACATTAGCCCCGCGCGCTTCGCGCGTGTCCGTCGCTTGCCCTGGGCGCCGCGATCTTTGTCCGGGAGGTGTCCACCCCACGGCGGCGACCCGCCGGCTTCATCGACCTGGAGAGCGCGGGTTGCCTGAGGTCACAAACCGCGAGTGCGTCTCATGGGACCACAGAGCCCGGGATGCCCGGGTCTTCACGGAGCATGGCGTCGTACAGTTGCCGGTAGGCTTGGGCAGAGCGTGCCCAGCCGTAATCCTCCCGCATACCATTGTGCTGGCGTGCGCGCCACGCGGAAGGGTCATCGAAGAGGGAACGTGCTCGCCGGATGGCGTGGGTGAGGCCTCGGGCGCTCATCGGGCGCACGACGAAGCCGTTTGACGGATCGCGTTGCGGTTCGCGTGGATGGCGCTCAAAAACGGTGTCTGCGAGCCCCCCGACAGGTGTCGCGACGGGCAGCGTTCCGTAGCGCAAGGCATACATCTGGGTTAGGCCGCACGGTTCAAAGCGCGAGGGTACGAGCAGGGCGTCCGTACCCGCGATCACCCGGTGTGCCAGCGCCTCATCGTATGCGAGGCGTACCGCGACACGCCGCGGATGGCGTCGTGCCAAGCTGACGAAGGCCTGCTCAAGGTCCGCGTCGCCTCGACCGAGGACGACGAGACCTGCCGCTGCGCGCAACACAGCGGAGGCTGCGCTCACGACCAGATCCAGACCTTTCTGCCAGGTGAGACGGCTGACGACGCCGAGTAGCGGTCCCTGCAGGTTGGCATCCACGCCCATCTCGACGCAGAGAGCCTCACGACAGGCTTGCTTGCCCGCGAGATCATCCTGTGTATAGGGGCGCACGATGTGCGGGTCGGTGGCGGGATTCCACACGTCGACGTCAATGCCATTGAGGATGCCGATCACCTCGTCGCCGCGGTCGCGGATGAGTGCATCGAGCCCGCACCCACATCTGGGTGTCTGGAGCTCGCGCGCATATGTGGGACTCACAGTTGCTACACGTTCCGCCCATCGCACGCCCAAGCCCAAGAATGACGACGCGGCGCCGTCGAAGCTGGGTAGGCGGTCGTCCGGTACGCCAAGAGAACGCAGGTGAGCGCACGACGCCGTTCCCTGGTACGCGGCGTTATGAATCGTGAGAAGGCACGGCACGCGGCACGAACCTTGACCTCCAAGGAGGGCGGCTGTCAGGGCCGCGTGCCAATCGTGGAGATGAAGAAGATCAGGCTGCCAATCTGTCACACCGTGCGCCATCCTGAGAGCGCAGTGACAAAGAAATGCGAACCTTTCGAGATTGTCAGGCCAGGGGATGCCGCGGCTGTCCGCATACGGCCCTCCCGTGCGGTCAAAGAAAGCTTGGGAAGCTGCCAACCATAGAGGTGCTTGATCCTGGTTCACCTCAGCCTGGAGAATTTCGGCTCGACCCAGTCCGGCCACGTTGTCGCAGGTCCACACGACGCGCAGACCGGCCGCCCGGTTCCGCACCGGCGGATAGGCGGGAATGAGCACGCGGCTATCCACGCCCTGAGCTTGCAGTGCGCGGGACAAACCGGCCGTCACGTCGGCAAGACCGCCCACCTTGGCGAAGGGAAATATTTCGGCGGCAACGTGCAGCACGCGAAGTCGGGTCGCTCCCATGGAGACCATCTTGGGTGCAGGGGATGAAGAGTCCGGGTGGCTAAGGCAGGCCCATGCCGAAGCAGCTCCCCGCCCTCCTCATCCTTTGTGCCGTTTTTGTCGCGATGACAACCTCGGTTCCCACGCTGTCTGCGGGTCGACCGAGGGCATGGCCGGCCCTGGCCAATGGGCGCTCGTCTTCATGACGGGCCGCGATCTCGATGGGCGGCAGATTGTCGCGCAGACCCGGCCCCTATATGGGCGGTGCGCCGCCTGCCATCGCGCCGACGGGTCAGGCGGTCTGCACTTTGCGGACGGCGCCGTCAGCGCCGACCTGCGGCACCCTGCTCTGGTTGAGCACCAGCGGCATCCCTACACGCTCGCCTTGCTCGAACGTGCGATTTCCACCGGCATCGACAACGACGGCCACAAACTGGATCCGGTCATGCCGCGCTGGCAGCTGCCGGCGCGGGACCTGCATGACGTGGCACTCTACGTGCTCAAGCAACTGAAGTAGGCCGCTCGGCGTCCGGTTTGGGGTGGATAGACCGTGAGACCGTCACGGGTGTGCCGGGCGCTGAGCGCGGCCTTACCGATGACCTGGCGGGCGAGGTAGGCGTCGCGATGTCGCCCCGGGGGCGGCGGCAACGCTGTTCAGCCGGCCGGTTGAAAGAGCGTGGCTTTCGTGCCAACTTTGCCTTCGAGATCCCGAGCAATCCGCCGGGCGTGTTCAACAATTGCCTGCTGGGTCTGTCCCGGTGCCGGCCGCAGTCCAATCCCGGCGACCGCAATAATGTTTCCCCGGATATCATGGAGGGGCAGCGTGATGTCGTACACCAACGCACCACCCTCTCTCTCCCTGTCCACAAAGGGTTTGCCGCTTCTCATCGCGGTGAACTCATCATTGTCGCACGCCTCGCCGATGCCGACAATTTCGGTTGACGCAATCGTTACGCACTTCGTATGCCGGGGAGGGGTGGTCGAGATCTCAAGACCGGTCATCTCGGGATGAGCGGCACGTGTGTCCTCGACCAGCCGTTGGGCAAAGATGGCGGCTGCATGACGGGCCTTGGCGGCATGCGCCGGTAAGGGGGAGATCGACACCAGCAGACCGCACAGGAACAGTGCCCCGGCGGCTCCGGCGCAAGCTGTCTTCTTTGTCTGTAGACAATCGCGGGTTGTTGTCACGAGTCTTCTCCCGATTTGCAGAGGACTGCCACCGCGAACCCAAGAGGCCGAGATGGAAAGCACTGCCCCGGACATGGCGGCTCCTTAGACCACACGGTTGCGGAGGCCTGCAATGCCTCGAATTGCCTGCGTAGAGTAGAATTTTCCGGTCTGCTCCCGTCCGGTGGCAGCTTTGCGGTCTGCCTCTGGATGTTGCGGCAGTACAGCAACTGGGATCATCAAGAACATTCGTTTTTGTGCGCGGCGTCGTGGGCGTTGTAGACGGGACCAGGGACATCAAGGATTCCCGCCATCAGAGGGCGGCTCTGCGCTGGAGGAGAAGGGGCCCTCGCAACAGGTGCGATACAGCAGGGCGACCACTGGTTGAGAGTTGTGCAGCGTGGAAACGAAAAGGATGGCTCGGAGGCCATCCTTCTTACGCACATTCGTGTGGTTGCGGGGGATGGATTTGAACCACCGACCTTCGGGTTATGAGCCCGACGAGCTACCGGACTGCTCCACCCCGCGTCAGATAGGTTAGCCGGTCCCGCGCACCGTACCTTCAACGACGGTGATGGCCTCGACATTTTCGATTTGCGCTTTCGACACCAACGCCGATGAGCTCGGCGTTGCCGTCCAGTCGAAATTTCTGGCAGTCGGAGCGGTGGTACCGTGGGCGATGGCGGGGGTGGGCGCCCTTGCGACGCAAGCCTGGGCGAACACCAGCTATGGGCCGCGCGGACTGCAACTGCTGCAGGGCGGGCACAGTCCTTCAGACGTCGTCGACATCCTCACATCCAGCGACCCGGCCGCAGAGCAGCGGCAAGTGGGCGTCGTCGATGCAACCGGGCGGTCCGCCACCTACACCGGCGGGCAGTGCCTGCCGTGGGCCGGCGGTCTTGCGGGCGACGGCTTTGCCGTTCAAGGCAACATCCTTGCCGGAGAAGAGGTCGTTGCGGCGATGGTGCGGAGCTTTCACGAGAGCAAGGGGCATCTTGCCGAGCGTCTGCTTGCGTCATTGCGAGCTGGCGAGGCTGCAGGCGGTGACCGTCGCGGCAGGCAAAGCGCGGCGTTGCTGATCGTGAAACCGGGCGGCGGGTACGGAGGCTTCAACGACCGCTACGTGGACCTCCGAGTTGACGACCATCCCGATCCTATTCGGGAGCTGGCGCGCCTGGTCGAACTGCACTCGCTGTACTTCCGCAAGGCCGAGGCTTGGGAGCTCATTGCGGTGGACGAACGCCTGGGCGCCGAACTGTGTGAACTTCTGAGCGCAACCGGAGACCTGCCGCAAACGCCCGGCCCGCGAATCTTTGACGACCAGGCACGGGCCGCCCTCATCCGGTTCATGCACCGCGAGAATCTCGAAGAGCGCGTCCGCGACGACGGTAGGATCGACACTGCGACCCTGGCGTACATGCGCCGCGCGGCCCGTCGGTGACATTCGGCGACGTGACGCGAGCCTGGCTGCGGGAGCTTCCCAAAGCCGAACTCCACGTGCACCTGGAGGGCACGATGTCGCCCGCGGCCTACGCTCGCATTGCCCGCCGCAACGGGATGCCGGTTCCGAAAGATCCCGGTACGCTGTTTGCGTGCCGGGACTTCCCGACGTTCTTGGCAGCCTTCGTCAATGTTGTGAAAGCGCTTCAGACGCCGGAGGATGTGGCCGAGCTGGCGGGGGCGTACCTGGCTTGCGCCGCACGGGATGGCGTGCGGCACGTCGAGCTTCTTTTTTCTCCCGCGACGATTCGTTCTCTGACACCGCGAGCCGACCTGCCCGGGATGCTGCGTGCCATTGCCGAAGCCTGCCGCGCCGCGCGCCGGGTCCACGGCGTTTCGAGCCTCCTGATCATTGATTTCGTGCGTAACCTTGGCGAGCAAGAGGCACTGGCCGACCTGGATCTGGCGGTTGCCTGTCCGGATTGCGGCATCGCCGGTGTCGGACTGGGAGGCGACGAAGCGCGATTTCCGGCCACGGCGTTCGTGAAAGCCTTTGACAGAGCTGCCAAATTAGGGTTGCACCGCACCGCGCATGCGGGCGAGGCGGCCGGCTCCGAGAGTGTGCGCGCCGCCATCGAGCAGCTGCAGGCGGAGCGTATCGGACACGGGGTTGCCGCGGCGTCCGACGAATCCGTGCTGGGGCTCATCGCCGAGCGCAATGTTGCGATCGACTGTTGCCTGACGAGCAACCTGCTGACGGGCGCGCTGCCGGAAGGTGCGCGGCACCCGCTGACCTTGTTTATGCGCCGCGGCCTCATCGCCACCCTCAGTACCGACGATCCATCCTTCTTCCGCACAACGCTGCTCGACGAGTACGAACGGGCGCTGCGGCTGGGCCTTACCCGGGACGACCTCATCCGGCTTGCGTGCAACAGTTTCGAGGCCTCGTTCGCCGACGCCGACGCCAAGAGGGCGTGGCAGACAGAGTGTCGCGCGTACGCAGAGGCGAGCCAACGCGCATGTACCTCCGAATGATGCGTGCGCGGCTCATTCGTCATGCGGCCGCGCTCCTGCTGTGTCTGGGTGTCGCGACGCGGGTGGCGGGGGCGCCGTTATCGCCGGCGTCGCGCGTCGGCCCGACGGGCATGGGGCCCGTGGTCGTCGGCACAACGCCGGCCCAAGCGAAGGCGACGGGCACGCGCTTGACCGCAACGACCCCTGCGCCGGGCAGCACCTGCTACTACCTGATGCCGCCGCATCTTCCGGGCATCGCCTTCATGGTCGAGGCGGGTACGATTCGGCGGGTCGAGGTGCGATCGGGCGCGTTTCGCACCGTTGATGGTTTCCGGATCGGCGATAGGCTGGAGAGCCTCACGTCCTTCTACGGCAAACGGGCTACGATCGCGCCAGACAAGTACGACCCCGGCGTTCGGGTCCTGACCGTGACACCGTCGGGCGAGGCGGGTCGACGGTACCGCATCGTGTACGAGATCGAGCACGGAATGGTGAAGCGCATTGTTGCGGGGGCGCTCCCTCAGGCCGCCTACGTCGAAGGTTGCCTGTAGACCGTTCGACCGGCCCCCGAGCGAACATCGCGCCTCTCACAGCCGCGGACGCGAAAGGATCGCGGGCGGGCGCAACGACGCAAAAAAAGACGAGGCGCCCTCAGCCTGGCTCCTCGAAGCTCCAGCCGCTGGGTACGAGCAGCCTTCCGCAAGCAGCCGCGCCTACTGCCCTACCAGAACGCGATACGCGGCAACTTTACCGTCGGCATCCAGGCGCATGGCCACGGTTGCATGGCCTTTGTCGAACGCGGCGTCGAAGGTGTATTCGCGCCGCGGGACGTTGATTTGCGTCTCCGTCAGCCCCTGATACTGGCCCAGAGAGTGGAGCTTGTCGGAGAGTGCACCGAGACTGGCCCGCGTCACCTGTCCGGCCAGAGCACTGTCAAAGTTTGCCGTCACGCCCTGCATGTCGTTATCGTACACGGCGCGCATGACCTGGTCGGCGATCTTGGAGGGATCGTCGGTGTGGGCGCATGCCGCGCCGGCCACTACGCATGCTGCAAGGACCATGGCGAGAGCGATCTTGGAGACAGACATGATACACCTCGTTGCGTCGTCGTGAAGAATGGGTGACGGCCGTGGGGCGGCGTCAGCGCGCCGGGCAGCCTGCGTTGGCGCGTGGCATCAGACGTCGCAGCACCTGGGAAAGGATGCTCCTCCGGGATTCGTACAGGCCCGGGCGGGCGCCCCCGAACCGAGCCTGGCTGACGCCGCTGTCTCGCGGCAGCGTTTGTCTTGTTGTGTTTAGAGAGTTCCCCAGCCGTACGAGATCATCTGAGCAACCGGGTGCTGCGCGGTTTTTGTCTTGACTGCCGGCACCGGGGCAACGGCTATCGGTTGCTGGCTGATGCCGAGCTGAGCCAATTGCGCTTTCTGACGCTCAATCAGTGCGTTCTGCTGCGCGATGATGCGGTCTTTCACCGCGACCTCATGCTGCAAAGCTTCGCTGACAGCCAGCTCGTGACGGTAGGCCCGTTCCTCTGCGCGATACGCAGCCTCGGCATCGTTACGCTGGTTTTCCAACGCAGCTTGACGAGCCGCATCCCGGGCGTACTTTGCGTGTACCTGCTTGTTGTGATTGATGATGATTAAAGTTGCCGCCGCAGCACCAAGACCCATGAGGATATTGCGGGTGCTGGCTGCTCCGTCCGCCATCGCGCGCGGTCCCGGCGTGAGAGCAAGCAGGAAAGCCCCGATGAGGGCGCTGGCGATCACGTTTCGTAGCTTCATGCAGTTCGTTGATTACCTCCGCATTGCTTAGAACGGATTTCTTATATCCCAACGTTCGTTTTGCCAATCGGCGTCCCGAGATGTGATACGAATCTCGTTGAGAAGCCTATTGTTGCCGACCTCTGGAGGCTCTGCTTATCTCTTTTCCACAGATGGCCTGCCCTGAAACAAGGATAGCGGATGCCCTAAATAGAAAATAAGGTATACCTAAATCGCACCAGCTCCCGCCGGCAAGGCAAATTCTCCCGGGCATCCTGGAGGCGCAAGCGCACATGAATTATTCCGCCCTAAAATTCCCGCCGTCGCCCGAAACGGACGAACCGGAAGTCAGCCCCAACGTTGAGATGTACTTGAAATCGATCGTGCGCTTGTACGACGGTGAAGAGCCCGTCTCGACATCCGCCATCGCGCAAGAGCTGGCCATTTCACCGGCCTCGGTATCGTCTATGCTGAAGCGCTTGGACGCGGAGGGCTACGTCGTCCACGAGGGCCGTCATGGTGTCGTCCCAACGGCCAAGGGTGCTCGCATCGGGGCCGTGATCCTCCGCCGCCAGCGCTTGGCGGAGAGGCTGCTCGCGGACTGTCTGGGTATGTCGTGGGAAGTCGTCGGGAACGAGGCCTGCCGCCTCGAGCATGCGATCTCACCGGCGGTTGAAGAGAGCCTGGCACGCTTTTTGAACCACCCCACGACGTGTCCGCACGGACATCCCATTCCGCACGCGGACGGAACCTTGTGGCGCCACGAAAACGCGACGGAGTTGATGGAGGTCGGCGTCGGCGAGGGCGCGACCGTTCTCGAGGTCAAGCACGACATTCCTGAGTTGCTGCGTTTTTTGGATGAAATCGGTTTGCGCCCGGGCACGAAACTGCGGGTGCTGCGGCGAGAGCGGGCGGCGGGCCTGGTCAGGATTGCGGTTGACGGTCGCGAGCACACCATCAGCACCCAATTGGCCGGTGACATCTTGGTGCGGCCTCAGGCTGCGGCGGCTGGGAACGGGAACACACCCAAGGTGCGGCAGCTACCGTGAACCTGACGATGGCCCGGGGTCAGATGCTCCGGTTCCTGATGTTGGCCGCCCTATTGGTCACCTTGGCCTGGGGTCGCGCCGGAGCGGATCAGCCAACCCCGGCGGAAGCGGCAAAGATCGCAGATCCGGCGTGGCGCCAAGCTGTGGAACAGGCCGCCCTGAAGACGTATAACCTCCTGCCCGCCTTGCCCCCTATCCCGGCAGGCAAGGTGAAAACCTACTATCTCTATGCGGAGGTGGCGCCCTGGCTTGTCGCTCCGGGAGTCACGCAGCAGGCCTGGACGTACGACGGGACCGTTCCCGGTCCGACAATCCATGTCCGGCAAGGGGATCGCGTCCGCGTCATTCTTATCAACCGGCTGCCCGAACCGACGACGATTCACTGGCACGGACTCAGCGTGGCGGCCGACATGGACGGTGTGCCGGGAATGAGCCAGACGGCGGTTGGGCCCGGCCAGTCCTTCGTGTACACTTTCACCGCAACGACGCCCGGCACGTACATCTACCACACGCACGACGACGATCTCAACCAGCTGGACCGGGGTCTGTACGGCGCCGTCGTCGTCGATGCGGCGCACCCCAGCCAGCACTTCGACCGTGACTACCTGATGTTGTTATCCTCCTGGCGCATCTACTCGGACGCCGAGAACTACTTCAGCATCAACGGCAAGAGCTATCCGCTCACCAAGCCGTACGTCGTCCGCCGCGGCCAGCGCATCCGGATCCGGGAGATCAACATCAGCGGGACGGAGTTTCATACGATGCACATCCATGGGCACCGCTTTACGGTCATCGCCGTCGACGGCCAGCCCGTGCCCAAAGCCGCTCGCCAGCAGATGGTGACGCTGACGATCGGCCCGGGTGAGACGCGCGACATCGCGTTTGTCGCGAATGCCGCGCCCGGTACCTGGATGGTGCACTGCCACGTGCTCGATCACATGATGAACGGCGATGTTGGTCCGGGAGGACTCATTACGGCCATCCAGTACGAGGGTGCCCCCAACCGTCTGACGGCCATGGCAACGCAGGACGTGATGGCAATGTCAGCCCCGAGCGGCAGCGGGGAGGGCGGCGACGGCATGCCGGCTGGAGGGCCGCCGCTCGGCACCGCGGCCGTCTACGTGCTGGGAGCGATCGCCGGCCTGACGATCTTCTTCGGGCTGCCCTTTGCCGCGCTACGCCGCGTGTCGCCACAGGGCATCGCGTTGCTCAACGCGATCGCCGTCGGGATCCTGTTCTTTTTACTGTTTGACATCTTGCGACAGGCAGCCGATCCGGTCGAGGCAGCGTTGCACGCGATCTCTTTGGGTGCGCCGCGCGGGCAGTTCGTTCTTCTCGTCTGCGTCTTCATCGCCGGGTTGGGGGCCGGGCTCTTGGGCCTGGTCTTCCTCGCCCGCCCGTTCGTGGGACGAACCGCCGGCGGGGGCACCGTCAACGCCATGGGATTGGCAACGATGATCGCCGCCGGCATCGGTATGCACAACTTCAGCGAAGGATTGGCGATCGGTCAATCCGCAGCCACGGGCGCGGTGCACCTGGCGCTTTTGCTCATCATTGGGTTTGGTCTGCACAACATGACCGAAGGTTTCGGCATTGCCGCGCCGCTGGCGGGCACGGGGGGTGCGGGGG
>CADDZI010000055.1 GCA_902812405.1 bacterium | reverse complement strand
CGGCCGCTACATCTGGCGGAGCATTGCGGCCGCGCGTTGGGCGAACACGACAGGGTCGAGATGCGGCGCTTGCGTTACGCCCGCCAGCTGCTGCATCCAAAACGCGGGCGCCGGCGGTTCCGCCGCGGCCCACCGCGCCCGAGGACCGAAGAGCATGTAGACGTCCCAGGCCGGGAAATTCAGCCCGAAGAGCCGGCCATAGGCTCGGCCAACGACTTCCTGCGGGTCCCAAAATTGCCGAGCCCGTGGGTCGGGGACAAGCGTCGTCGCCGGAGCGACGTTGGCCTCGTGGGCACCCAACTCCGGCACCCAGACGACAAACGCCGCGAGCCGCGGATCCTGATTCTGTTGAAGCAACTGCTTCTCGACTTCGGAGCTACCCCGAAGGCAGAGAGGTCAGGTTGGGCTGACGAGCATTAGGACGCGGACCTTACCCTGCTCGGCATTGAAGGCTTGGCGCAGTTGATCCGCCTGCGCGTCGAGCGCGACGTACGGTCGCGGCCGGTCTGCTCCCAGCCGGCCGCACGCGGTCAGCGTGGCCGCCAAGCCGGCGGCGAAAGTGGATCGGCGCACGTGCTCTTCCTCCCTATGCCGAACGCAAGGCAGCCAGCGTCACGCCAACCGCCGCAATCCAAAAAATCGCAGCCACCCACAGCACGGCCCGGACATAGCGTCGCCGGCGCAGGGCGCCGGGATCGGTTGCGCACCGGGCGGCAGGCCGATAGACGCTCCAAAACGCCACTCCCAAGAGCACAAGCGATCCGACAAGCAAGGAGGGCGTATAGGGTTTGACACCGGCCAGGGCCGCAGCGCCGCTGACCCCAAACGCCGCGACGATGAGCGGCCCCAGAAGCGGGCCGGTACAGCAAGCCGCTCCCAGCAACGCCGTGAGTACGGCGCCGAGGCTTAGCGAAGCACCCCCGACGCCAAACGCCTCGCCGCCTTTGTCCGCCACCGGCCGTACGCCGCTTGCAGGTTTTACATCTGACATCGTATCTTCTGCGCCGCCGTCCTCAGCGCGGCGCCCTATCCGTGATTCGCATGCAACTGGCGATCTGCGAGGCGTTATCCGCCACGATTGCCTCCGCCAGCTTCACCAAGAGACGAACGCGCCGGTCGGCGATGCGGTAGGTCACGCTGCGTCCGTTGCGCTGACTTGTGACGTAGCCGCACCAGCGCAGACACGCCAAGTGATTGCTGACACCGCTCTGCCCGACACCCAGGCGCTCAACGAGTTCGCCGACCGTGTGAGGACGCTCCAGGAGCAGACGCACAATCCGCAGCCGTGTGGGATCGGCCAGTCCCTGAAAGAATTTGGCGTTGAGGTGCGCAGCCTGCAGGACCTGCGGCGCGCTGGAGGCGGAAGACACGGCCCGCATGTCTCGATTATATATCACCGCATTCTAATATGTCAATGCCGAGGAGACTCGGGGGAAGTCCGCCGGGCGGGAGAAGATAGGAATCGAACCTACCAGTCTTCGGGATGAAGACCAACTGGTTTTGAAGACCAGCAGGGGCACCAGCCCCAACCTTCTCCCGCAACCCGTCTTCCGCGCAACAGGGCCAGGACCTCTTTGCCCGCCGGGAGGAGCTACCTCAGCACCGACTCGGAGGCCGCCACAGCCGCATCGTACAGGCTCTTGATGTGCGCCGCCTCATCGAGTTGCGCCGGCGTCGGCACCTGGTACGACGTGCTCGACACCCGCCCGATGAGATCCATAATCCGTTCGCGTACGCCGACCGGACCGCCGAGATCCTCGACGTTCTTGGGATTATAGGTCAGTTGGCTGCGCAAGGCCAAAAGTGCCTGGGTCTGAGCCGGCCCGGCGCCTTTGAGACGCTCGTCGATCGCATTGAGCATCTTATCCACGCCGTCCAGTTCATCGTACAGCGCGCTCAAGAATTGGTAGGCGGCCTGGTACTGCTCCGGCGTCTGCGGATCGCGCGGGTCACCCTTGACGACCACGGTTTGGTCCTGCGACGCGGCACCCGCGTGCAGGCGAATCGTGTACGTACCGGGTACGACCGGCGGACCCTCTTCCGGACCTTGATTGTCCTTGAACGTTCCCAGCCATTTCGCCGGCCCGTCGGCCTGCAGGTCCCAGCTCGTGCGGTTCAGGCCTGCCTGATCGGGGACGTTCTTGCCGCTGAGGTGGCGAACGACGCGGCCTTGCGCATCCAGCACGTCGATCGTCGGCGCCGGCTTGAGCTTCGACGGCAGCCAGTACGTAATGAGCGCTCCGTACGGCAGGTTGGGTCCGACAAACGTGTTGTCGGGCAGCGAGCCGTGTTCGAAGGAGTTGATCGGCGCCCACTGCCACCAACGGTACGTATCCCACACGGGGAACAGGTGGACCGCGTTCGTCGTCAGCGAGGCCATCGCTTCGACCGGCGTCAGATCGTCCAAGACCCACACGCCCCGGCCGTGGGCGGCCACCAGCAGGTCGTTCGCGCGAGGCTGAATCTCGAGGTCGTAGACGGCGGTCGCCGGCATGTTGAGCCGCAGAGACTGCCAGTGTGCGCCGCGATCCCACGAGGCCCACACACCGCGCTGCGTACCGGCATAGAGCAGGTTCGGATTTTTACGGTCCTGACGGATCACGCGCACGAACAGGTTGCCCGGCATGTCGCCCGCGATCGGGGTCCAGGTCTTGCCGTAGTCGGTCGTGGCAAAGAGGTACGGACGATTGTCGCCCTGCATGTGGTTGTCCACCGCCACGAAGGCCGTTCCGGCCGCGTCGACGCCCGGTTCGACCGTCGCCACTCTTCCCCACTGCGGTGCACCGGGCGGCGTTACGTTTTCCCAGTGCGCGCCGCCGTCGCGGGTCACCTGAACCAGACCATCGTCCGTTCCCACCCACATCACGCCGGGGTCCAGCGGCGACGGCGCCACATCCAAAATCGTGTCCGCAATCTCCGCTCCCGACATGTCCGAGCTGACCGGCCCTCCGGGGATACCCTGGTGGTTACGGTCGTTACGGGTCAAATCCGGGCTGATGACCGTCCAGTGCTGCCCGCGGTCTGCGGACTCGAAGACGACGTTGCCCCCCAGCAGCACCTTGCCGCCGGGCAGGAACGCGATTGGCGAATCCCAGTTGAACCGGTAACGCAACATGTCGGCCGGCATGTCGCCGTTGTTTTCGGCATCCGGTGAAAGTTCATCGGCTTGACGCGTGCGCGCATCCCACAGGAAGACCTGCCCGGTGTCCGACGAGGTGGATGTCGTCCAGACAAGGTTCGGATCGAGCGGGTCAAAGAGAGACCACATGCCGTCGCCCGGCGCGACGGTCGTCCAGTCGCGATTTAAGACCCCCAGGCCGCTGTCGCCATTGGCAGGCCCGCACCATGCGCTGGCATCCTGCAAGCCGATGCAGACGTGGTAATTGGGCAGCGCATCGTCGTATCCCACATGGTACGGCTGTGCAAACGGCACATCGTAGGGTTGGCGCCAGTGCTCGCCGCCGTCCGACGACATCACGATCCCTTCGTCGCTGCCTACCGCGATGCGGCGCCCATCCCGCGACCACCACACGATATGGTAATCCCAGCCCGCGTTGGAGGCGATGCGATGGAAGCTCTTGCCGCCATCCGTCGACATCGAGAGGTCCAGTCCGACGTCAATGAGCCGGTCGTTGTTTGCCGGATCCACGAAGATGCGGCTGAAGTAGAAAGGCCGCGCGCCCACGTACGGGCTGTGCGGCATGAGACGCCAGGACGCGCCACCGTCATCCGAGCGCCACAGGTCGCCTTCTTTGGCTTGGATGATGGCGTAGACGCGGCCCCGCGTTCCGACGGCCAGACCGATGCGCCCGGTCGGTCCGGCGGGCAAACCTGCAGTCAGCTTGCGCCAGGTCATGCCGCCGTCATCCGAGCGGAAGACGCCGCCGCCGCTGCCGCCGCTGATCATCGTCCAGGGCAGCCGGCGCAGCGGATACAAGCCGGCAAAAAGCACGCGGGGATGGTCCGGCGACCGCACGACGTCCGACGCACCCACCATGGGACCCGTGTACAGCGTGCGCGTCCAGTGACGGCCCGCGTCGTGCGTCACGTAGATGCCCCGCATCGCGTTATCGCGGAAGATCTGGCCCAGCGCCGCGACGACCACGGTACGGGAATCGGCGGGGTCAATCGAGATGGCGGCAATCGAACCGGCATCATCCAATCCGACGTGCGTCCACGTCGCGCCGCCGTCGGTTGAGTGCCACATACCCGCACCTTGGGCGACGTCGTTGCGCGGGTTGGCCTCCCCCGTCCCCACCCAGACGTCATTCGGATTATTCGGATTGACGGCAATCGCGCCGATGGCCGCCACGGGTTCTTTATCGAAGATCGGCCGCCACGACGACCCGCCATCGGTGCTCTTAAACACCCCGCCATCCGCGCCCCCGGCAAAATACAGAGAGGCATCCTGGTTGCTGCCGACAACGGCCGTCGTTCGGCCGCCGGCGATCGCCGGGCCAATGCCGCGGTAACTGAGTCCCTGCAGATTGAAGTCGCCCGCCCGTGCCGGCGCACCAAAGTTCAACGCGAGGGCGGCTGCCAGCGCGCCCGTGATGAAAATCCGTGTGGTCATGCGCGGCCCTACGCGCGCTGCAACGCAAAAACCTCGCGCAGAGATGAGTTTTCGCAAACGCGGTGAGGACGCACAGGGAGTATCGACGCAACGCCCCCGACGGGCGGGCGAACACAGACACAAGCGCGAATCACACCCGCATGGCGCCGTGCCGCTGCATGTACCTGAACGCCGCCTTGGCGATGACCCTCCTCGCGACGGGGCTGGTGGCTGGGCCCTATCTCACGGCGTCGGCTGCGCCGGCACCAGTTTTGGCAAGCTCCTCGCCGCCGGTCGTCGGCCTGACACCCGCAGTCGGTACCTCCCCGGCCGCGAGCGCAGTTCCGCTGCCGTCATCGGACCTGCGTGCAACAAGTCCCGCCCCGGCAGCGACCGTCACGGGCTCTGGAGGGGCTGCGAACTCGGCAAGCCCCGCCCCGCTCCTTCCGGTTCCCGCTGTCTCCATTACACCGCAACGCGGGCTGCCGCCAGTGACAACCATCCTGGAGCGTCACCGCATGGCGCTGGGGCGCCTGCCCTCCCTTGTCGCGCGCTGGTCGGGCGATATCGTGGACAACGACCAGAGCGCCCGCTACGAGATCGTCGCGGCGCGGGATGGGCGTTTTCGACGGACCTATATGCTGACGCTCACCCAGTTCAGCGACGGCAGTAACGGCAAGCTGGATTGGGTGCAAGATGAAAACGGCAACGTGCAGACGTCGCCCGCCATCCATCACCCTTCCATGGACTCCCGCCTGGTGCGCCTCAACGACCTCAGCCTCCCGCCGCAGGGCGCGGAGCTTCTGGGCACAGCCAGCCTTAACGGCCGGCGTACGTATGCGGTGCGCGCCATCCTCGGCGGAATCCCGCTTGTCATCTACTTTGACGCCCAGACCGCTTTGGTCGACGGTGTCGATTTCGACCGGCACACCGTGCGCTACACCGCGTACCGGCGCTTCGAGGGAGTCGCCGTGCCCTCGGCCATCACCGAAATCGGGCCCGACGAGAATATCGCGATCACCGTGGACCGCGTCACATTCCTGCACGGTCCGGTCACCTTCGACCCTCCGGCGCAGCGAGAACCGACCTTCCCTGCGGGCGTGACGACCGTGACCATCTCCTTCTCCTCGCCGGATGGACTCATCGTCTGCCCAGTGCGGATCAACGGTCGGCTCGCACATTTCATCCTTGATACGGGCAGCACGACGTCCATCATCGATCAGAGCGCCGCCGCCCGTTTGCAGTTGACGACCGGCGGTGTGTCGCATGTGCAAGGGGTTGCCCTCATGACGGGGACGCTGGCGCGCATCGACCGGCTCGACATTGGCGGCATCGTCTTCTCCCCGTTCATTGTCCAGGACGTGCCTCTTCAGCTTCCCCCACGCCTGGCGCACCAAGGCATCGACGGGGTGCTGGGTTTCGACCTCTTTGCGCCCCTCGTGGCACGCATTGCCTATGAACGGGATGAACTTCAGCTGACGCAACCGGCGGATTTCACTTACACCGGCACGGGTGCCGTCATTCCCATCGATACCTCGCAGCGATTACCGACGCTGCACGGCTTCATCGGCGAGGACGACCCGGTGGTACTTCTCCTCGACACGGGCAGCTCGGCCAAACTCGTCCTCAATCCGTCCTATGCCAGCGCGCACCAGGCCGATTTCCTGCAGATGTTCGGCGCCATGACCAACTTCGCAGCCGGAGCCGGCGGCGTCGTCCCCACTCGCGTTTACCTCGTTGACCGCCTCACGCTCGGCAAGTTCACTCTTGGTAACGTCGACACCGAGGTCATCATGCATCCCGAGGGCGCATTCGGGAGCGGCCACGTTGACGGCAGCATTGGCAGCGGCACGCTGGCCGAGTTCGCGGCTGTATTTCTGGATTACCCGGACAGCCGTTTGATTCTCGAACGCTGACACCCGCGTCGGCCGCGCAAGCGCGGCCGCTACGTGAGCGCGCAAAAGTTCCGTCGGTCTCGGTAGGCGCGGCCGCTCCAAGACCGCGCCAGGCGTCAGCCCGGATCTTGCGAACGCCGGCGGCTGCGCTCCTCGACCAATTCCTGCAGTCGCTGCATCGCCTCATCACCCAGCGCAATGAAGGCGACGCCGACTTCTCCCAAGTCCGACGTCCGCACGACCGCCGCCTCGATGTTCACGGTCGCATCCACGGCGATGGGCACGTGCAGCGTAATCCGCGTCTCCTGCACGAGGGGTTCATCGGTGAGCAGCAGCACGCCCCCCAGGCTGATGTTGTCCACCATGCCGGCGCAGAGTTTGCCGCTCGGTGCGATCGTGAACCACACCGGCAGTGAGATGTTAAAGCGCGGCGCCTGGCGCCGGTCGGAGGGCGGGAGATCCGGCCCGGCCGGCGTCATGTCGTCTGCTCGATTTGGTCCACCACCCATTCGGACGACGACGTGCGGACGTAGGCGCCGCAGTACGAACACTTGCCGTCGACGAGCTCGAGGGGCGCACCGCACGAGGGACACGTCGCGGCCAGCTGCGTCTGCGCGACGTTGGTCTTGGCATCAGCGCGCCGGATAAAGGTCCACAACTCGGTGAACGTCTGGGGCTCGCGGCTGCCCTCGACGATTTGCTTTGTCTGCTCGTCGATGGTGTAGTCGCTCATGCTGGCCGAGAACGCTACAACGATCGAGTCGTAGGCCGTACCCGGCGTCACGGCCACGATCTTCGCGTGCCCGATGACGATATTCTCCAACACATCCACCCGGTGCCGGGCGATCAGCTGATCGGTCTGCATTTTGTGCCGCTCGTAGAGCGCGGCGGACATGACGTCCCGCGCCAGATCTTGGTTGCGCGCCTGCCACGCTTGCTGGATCGTGAAGAATGCGGTCTGCGCGCGGTCCAAGAAGGCCGCCTCGTCAAAGTTCGGATCGTGCTGCTTGATGGCGGCGATGCCCGCGGCGACGGCCTGCGGGTCGGCGACCGGCGCCCCGCCCACGAGGGTCGCAGAACTCATCCTCGACGGCTGCTCATCAAACGCCGTGTTCCACGCTTCACCGGCTGGGTTGACCATGCTCGTTCCCGTGCCTGTTGCATACCGGCGGTAGAGATAGTACACGACCAACAGCACAATGAGCGTACCGACTCCGCTGCCGTGACCAAAAACGAGGAGCGGCCACAAGGGGAAGCCGCCGAAACCGCCGTCGCCACCGCCCCCAAAGCCGCCACCGTAATCTTGGCCACCGCCCGCACGTGCCAGCGCTGCCGCCGGTATCAGCATGACCGCCCCGCAAGCGGCAAGCATTGTCAGTTTACGGACGGTTGCCAAGGTTGTCACCCTCACCCAACGGACTCCCGGCCGCGCGGCACCGCGGCCGGAAGCTCCAGGCATCTCTACCGCGCCACCATGCCATATGTTGCGCCCTGCGTTGCGGCACCTTGCGCAAAACCCGGCTCTCATACATGTCCGGGTCTCCGTAAATCTGATTCAGGTTCCGGCCCGACGGGGACGCTTTTGTGCGTTCGACGCTTCCCGGCGGTACAAGCGGCCGACCCCGGCCGCCAAACGCCGGGCCAGCGCCACGTTGCGCCGGTCCAGCTCCGGTGTTTTGGGAGTTTCACAAATGCATGCGGCATGACGGACTTCCGGCCGCGTCAGCAGCGCCTTGAAACCCGCCCGGCCGATGTTCCCCTCTCCCAGGTGCCAGTGCAGGTCGCGCTTGGCACCCAAAGCCACCCGGGTATCGTTGAGGTGCAACACCGGCACCCGTCGCCAGCCGATGTGACGTTCGACCTCTTCGACCAGCGCCGCCACGCCGGCGGCGTCCGCGATGTTGTAGCCGCTGGCCCACAGGTGCGCCGTGTCCAGGCATACTCCCACGCGCGGGCTGCCTACCGCACGCAAGATCCGTCCCAATTCCTCCACGCTGCCCCCACACTTGTTGCCCCCGCCGGCGGAGTTCTCCAGCAGCAGCATCGGGCCGCGCGGCGCCTTGCGTACGAGCGACAGTACAAGATTGCACAGATGCGTGAAGCCCGCCTCGCGCGGCTGACTGCCGTAGCTGCCCAGGTGCGTGTTGACGTACTCGATGCGCCCGGCTGCGGCAACCTCGAGGTCGTGGGCAACGAGCGCGGCGCTCTTCTCCCGCAAAGCCTCATCCGCCGACGCCAGATTGATCAAGTACGAGGTGTGGATGACGACCGGGTGGATGCCCTGCGCGCGCCGTGCGCGGGCGAAGAGTTTCCAGGCCTGAGGATCAAACGGCGTCGTCCGCCAGCCGCGCGGATTGCCGGCAAAGATCTGAATGCACTCGCAGCCCGCCGCACGCGCCTCGGCGATGGTCCTCTCGAATCCCCGGCCGATGCCGACGTGGACGCCGAATCTCACGGCGCGCCGTTGAGCGCGCGGCGCAGCTCATCGGCCACGCTGTCGTCGAGTCTGGCCTCGGCGCGCGGAGCCACCTCGTCCTCGTGTCCTTCGACCGCCTCGTGAATTTGCTCCACCGCCGCCGCCTTCGATGCGGAAGGAACAGCCGCCACCAGCTGGCCGTTGACGCGGCGCGGCGCGTCCTCGGGCAGCGGCGGCAGGTCGTCCAGCGAGCGCAGTCCGAAGGTTTCCAAAAATACCTTCGTCGTTCCGTAGAGGATGGGGCGGCCAACGCCTTCTTTGCGCCCCACCTCGCGCACGAGCTGTCGCTCTTCCAGCGTCTTCATGACGCCATCCACGTTCACGCCGCGCAAACTCTCGATCTCGGCCCGCGTGATCGGCTGGAGGTAGGCAACAATGGCCAAGGTCTCAAGCGACGCCGGCGACATCGAGGTCCGCGGCGGCAAGAGGAACCGTTCGACGTCCTCGCGGCAGGCGGGGTGGGCGTGCAGACGCCAGCCGCCGCCGACCTCGCGCAGCGCGATGCCCCGGTCGGCCAGTACCGTGCGTAACTCCGCCAAGGCCGCGCGGACGCGACCCGGACTTTCCCCGGTGGCCGCGCACAGCTGCTCGAGGCTCACCGGCTCGGCGGCCACGAAGAGCACCGCCTCGACGCGGTTACGCAGACTGGGCAAGGGGCATGGCGCCTTGAGCCCGCGCCGGGCGCACCACGATGTCGCCGAAGCGCTCGTGCTGTTCGACCTCGACCTTGTGCGCCCGCACCAGTTCGAGCAGCGCAAGGAAGGTGACAACAATCTCCAAGCGGCTGCACCCGGCGACGAGTGCCAGCAAACTCAAACGCCCCGCGCGGCGCAGCTCGCGCAGGACGTAGTTCATTTTGACCACGACCGAGAAGGTCTCGCGTTTGACGGTCAGAGGCCGCACCTGCGCCGCCCGCAGAGCCTGCGCGAAGGCGGCGGCCAGAAGCGGCGCGGGCAACGCATAACGTTGGACGAGACCTTCTTCGCGACTACCCGGCCGGGTGTAGTAGGCGCGGTTTTCCTCGAAACGCCGGCGCAGGTCAGCCCCGAGGACCTTGAAGTGCTGGTAGGCGAGCAGCTTCTCGCGCAAGGCCTGCTCGGCGGCGGCCGCTTCCTCCGCCAGTTCGTCCACAAACGGCGGCGGGGGTGGCGGCAGCAGACGCTTGGATTTGATAAAGGTCAGCGTCGCCGCGATGACCAGGTACTCGCTTGCCACCTCGATGTCGAGCGATTCCATGAGGTCGAGGTAGGCAAGGTACTGCTCGCAGACCGCCGCCAGGGAGACCTTGGTGATGTCCAGGTCCTGCGCCAAGACCAGCTGGAGCAACAGGTCGAGCGGTCCGTCAAATACGTCGAGTTTGACCTGCAAACCGCGGGGACCGTCGGTGATCGTCAGCGCCTCCAAACATACGTACGGCCGGGCCGTCCCGGCCGGCTGATCAGTACGACCATATGTTCTTCCCGACTTTAAGCGTACCGCCCTGCGGCAGGACCTCGATGTAGATTTGCCCCGGAGCCAGGGGTACCGGTTGACCCCGCCCGTCAAGCAGCTCTGGGAGGGTGTTGGGACCCGGGGCAACCCAGGTGGCCGGAATCGCCGTTCCATCTCTCACCAAGACCGCGGGAAAGCGGCCGTAGACATCCATGTGGAGGTCGCCTTGATTGTCCATGACCCGCGCCGGAATCCACACCGCGATGATGTCCGCCACGAGGTATGGGTGTGAATCCCCCAGGTCGTGCTGCACCTGGCCGTCGATGATCCGCACGTACCCCTGCCCGGCGGGGTGAAAACGCACGGTGTAATTATTCCAAAACGTCAGGACCGCATCCGGGCTGGCCGGGGGCATCGTCGGGTCGGGGGTAAAGGCAAATTCTTCGGCGTCAAACGGGGTATCCTTGAAACCGTACTTGGGAGCGGTCGCGCGCAGACGGGCGATCGAGGTGTACAGGTTGTGCGGCATCTCGCGGCTGGGATCGCGCCAGAAGGCCTCCGGCGTGCCGACGATCTGCTCCATGTCGGCAAAACCGTCCTCGCGCAGGTCACGCAAAGGTCCCCAGACGTCGTCGTTCTCTCCGGCGTGAGCGAACAACGGATTGTACGGCCGAGCCAGGTCCACGAAGTACAGGCGCGCGCTGCGCACCGGTCCGATCTTAGCCGGCGTTTGTTCGAGATAGAGAGCCATGTAGCGCGTGATGCCGCCTTCGGCTTCAACCTCGTACACGATGTCGGCCTCGCGCAATCCGCTTTGCGGGCGCGTGTCGTACGGATAATTGTCAATCATGACGGCGGCGATACGGTGATTTCCCGATCCGGGCGGCACCTGTTCACCGTCGAGCAAGCTGTAGACCGGCGTGGGAGTAGGCGACGGGGACGGTGAAGGCCTCGCACGAGGCACGACGGCACGGTGAGCGCACCCGGCCACCGCCGCCGCCAAAAGACTCGCCACGAGCGCAGACAGCTGCAACCGGCGCTCAAGGCTCATGGCATCTGCAGCCCGCGGATCGCGGCAACGGCCGGCTGTCAGGGTGGCGGGCAAACGCCCGTGTGCGAGCATAAGCATACGTTCTCCAGGCGGTGTCGGGACCGCTGCTGACCCGGCCGGGCTGGTTGAAAAGGGGTAGCGGTCGCGCTTGCGCGACCGACAGATTTGGGGGG
>CADDZI010000054.1 GCA_902812405.1 bacterium | reverse complement strand
ATCGGGACTTCGCCTGATGGCGGACTGCCGAAATCGGCCATCGCATCTGCGACCTGCCCGCCCAGCGTTGCCGACGTTACCGCTGTGGTCTGGGTGTGGGTCGCAGCTGCGGCGGCGTTGACAGAACTGTCAGCCAAGGCGGGCGCGGCGGCCACGATCGCCAGCGCCAAACTGAAAAACGCGGTTCGTATATGTTGCAAGATGGGGTTCCTCCTTACAAGAAGATGGTGTGGCCAGCGAGTTCGGTAGGGCCAGGTTGGCTGCAACGGCCGGCGAACATACGTTCGCAAACAGAGGGCACTGCCCTGCGGCCGTTCCCCTCCTCATCATAACGTACGTACCCGCTCGCCGGTGCCCCATATCGGAGCAAAGAGGCGGCCGCAGGTGTCTTGCCCAGAAACCAGGCCGCCTGAAGGGACAAGAATCTCCTCACATGCCCGAAACCCGTCTTAAAGTTGTTCTGCTCGAGAAATCCCCTCATCCGACGGCCATGACGGCGACTGCCGCCCGGACGTGCTACTCGGCCAACGAACCGGCCGTCATTGCCGCCCGTTGGGCGCAACGGCCGGACGACATGCGCAGGACCGTCAATCGGGTCCGCGCCGCTGGGCACCACTCGACTCTCGAGCACAACATCTACGTGTTCGGCATCAGCGGTCTGTCTCGGGCTGCGACCCACCAGCTGGTGCGTCACCGCCACTTGCAGTTCGACCAGCAAAGTCAACGCTACATGGCATTCAAAGATGCGGACTTCCCCTACATCAAGCCGCGCCGCTTGACCGCGTTGCCCGAGATGTCGGCCCGCTTTGATCGGCTGATGCGCGAGATCGGGGAGACGTATCAGGCTCTTTTGGCGGCCGGGCTGCCAAGCGAAGATGCGCGATTTGTCTTGCCCAACGCGGCGGCGAGCCAGCTGATCGTGTCGGGGAATGCCCGCGCGTGGTACGAATTTCTCACATTGCGCACGTGCAACATGGCGCAGTGGGAGATCCGCGAGATGGCGTTTGAAGTACTGCGCATCCTCAAGCGCGAAGATCCGGTGCTCTTTGCGGATGCGGGTGCGACATGCGTTCGGGGATACTGCCGCGAACCCGACGGTCCGCGTTGCCCGCGCTATATTGCCGTCGCCAAGAGCCAGCTGGATGCAGCCGCGAAAGCCGGCGTGTGGCTTGCGGAGCGCAATGCTGCAAAGGCACGGCGCATTGGGCAGAGTCCGTCAGCGGATGATGAGAGCTAAGTCGGCGTCCATGTCGGCCGGCCGCATCTGGCCGGTTTTGACGGCGCGCACGATGCCGCGGGGATCGACGAAGACGGATGTCGGCAGCGCGAAGACGCCAAGACGGGCCGCTGCCGGACCCTCGTCGATGACGAGCGGGAACGTCAGCCCAAGACGTTTGGCGAAAGCCTCGACCTGGGGCGGCGTCTCTTGCTGATCGACGCCCAACACGACAAGGCCGCGCCCGGCGAAGCTGCGGTAGCGGCGCTCGATCTGCGGCATTTCCGTCCTGCACGGACCGCACCAGGTCGCGAAAAAGTTGAGCCACACTGGCCGTCCGCGCAAGGCAGCCAGCTGCATATGGCGGCCGTTCAGCGTGGTAAACGGGACATCCGGAGCCGGCGAACCGACAATCCGCCCCGCCGTTCCCAGCTCGAAAGCCCGCTCTGCTTTCCAATTCCGCACACCCAGGAGGCTGGCCAGCGCAAAAAGGACAAGCACGGCAAGCCATCGGCCGTAATCCCGCCGCCTGCGGTCGCCGTTCGAGGTCATGACTCCCCGGCGCTTCGTCGCCCACCCACGGTAACATTTTCGGCAACCCGGGAGTACCCAAACACGTGATGAGAGCACAGTATGTAGCGATGTTTGCTGCCCTGACGGCGCTCTCGGGCGCGGGCTGCATGCGTCATATTTCCCCGGCACCTGCAATGGCGCCCTTGCCGGTGACGGTGGCGCGGGTCCGCTTGGGAACCGTTACGCAGCAGGTGGAGCTGACGGGGCTGGTTAGCCCCAAGTTGCAAGCCAACTTGCAGGCAGTCGTGACGGGCCAAGTTCGCGCGGTTGCGGCCAATGTCGGCGATCCCGTCGCCGCAGGCGAGGTCCTTGTCCGCATTGACGATTCAACAATCCGCGCCCAGGTCCAGCAAGATGAGGCCAATGTGGCCGCAGCGCAGGCGCACTTGGACCAGGTCGAAAGCGGCGATGTGGGGGCGGTGACGAGCGCCCAGGCTAATTTGGCGTCTGCGCAGGTTGCCTACCAAACCGCGCTCGCCAACCTGCGGCGCAACCGCGCACTGTTGGTCCAGGGTTACGTGTCGCAAGCCGCGGTCGACGATGCTCAACAAGCGGCGGCGGCAGCCCAAGCGCAGCTGCGCAGCGCCGAGGTGGCCGCGCGCAATGCAAGCCTCAGCGGTACCGGCTCGGCCGCGCAGGCCGAGATTCGCAACGCCCAAGCGGCCGTCGCGGAAGCCAAGGCTGCCTTGGCTTTGGCACAGGCACAGCTCGCTCAGACGGTCATCCGCGCACCCTTCGACGGTATCCTCACTCAGCGCAGCGTGGATCCCGGCTCCCTCGCCGGTCCGGGTACACCGCTCGTCCAGGTGTCGCAGCTTGACCCCGCGTACGTCAACGTCAATATCCCGGAGACGTACCTGGCTGCGATTCACCCCGGAACACCCGTGACCGTCCGTATCGCAACGCTTCCCAACCGCATGTGGCAGACCACCGTTGATGCCGTCAACGCTTCGACGACACAGGGCACGCTGTCGTACTTGGCGCGGATCGTTCTCCCCAATCCCGGTGGCCTTCTGAAGGGGGGCATGGTCGCCGAGGCGAGCTTTGTCACGGCCGAGCACCGCGGTGTTGCCGTCGTTCCCAGGGGGGCGGTCGTGGGAGGCGAAGACGGGGCCGCAGTCTATGTGGTCGCAAAGGCCCCCGGTTGTGCCTGCGACGGGATTGCGAAAATGGTTCACGTGAGGCTCGGTCTTGCGAACGACAACCTGGCCGAAGTGAGCGGTCCGGGCATTGCGCCGGGCATCGCGGTCATCGTCCAACGGCCGGACACCCTTCGCAATGGATCGCAGGTGACGATCGGCGCAGCAAACGGCCGGGCCGCATCGATCGCGCAGTCGCCCGGGTAGCTTGGGCTTTTCTTTGATCCGATTGCGGTCGTTCTAGAGGTAAGGTGAGGCAAGCATGAAACATCTCGCGTGGGTCTTCCTTTGCCTTGTTGTCTGGCCGTTCGGTGCTGGCGGGGTGGCCGCGGCGGATGCCACTGCGACGCCGTTTCCCGCGGCTGCACCGCGCCCGCCGGCTTCGCCGGCGCCGCTTGTGCTGACGCTCGCGGATGCTGAAAAAATTGCACTGGCACAGTCGCCGCAACTGGCGCTGGCGCGGGCGACGGTCGAGCAAAATCGAGCCGGCATCGGCATTGCGCGCAGCGGGGAGTTGCCCAATCTGGAGGGTGACGCCAATTACGGACGGTCCAAGTCGCCGGCCCGCTTTGCCGTGCCCAACGGGCACGGCGGCCTGACGACCGCCACAACCGCACTTTTGGTCACCCAAAACAGCGCCGCTCTGACCCTCAAACAGTTGATCCTCGACGGCGGGCGCGTGACGGCCGAGGTGCAAGCCGCACGCTACTCGACGGACGCCGCGCGTTTGACGCTTTTGCGCGACGTGCAAACCGTCCTGCTCACGGTGGCCCAACAATTCTTTGCCGCTCTGCAAGCCCGCCACCAGCTGCAAGCCGCGCAGCAGTCGCTCGCCGTCGCCCAGGTACAAGAGCGGCTGGTCGAAGCTCAGTACAAGGCGGGCATCGCCTCTCACGCCG
Organism: bacterium; assembly: GCA_902812405.1. GTDB lineage: Bacteria > Vulcanimicrobiota > Vulcanimicrobiia > Eremiobacterales > Eremiobacteraceae > CADDZI01. The sequence continues at coordinate 7,957 of CADDZI010000054.1, read as the reverse complement.
ACGTCCTGACAGCGCAATTGCCGGTGGCGCAGGCCGAGGTTAACGTCGCATCGGCGGAAAACGGCGAGGCGGAAAACGTTGCGGCGCTGCTGACGACGATGGGGCTGCCGGCAACGACGCCCGTGACTCTCCAAGACGATACGAGCGTCTCGGAGAAGCCCGTCGACCTGGACGCGGCGATCGCCCAAGCGCTGCAGCAGAGGACCGATCTGGCTGCCGCACGAGCCAGCCTCAGCTCGGCCCAGGCTTCCGTACGTGCGGCGGCTCTGGCCCGCTTTCCCCAGATCGCCGCCACCGCCAGCACCGGAACCGCGAGCACCGACCTCTCGGGCGGTAATTTTGCTTCCAACTGGTCGCTCGGTGCAAGTTTGATCATTCCTCTATACTCCGGCGGGCTCATCCGGTCGCAGACCAACCAGGCAAAGGCCGTGGAGTCGCAGGCGCAAGCCAACCTCAAAACCGCCGAGCTCAATGTCTACTTGAGCGTGCGTCAGGCATATCTGGGTTTGGCGACCGCCGATGCTTCTCTCAAGGCGGCGCAGGTCGCTCTGAACCAGGCGCGCGTCGTTCTCGACGTCACCAACGCCCAATACAAGGCGGGAGTGACCACCTTGCCGCTGCTGCTCAATGCGCAGTCGCAGCTGACAACGGCGCAATCCAATTACGTCCAGGCGCTGTACGCGTATAAGATCGCGCAGCAGAACCTGCTGTACGCGGAGGGCCTCTTGCTGCCGGGGTAGGCGGGTGTGCACGAAACTGCAAAGAGTGTGACGTGCCTTGGGCCGACGGCGCGGGCCGCGTGAGGGGAAAGCATCAGCAAAAATCCGCGCCAGGGGAACTCGAGGCGTGATAGAGAATCGGCCGGTATGAACGCACGTCAGCGTGTGCTTTCGGCAATCGGCTGCGCCACGTGCCTTGTGCTGCTCAGCGGCTTTTCGTGTTCCAAACCGCAGTCCGGCCAGGTCACCGTCATGATGCGGCATTCGGCTTTCGTTCCGGACAAAGTCGTCGTCACCGAGGGCACGCTGGTCACCTGGATCAACGACGATTCGGAGCCCCACACGGTGACCGCCGTCGGGGCTTTTGATTCGGGCCCCATTGCCCCCAATGGCGGCCGGTGGACGTGGGTCGCCGCCCTTCCCGGGACCTTTACGTACAAAAGCCTCATCCAGCCGGACATGACGGGCACGATCACGGTCGTCCCCAGCACGCCGACCGGCCTGTGATGCCGTCGTTAATGGGATGTCGTAGCCTGCGGCATCGGAATCGCCACGAGCGGCACGCCGGCCGGCACCCGATGCGCGGGATGGCGCTCTGTGCGGTGCTCGTGTGCGTGAGTCTTGCCCTTGCGGCCTGCACAAAGGTGACGGTTCAGACCGGGCCGCCGGGCGCTTCGGGAATCATCCCGGGTACGCTGCGCTTTGCCGATGTTCAGGAACCGACAAGCATGAACCCGCTGCTGCGTGTGGAGGCCATTGGAACCGACCTCGACATGTTCGTCTACGGGTTTTTCTTCAACCTGGACAACAGGCTGCATTGGGTGCCGGAACTGGCGACGGAGGTCCCGACGCTGGCCAACGGCGGCATCAGCCGCGACGGCTTGACGATCACGTACCATTTGCGGCGCGGCGTGCGCTGGCAGGACGGCGCGCCGTTTACCGCCGCCGACGTCGTCTTCACGACCCATGCCATTCTCAATCCGGCGAACAACGTCCAAACCCGGGAGGGCTGGGATGATATCGCCTCCGTCGAGGCTGTCGGACCCTACGAGGTGCGCTTTCACCTCAAGCAGCCGTACGCACCAGCGGTCGCCACCTTCTTTGCAGAGCCCGGGTTGTATCCGGTCTTGCCGGCCCATCTCTTGCGCGGTTATCCTAATCTCAATAACATCCCGTTCAACACGCACCCGGTCGGCACCGGGCCCTTCCGCTTCGTACGCTGGGTGCACGGCGACCGCATAGAATTTGAGGCCAACCCCCTGTACTGGCGCGGCCGGCCCAAGCTGCAGCGTATCATCTTTCGGGTGATCCCGAAGGATACGACCATTCTCGTGCAGTTGCGAGCCCACGAACTGGATGCATGGTTTCGGGCGCCCTCCAACTTGTACCCGGAATTGTTGGCCCTGCGGCCTGCGTACCGCGTACAGCTGGCGCCCTCGTTCGTCTACTCGCACCTCGATCTCAACATGAAGAATCCGCTCTTTGCCGACATCCGGGTGCGGCGGGCAATTAATGATGCGATCGACAAGCAAGAGTTAATCGCGGACATCTCCCACGGCGTGAACGTGCCGGCGGTGACCGAAATCAGTCCCTACTCGTGGGCCTTTAACCCGGACGTCATGCGCTATCCGTACGATCCGGCCAAGGCACGGGCGCTGCTGGCCGCAGCGGGCTGGCGCCCGGGACCGGATGGCATCCTCGAGAAGAACGGACGCCGGCTGTCGTTTGTCCTCTCGGCGGTAGCCGGCGGTTCGACGGGCGAGGCGACCGAAAGCCTCGTGCAGCAGCAGCTGCGCGCGGTGGGCATCGAGACACACATCAAGAATTACCCGGCGGATCTGTTCTTTGCGGGGGCGCAAGACGGCGGCATCCTGCAGGCCGGCAAGTATGACGCCGCCTTCTTCGCATGGGCGGCGGGCGTCGACCCGGACGATGAGTATTCGGTCTACGGTTGCGATAAGTTCCCGCCCAATGGGCAGAACAATCTCTTCTGGTGTGACCCTGTACTGCAGCGCGCCGAGCTCGCCGCGCGAAGCACCTACGACCTGGCGGCGCGCAAGAAGTACTACGCCATCACGCAGCGCGAAATTGCATCCCAGTCGGTGACGATTTTGCTGTGGTTCCAACGTCAGATTTTCGTGACCTCACGCGCCTTGCACGGCTTCATTCCGGCGCCGGCGACCACGAGCAATTGGAACACCTGGGAGTGGTCGGTGCAGTGACTCGTTCCTACGGCGCAGGGACCGGCTTGCGATCATGATGGTCACCGGGCAACGGAAAACGTGGGCTTTTGACCCCGCCCGACGAGGACGCGGCGCGGGCTTCACCTTCTTGGGACTCGTCTTGGGCCTTGTGGTGGGACTGTGCGGGGGCTGCACGCGGGTGTCCACGGGTTTGCAGCCCGCCGCGACGGGCGGGCAGGGTCCGCTGCCCGGAATCTTGCGCTACGCCGAGGTTGCCGAGCCCGACAGCTTGAGCACTTTGTTGTCCACGCAAGCCGTCACGGTGGACGTCAGCTACCTCATCTTCTCGTACTTCTTCACGACCGACGACCGTGATCGGCTCGTGCCTGAGGTGGCGACCGAGGTGCCGACGCTCGCCAACGGCGGCATGAGTCCAGACGGGCTGACGATTACGTATCATCTCCGGCCGGGCGTGCGCTGGCAGGACGGCGTGCCGCTGACCGCCCGCGACGTCGTCTTCACCTATCGGCAGATCATGAACCCGAACAACAACGTTCAGGTGCAAGTCGGGTACGACCAGATTGCCGACGTTGAGGCCAAAGGGGATTACACGGTCGTCGTGCACATGAAGCGCGTCTTCGCCCCGATCGTGGACTACTTCATGTCGCCGCAGGGTGGATTCTCCATCCTTCCCGAACACGTGCTGGCCGGCCATGCCAATCTCAACACCGTTGCTTGGAACAGCGCACCCACCGTCGGGTCTGGCCCCTTCCGCTTCGTACGCTGGGTGCACGGCGACCACATCGATTTGACCGCCAATCCCCTGTACTGGCGCGGGCCGCCGCACCTGCAGCGGATCATCTACCGGATCATCCCCGACACAAACACGATCCTGACGCAGTTGCGCACGCACGAGATCGACGCGTGGTTTCGGGCCGATCCGTCACTCATTCACCAACTGCGGGCCCTCCCCGGCTATCGGGTCTACGTCAGCCCCGAGAATCTGTTCGGGCACCTGGACTTCAACACGCGCGATCCGATCCTGGCGGACGTCAACGTGCGGCGGGCCATCGCCAGCGCGATCGACCGGCCGCGCATCGCGGCCGACGCGACGCAAGGTGTCTACCAGGTGACCGACACCGACCAGTCGGTGTACAGCTGGGCCAACGATCACCATCCCATGTTTTTCCCCTACAACCCGGCGCGGGCGCGGGAGCTCCTGGACGCGGACGGCTGGAAAGTCGGCCCGGAGGGAATCCGCGTGCGGAACGGCACGCGGCTCTCATTGCAGTTGGCGTACGTCGGCGGTCAGAGCATCGCCGACAAGCTGGCCGCGCTCATTCAGCAGGAGGCGCGCGCGGTCGGCATTGAGATCACCATCAAGACGTACCCGGCGTCCCTGTTTTTTGCCTCGGCCCAAAGCGGTGGCATCCTCAACGGCGGAAAGTACCAGATCGCGTACTTCGGGTGGTCCAGCGGCGTGGACCCGGACGACTCCTCGCTGTACGATTGCGATCAATTCCCGCCGCGTGGACAGAACGATCTCTTTTGGTGCGACCCGGTCCTCGACCGGGCGGAACACGATGCCCTGACCCACATGGATCAAGCCAGGCGCAAGCGCGATTACCACATCATCGCGACCGAATTGGGCGAACAGGTACCGACGATCTTCCTGTTTGCCGAACGCCGGGTGGACGTCGTGCCGGTCCAATTTCATGGCTTTCGGCCGTCGCCGGCGGAGTCGTCAAACTGGAACGCGTACCAGTGGAGCATGCAGTAGGTAAAAACGGGACACCCTCCGGCCCTCGCTTCAGCTTGGGCGGCCCTTTAGGGGTCGACGCACCCCAAAGACGAGGGAAAACGAACCACGCCCCAGCGCCTCCGGCATCGCGTCATATGACGTGTAACGAAGTGACGGAGGTCACGGTCTCAAGGACCGTGTGACCGTCGTCACGAACTGTACCAAACGGTAAACTAGGGGCGTACACGGTGCGGCAGGTTCTGTTTTTGCCGCCGGCGGGGTGAACCAGACGCATGAAAAGCAGGAGACGACTGGCTCGAGCAACGGCCCGCGGGACGACCTTGCTCGAGATTCTCGTTGCGGTCGCCCTGCTCGTAATCATTTTCCTGTTTGTGACGCTGGATCTCATTCAAAGCTCGCAGGCGGAAAATGAATCGGCCACGCGCACGGAAACGATGAATGCGGCCAATTACCTGCTCAGCGTTATGCGCGGGGATCCGAACTTCTGGTTCGAGCGCTCCGGCAGCGCGTGGACGGGATTACCGGGGGGTCAGGATCCGTGCGGCAATGGCTATCCGCCCTACGACGACACTATCCTGGCGCCGACCTGGCATCAGGCGCCGGCGTGCGCCGCCTTGTTTCCCGACCTGGCGGGCGTGCCGAGCTTCCAATACATGTGGAACGCTCAACAGCGCCCCGGAAACACCTCGATCGCCGACCTGACGGTCTGGGTCCAGATTGACGAAGGCGGCCGCCACAACATCTACGAGGTGCACAGCACGCGTTCCAACATTACGCCGCCTTCGGCTCCTCCGGGATCGCTCTCGCCCCCGCCGTCGCCCCCGACGAATTCGCCCAGTGTTTGTCCGCCGCCGTGCGCGAGTCCCACGCCGCCGTCGCCGACGCCGCGTCCGACGGGCACTCGGCGTCCACCGCCGTCACCGACGCCCAAACCCTCGCCGATTCCGTCCGGAACCTTCATGTGAGCATGAGAACCGCACCTCGCCGCTGCAACGCGGGATTCACCCTGGTCGAGATGCTGACCGTTGTGGCTGTCATCGGTCTCATTCTGACCATGCTCAGTCTCGAGTTCATCTCGGTGGTCAGCACGACGCTCCACACCCGTGCCAACACCGATGCCGAGTCCCAGGCACGCACGATCATGTCCAAAGTCGACGCCCACCTGCGCGCCGCCTACTTCGATTACCCCGACTTTCCACCCGGTGCGTCGCCTGTGCCGGTGATTTCGCCGGTGCCGGCCGCTTCCGCGACCCCGCTCGGGTACGTCACGTTCTACCGCGTCCGGGCCAATCAATTGGCCACCACGCCTCCGACGTGCGGCCCCACCCAGCCCTACGTGCAGGGTGCGCCGTGCCCGCTCTTCGATCAGGTAACGATCGAGCTTAACCCGCGGGTCCCGGGCGAGCTGGATGAAATTGTGCAACCTGCCTCGGGGGGTGGCACGACGGCAACGACCGTGCTCGGTACCGGCGTGACGAATTTTTCTGTCACACCCATGGGAGGCGGCTCTCAGAACGGCTACTTGTACCAGGTGCAGGTGACAGTCAGTAAGCCCAGTGCCCACTGCGTTGCCAACCAGTGTTCTTTTACGTTGAGCGACCTCATCTACGTCGGAGGTCAGCAATGAACGCACACCGGAACCCTCGCTTCGCGGGCATCCCGCGGCCTCGGCTCCAGCGTGGCCTGGCGCTGATCGGCGTCGTCGGTTTGCTCCTCGTCTTCTTGATCTTCGCGGGCGCCATGATGGACCAGCTGGCCCTGGAGATGAACAGCGTCCGCACCTCCGCCGCATCCAACCTTGCCCTGCAAGCCGCGGATGCCGGCGTGCACGCGATGGTGGGAGAAATTCAATCCGATTTGGCGGCCAACTTGCCGGTACCCGGTCCGGCGTCGCCCCTTTCGTACGCCTACCCCGAGCCGGGCAGTTCGCCTCAGGCCATCTCGTATACGGCGACACTGGATGCCACCTGGCCGGCGGGCGGTTTGAACTACTACCTCATCACCGCGACCGGTTTTTACAGCAACGGCGTAGAGAGCGCATCGCGCCGGGTTCGAGCCATCGTGCGCTCGCAACCCTTGGGTGGTTATGCCAGTTTCTCCAACTACGAGGTCAATCAATTCGGGCACCCTGTCTGGTACACGTCTCAGCAGCAGTTTAACGGCCCCGTCTATTCCGGCGGACCAATGAACATTGCGTATGCGACGCCGGGCCCGAGCGGCAGTCCGCGCCCGATCTTCCTGGATAACGTGCAGACCGCCAATAATCCCAACTGGTTCCCCGGAGCGCCGTCGGGAGGAAGCTGGGCCGACGTTGTTGCGGGAGGCGCTGCGAATTTCGCCGTGGACCCGGTGCCCCTGGGCCTGCCGCAGCCCAACCAGAATGTGTACGTGGCAAGCGAAGCCTGGGAGGGAGACGGCCAAGGCGGCATTGCCACGCCCGCCCCGGGCGTGTACATCGACGGTGCGACCTCCGGCGGCAAGGATGCCGCAACGACGAGCGCGGGCACCGTCAATACCGGCATTTACATCGATGTCGGGACGACCTCAACGCGCACCGGAACGGCCACGATCACCAGCACGGTATCGGGCAACACAGAGACGATGGTGATCTCCGGACCCTGGTCGGGTGGGCCGTATAAAGTCGTCATCAATTACACGAATTTTGCGGGGACCGGCGATTGCAGCGGGACGACGACGGTCATCCATGGCAGCAACAGTCACACCTTCATGGGGACGCCGTGCGGTGCGCCCGGCCCGGGGGTGACCAACACCGGCAATGGGGCGGTGTTTGTGGCCGGGAACATCAACTTTGGAAACGGCTCCCAGCCGGACACAACGTTGGAGGGTGATTTCTCGTTCGTGACCCCGGACTACGCGGGTTGGGCCGACAGCATCACGATTAACGGCAACCTGAGGTACGATGCGGCCTCGGCGGCCTACGACAAGATTGGGCTGTGGGCAAACGACGTGCTGCTCAATACCTTGCAGTCCAACGTCGAGGTGGATGCCGGCATCATCGCCGGCTATCCGGGTGAAACCTGGCGGGATGGCCATTTCGCAAATGTGCGCTGCAACTCGGTTGGATGCGGGACTCTCAACCAAGGCACCCTCACGATCCGGGGCAGTTTGGTTGAGAATGCGCGGGGCGCGGTGGGTGTACTCATCGGCAGCAGCCAGTTCGGCTTCGCTCGGGTGATTAACTTTGACTCCCGCTTCGCAACCTCGCCACCGCCGTTTGACCCGACAACGGGTGCGCTCAGCATTGTCGCCTGGCAAGATCTGGGAAGCTAACC
>CADDZI010000053.1 GCA_902812405.1 bacterium | reverse complement strand
ATCGCCGCTCCCGGCAGCGACGCCAACACCAGCAGTACCAGCCGTGGCTTCGCCGCCTGCCACGACGCCGCGCTCCGCAGCCTCGGCGATCCCCTTCCCAATTCCTACCCCAACCGGGCCCTTCTCCGCGCTCGACTTCCGCACGATCGGACCGGGCTTTGGGCGCATCGATACGGTGACCGGCGTCGCCGGGAATCCCAAGGTCTACTACGCCGGTGGTCTGGGCGGGCTCTTGCGCAGCACCGATGGCGGGACCACCTGGCAGGAAGTCTTCGAACACAAGCCGGTCAGTTCGATCGGCGCCGTTGCGGTGGCTCCCTCAAACCCGGCGATCATCTACGTCGGGACGGGCGAACCCAACCTGCGCAGCGACATCGCTTTCGGTGACGGCGTCTGGCGTTCCGACGACGGCGGCGACTCGTGGCGTCACCTTGGCCTCGACGGAACGGCCCAGATTGCCGGCATCCTCATCGATCCCCGGGATCCAAACACCGTCTTCGTGGCGGCCGTCGGCGACCCTTACAGGGCGGGTCCACATCGCGGTGTGTACAAGACAACCGACGGCGGCCGGCATTGGCGCCGCGTTCTCTTCACGGGTCCGACGACCGGCGCTTCCAGCATCGTCATGCAGCCCGGTCACCCCGAGGTCCTGTTTGCCGGCATGTGGCAGGTGACACGCAACTCTCACATGCTCGTCAGCGGCGGACCGGATGGGGGCTTATTTGCCTCTCACGACGGCGGTGAACACTGGGCCAAAGTGACCGGTCACGGCTTGCCGTCCGGGCTCACCGGCCGCATCGGCCTGGCGTTTGCACCAAGCGCACCCGCCACGCTGTATGCTCTCATCGAGTCCCGGGAGGGTGTTCTGTGGCGTTCGCAGGACGCGGGCGCAACCTGGCAGATGGTGAGCCGTGACCACAGGCTTGCGCAGCGTCCGTTCTATTTTTCGGAGCTTGCGGTTGATCCTACAGACGCGCAGCATGTCTACTTCATGTCGGTCCCGCTGATGGAGAGCCGTGATGGCGGCCGAACCGCGCACCCCATGTCCGGCACGCCCGGCGGCGACAATCACCAGATGTGGATCGATCCGCGCGATAGCGAGCGCCTCATCGTCGGCAGCGATCAGACCATTATGCTGACGCAGAACGCGGGCCGGACATGGTTTGCACCTCCCATCCTGGTTGCCCAAGCCTACCACGTCGCGACGGACGACCGCATTCCGTACACGGTGTGCAGCGAAGACCAGGATGCCGGAGCTGCCTGCGGTCCGAGCAACGACCTCGTCAATGCGGATATCGAGCCCGACGACTGGTTCGCACCGGGCGGCGGTGAAAGCGGCTGGATTGTCTTCGACCGGCGCGACGACAACATCATCTACGGCAGCGGCTACGAAGGCGAACTGACCAGGTACGACCGGCGGACGAACCAGGCCGCAGTCATCAGTCCGTGGCCGGAGGACACAAGCGGCTGGGGAGCAGCCTCTCTGAAGTATCGCTTTCAATGGACGGCACCACTGGCCACGGCACCGTGGAACCCCCGTGCGCTGTACTTCGGGGGCAACCGCCTCTTCGTCACCTACGATCGGGGGCGTACCTGGCGCATCATCAGCCCGGATCTCACGCGCAACGTCAAAGCCTGGCAGCAACACTCGGGAGGCCCGATCACCGGTGACAACACGGGACCCGAGTACTACGATACGATTTTTACCGTACGTGCCTCGCCGCTGCGCGCGGGAGAGCTGTGGGTCGGCACGGATGACGGCCTGGCCTGGTTGACGCTGGATGACGGGCGGCATTGGCGCCAGGTGACCCCGCGCGGCGTCGGCATGCCGACCTTCGCGCGCATCGACGACATCGAACCATCGCCCCACGACCCGGCCGTCGCCTTCATGGCGGTCGAGAATCACGAGGCTGGCGACCGTACGCCCTACCTATACGCGACGGAGGATTACGGGCGAACGTGGCGCTCGATTGCCGGCAACCTGCCGCGCGACAGCTACGCGCGCGTGGTCAAAGAGGACCCGGTGCGGCGCAACCTGCTCTACGCCGGCACCGAGACCGGCGTGTGGCTTTCGTTTGACGGCGGCCACGCGTGGCAGCAGCTCCTGGACAACTTCCCAACCGTCCCGGTCTACGATCTCACCGTTCAGCGCCGCTTCGACGACTTGGTCGTCGCAACGCACGGCCGCGCCAACCTCATCTTGGATGACCTCATCCCGCTTCAGGATTTTGGCCCAGCCGTGACAGGGCAAACTGCATACCTCTTTCGTCTGCGCCCGGCATACCGCTTTGCGTCCGTCGCTGAAGGCTTCCCGTCGCCGGGCAGCGGTGAGAATCCGCCCTACGGGGCCGACGTCAACTTTTACCTTCGCCGGACGCCTCCGAAGAAGGCAGCAATCAAAATCGAGATTGTGCATCACGGTGCGATCATCCGAACCATGAACGTTGACAATGCCCACGCCGGGATCAACCGGGTGTGGTGGGACCTGCGCTACGATGGCACGACAATCGTCAAGAACGTGGCAGTCGAGGGTGAAGCAGGCTTCACGGGGCCGCTCGCGGTGCCAGGCGTCTACACCGTCCGCCTCCTCGTGGCCGGCAGGCAGCTGGATCGCCCGGTCACGGTCCTCCCCGACCCGCGGTCTTCAACGCCTGCCGCGGCCTTGCAAGCGCAGCTGGCGTTTCTGTTGCGCATCCGTAACGATATCACGCGCATCGGTCGGGCCATCACGGCGTTGCGGTCTGCCCGGGATGCCGCGTCGCGCATAGCCCGCAAGGCACCGGTGCCGGTCACCCGGGCGGTGGAGGCGTTTGAGGAGCAGATCGCGCAGGCCGAGAGCGCGCTGTACCAGCCTGCAGACATTGAAGGGGAGGACGACATTCGGGAGCCCATTCAGGTGTACGAGAAGTTGAACAGCTTGGCGGGGTTTGCCGGTTCGGCAGACGTCGCGCCGCGCCCGGCAGATATCGCGGAACTGAACTACCTGGAAGGTGAGATGCGCACGGGCCTTGCGAAGGCACGGCTGGTCTTGACCACGGACACGGCGGCGCTCAACGCACGCCTCCTGCGAGCGGGCGTCCCGTCGTTGCGCGTCCCCAGCGTAACGCTTCCTTAGGGCGCAGAGGGACCCAAGAGAAGGATCGCGTTGGCGTGTCGCATCCCGAGGAAGTAGGAATAGAAGATGCGGACCCGCAGCCCCGGGCGGAGCACGCTGCGCGAATAGGAGCGCCGGCCGTCGGAAGAGATGACGCCTTGGAACCCCGGCGAGACGATAAACGCGCGCACGGCCTTGGTTGCCGGATCCTCAACTTTGACGTTGACCGCCGACACGTGAACGATGATCCCGTCCCATGCCGGGCCCTTGCCTTCCATCGGAGTTCCTGCCATCTTGATCTGCCCGGAGGGATTGGGACGTTGCAGGTGATGCCTCGGGATTGATGCCGGCTCGCGACCTGGCCGGGTTTGGGATGGCCGCGGCAGGGCAGACCGCGGAGCGTGGTGGGGAACCGCACCGCGCATGAGGCGCGGCCGGTAGCGGGCGCCCAGGTCCATGGCGGCGGGCACACGGACATGCCGGGTCACAATCCGCCTGGCTTCCGAGGCCACAGGAGGTTGTACCATCTCGCGATGGACAACAATCCACCATCCTGTTGCAGCCACCGCAGCCAAGGCTGCCAGCCCGATTGCCAGCGCGCGCCACGCCGAGGAGGCAGAAACGCGAACCGGCGTTTGCCTGACGGCGAGCTGGCTGCCGCCGGCGTTGCGGATAGGACGAGGTGGCGGCTCTATGGCAACGGTGAGAAAAACCTCGTCCGGATGAGGCTGCTGCGGCGCAGTGCCTGCCCAGACATCCTGCGGGGTCTCCGGCGCCGTCAACGGCTCGGCGGATGCCATGATGTCGGCCTCACATTGAGCCTGTTGCGCTGCTTCGTAGCGGGCCTTATCCGCCAGCTCCAAAATGGCGGGAAATTCCTCTTCTTCCTGGAGCGGCGGAAGCAGAGACCCCAGGCAAGCCGCAGCATCTGGCCACGGAATAGAAGCCCTGCAGTCGCCGCCCGCGTAGCGGGCTCGGAGGGTAAGCTCGCAGGGGTAGGAACGCATCGGCGTGGCCGGCCAGCGAATCTCCATGTCAAAGGAAACACTGCCGCCGGGCGGAACGCGTGCCGACACGGGGTCGGCGCTCCAGCCCGGCGTCGTGCAGTGCGTCCGCACGTTGCACTCTGCGTTGCCTTCGTTGGTCAACGTGCACCGCACGACGAGGCCCAGAGCAAGACCGCGGCGCAACAAAGGTCCCCGAATGACAGCCGCCAGAGTCGCGCGGTGGCGGACGGCTACGACGACGGTGCCGGCGACACGCGCAAGACACGTGCCTTCAAAATCGCGTACCTCCAGCGTCAGGGAATGCTCGCCGGCGACCAGGTCTGGCTTGTCCGGTGCCTCAAGCACCAATGTCGTGGTGACGGTTTCACCTGGTTTTAGCGCGAGGCGCCCGGGGCACAGGGATGCCCACTCTACCGCCTCAGCGACCGTGATTTCGACGTCGTGGCTTTCCGAGGTACGATTGAGGATGAGAAGAGGATACGTCGCGCGGCCGGTGGCGGGTAGGTGCCACCGCGCCGACCGTTCGCCGGCACTCGTTATCTCGAAGACCGCATCCTTGTGGTGACGCGTTTCCATGAACCTCTCGCCCTACCGGCACACGCCGGCTGAGACGTCTTCTTATACGAATATCGGTTGCAGCCCGGTGTGACGGGTATCCGGCCGGTAGGGCATCCGGCCGCGGAATCCTAGCGGCCGACGGCTGCGCGCACCGATGCCGCCCAGCGTTGCAGTCCGTCCGCCAAGGTTGCGGCGAGGCGCTCCTGGAACGCAGCACTGCGCAGGTCCATTTCTTCGGGTGGCCACATGATGAAGGCGGATTCCGTGAGCACGGCCACTTCTTCGGTAGGCCGTGTGAGCGCCAGATTGTCATAGTACAAGCCATAGTCGGGTAAATCTGTATCGCGCCCGTAGGCGTCGTGCAAGGCGCGTGCCAGAGCCAGGCTCTGGGCCTGGTAGTAGTACACGGAAAAGCCATGGTGGGTGAACGGGTTGACGCCATCCGGTAACGCGTTGTTATGGAGGCTGATCAAAACATCAGCCCCCAGGCGAGATGCGAGAGCGGTTCTGTCGTACAGCCCGACCGGCACGTTGCTTGAGCGCGTGAGCTCCGTCCGCGCTCCGAGCCGCTGCAAGCGGTGCGCCAGACGCTTGGCGATGGCGAGGTTGACGTCACGCTCTTGGGTGCCCAGCGGCCCGATGGCGCCTGTGTCGGGGGAGTGGCCGGGATCGATCACAATGCGTAGCCCGGTGAGGGCCGAAGCCGGCGGCGGCGCAAAGTGGGGAAGCTTGCGGACTGTGATTTCCAGATCTCGCCCGCACCAGCCGGCGTGATAGCCCCACAGGACGGGTTGTCGCAGCGTCATCGTTACTGCGACCACCAAGGGCTGTTCTTGGTCCCAGCCGACCGTCTCGATGTTGCTGCGATCGGCGCCGTAGGCGACAAAATCATTTCCCGCCGTCGCGCCATAAAACCGGACGCGAAGGGAAGGCGTGTCCGCATCTTCCGAGATGGAAAACGGCACGCGTCTGCTCAGATGAATCAGAACGCGCGCGGCCTGGGCGCCGTCTTTGACCTCAACGCCCGCGACGAGTGCGCGTGGCGCAGCGGTGCCCGGCGGCTGGAGAGCGAGGGATTTCTTGCGGATCCATCCCGATCCCGCTCCGAGTGCCACCCGGTCGTCGTCGCCCATGCTTCCCGTCACTTCAAACGGCGTGCCGGGCGGTGGGTAGAAGAGCCAGCCGCCATCGGGTTCAGATTCGACGATCCCGTACGGGCGGGCATCGATATTTTTGCGGCGGTCTTCGAGGATGATGCGGCCGACCCGGTAATAACCCTCGGCGCGAACGTGCACGTGCCCGGCTGCCACGACCGAGGCGGTGCTGGCGTCGCGGGCTGTGACCACGTAACGTACCTGAAAGACCGGCGGTAACGCGGCCGAGAGCGTCAGCCGGCCTTCGTAAAGACCTCCGACCACGGGTCCAGAGGGCGAGAGCCCTCCCAAAATCCGCTGCATCTCGGTCGGTTCGAAGCTCTGCGCGGTGACCGCAGCCATAGGGACCGCGACATCGCTTCCGACAACCTGGGCGACGACGCGTGCATCGGCGCTGGCCTTGACGAAAAGCGGTAAGCTGTCGCCGACGCGCAGCTCAACGTCGTGTTCGGGGCCTGCGGAAACGGCCGCATCCACGCGGGCTGGAGTTGCGGGCGTGGTGACGAGCGGGTTGGCGACGTCAACCTCGCGTACCACCTCAGCCCGGTGCGCGCTGTTGGCTGCAGTAACGCGAAATTGAAACCGGCCCGCCGATACGGGGACATACGCAATCCAACCGCCGGACGGCGCGACCAAGGCCGGAGAGCCGTTCACGTCCACGCGGCTGCCGGGGGTAACGTATCCGAAGATGAACTCCTTCTCGACATACGGAAGCCGCTGGCCTGGACCGGGGTAACGAACGAGAAGGCGCAAGGCCGGTGCCGGTCGCTCGGTTGCTGGGTTGACGCGCACGGCAAAGCCGCCCGCCATCAGAGCAAGCACGGTTGCCTGAAACAGCAAGGCGGCGCGGCGGCGATTCAGTCGCGGCATGGCATGAAGACCACCGTGGACCTTCGGGGACGCGGCTGCCTGCCCTTGTGACAGGCAGGCTGCGCGGCGCGTCAGGAGCCTTTGGCGGCCTCGCGCGGAGCGTGTGTGATCAGTACCGGGATGCGAGAGCGTCGCAGAATCCCTTCCGCAACGCTTCCCAGCAGCATGCGCGAGAGTCCACCCCGCCCGTGGCTCCCGACCACAATCACATCACTCGCCATCTTCGCGGCCACGTCCAAAATCGCCGACACCGTTTCGCCTTCGACAAGCGTGGTCTGTGCTTGGACCCCGGCATCGCGGGCACGCGCGGCCGCTTGGGCAAGAAGGTCCTTTCCCGCCTGCTCGGCGGCGTCGATCGCCAGCGTGGGGTCAACGCCGGGTCCGGATGCAAGAACGGCCAATTTTCCAGCGTCTACAACGTGAGCGAAGGTTATGCCAGCATCCTGATCCTGCGCCAGCCGCAGGGCCAACGCAACCGCCGTTTCGGAAGGCGGAGAACCGTCGATCGGCACGAGAATGTTATGAAACACGGTACCCCCGGCTCTACGGACAGCCTTGGCAAGCTGTGCGCCCAAGCGCACGATCACAGCTGTCCGCGGTTTGAGGCAAGGAAAAAGCCCCGTCCCGCTGGGGGTGGGGCTTTTGTGCTTTCGGGCCGACTGGATTCGAACCAGCGATCTCCTGCCCCCCAGACAGGCGCGATAACCAGGCTTCGCTACGGCCCGACGCCGCCAGTCTAGCCTTCGAGCCCGCCCGACCCACGCCCTACGGCGTTCAGACGCTGATGCCGCAAAGAGTACAGCATGGATGATGGGTGCCGGCACAGGCGGCGATCCTTAAAGCTGCGCTCGGTGGGTCGATGACGGCAACGCGAAAGAGAAAACGGCATCCCCGCCGTCTGCCTGACCAGGCGCGACGTCCGCCGCCACAGCCACGTAGTCTCGGCCGTTCAGACGGTACAACACGGGTGGCGCGTTGAGAAAGGCACTGGGTGGCGCAGGTTCTCGAAATACCAGATGCTTGAGTGATGCGAGCACGTCGTGGATGCGCTGGCCCAGCGTCGCGCGCACGTCAGCGGCATGAGCGCCAATCCGGTAGCGCCACAGCTGGGTGCCGCTGCGGGCATCAAGGGCCATGAGAAGTCCGGCCGGATCCGGCACGAAGACGAAATCGCCGGCGGAGAGCGGACCGCCCGGCATCCAGTTGTGCCCGGGCGACAGATTCACGCGCCATGCGACGGCTCCGGTGTCGGTGTTGATGGCGCACAGCTCCCCTCGGCCGGGCTGCGTCTGTCCGACGGTACCGCCACGGTAGCCGCCACCCGTCGCACTTTCGAGGGCTGGAACGACCGTCTGAGGCAAATCCAGCGCTTGGACGAAGAGCAAGTGGAGGTTCGGATCGTACGCCGTTGGTGCAATCGCACCGCCCAACGTGCCCGGACGCACGACGCCTCCGCGTGCCGGAGGCGGACGGTAGATGTCAGTTTGAGGCACAAAGTTCTGCGATACGCGGATGAGCCGTCCGTTGGATCGATCAACCTCGTATAACCAGCCGGTCTTTCCGGCTTGCACGACGGCCAGCACGCGGGTGCGCCCGACGCCGGCAACGGTCAGAAGAACCGGCGGACTGGCGGCATCGTAGTCCGCGCTATCGTGCGGCGTCTCCTGATAGAACCACATCATCTTGCCCGTCAGCGCGTTCAGCGCGACGATCGAATCCGTGTAGAGGTTGTCGCCGGGGCGCACGTCGGGACGCAAGGCGGGTGAGGGATTGCCGGTGGAGACGTACAGGATTGCTCGCCGGGGATCCAAAGCCGGCGTCATCCAGACTGCACCTCCCCCGTGCCGCCACGACTCACGGTACCTGCGCGCTGCCGCCCGCTCGCGAGCAATGTTGCGGTGCAGGGAGACGCCGTGCACGCTTGTGACGTAGGCACCTTCCCAGCCGGGGGAGACCGTCCACCAGCGCCACACGAGGCGCCCGTCGCGCTGACGATAGGCGGAGACGAATCCTCGCACCCCGAGTTCGCCGCCCGAACTGCCCAGGAAGACAAGTCCGTGCCAGGCCAGAGGCGCCATCGTCTCGCTGAGACCGGTGTGTGGGTCGCCGACGTACGTTTGCCATAACTGCCGGCCGGTGCGGGCGTCTAACGCAATGAGCCGCGCGTCCAGAGTTGCATAGAAGACGCGCCCACCGTCCACGGCGACGCCGCGATTCACGAGGCCGCAGCACGGGAGGCTGAAGCCCAGGTTGGCCGTGTGGCGCCAGCGGAGGGCTCCCGTGCCGGCATCCAACGCAACGACGCTGCTATCTGTGCCAAACGTCACATACATGGTATCGCCGACGATGATCGGCGTGCTTTCCATACGGCCGTGGGTTGAGGTGAGATAGCGCCAGGCCGGTTGCAACCCTCGCAGGGTTGCCGGATTCAGATCCGGAGCGTCAACGTGGCGCGTATTGGAGAAGTCAAAGCCGTAGGTTGGCCATCCGGCGTTACCGGGTGCTGCCTGCGTCAGGGTCGAGGAGGCATGCAACCCAATGACGCTTGCCGCCAACGCGGCCATGACAAAGCGAGCATTGATAATACCGCCCTGCGGCCGTTTCCTCACGAATGCCAGGTTTTGGTGCATCGCGGCCGGAAGCCTGGTGGTGGGAAAATGTCCGCTTCGGACGGTCGCAGCACCGGCCCTCGTAACGGCGTGCGGACCGTTTCGCGGGTCGTCCGGTTGCACCGAACACAGCCGGCGACGTTATCGGTGGCCCAGGTATCGACGATCTGAAGCACGGCGCAACCGAGGCTCGGTTGGCCAAAGCAGACTCGGCAGGACCTCCGCGCACTCAGGTCCGCTATTGGGTGGGCGCCGCAGCGGCGTTCGGGATCGCGCTGGCGCTTGGGCTGTTTCATCTCAACGCGAAGAGCTTTTGGCTTGACGAGGCTTTCAGCGTCGCCGCCGCCGGCGTCCACAATAGCCTGCACCAGGTGCTTCTGGCCGATGCCGGCAATTTTGCCTTCTATTACCTGCTCTTGCACCTGTGGTTGAGGGCCGGAGACGGCGACACATGGGTGCGGCTGCTGTCGGTCCTGTTTGCAGCCGCGGCACCGCCTTTACTGTTTCTCGCCGGGCGGCGAATTGTCGGTTCCCGAGCCGCCCTGCTCGGCGCGTTCGTGATGGCCTGCAATCCATTCTTTGTGTCGTATGCTCAAGAGGCTCGCGGTTACAGCCTCCTGCTGGCATTGAGTATCCTTTCGACCTACTTCTTTATCCTCGGCCTCCAGACACCCGCACGCGCCGTCAAGGTGGCGTATGCCGGAGTAACCACGCTCATGCTCTATACTCATCTCTTCGGCGTCTGGGTTGTCGCGTGGCATGCGGTGATCCTCATGCTGGCCCGCATCGATCCCGGCCGGCGAGGCAGCCTTGTGCTGGCGCTGTTTGCCTCCGTCGTCTTGGGGCTGCCATTGGCGCACTATGCCGCGGGGCGCGGCACGACGCCTCTTGCATGGGTGCCTGCTCCAACCTGGCACTCGGTGATGAGTTTCTTTGTCGTCTTGGCGGGTGGCGGATTTGTGCTTGCAGCCTACCTCGTGTTGGTTGCCGCCGGGGTGGAACATGCCCTGTCGCAGCCGGCGCGCGAACAGACAGGACGTATGTGTCCGTGGGCGGTTCTGGGTGCCTGGTGCGGGGTGCCGCTTGTCTTGACGTTGCTCGTGTCAATCGCGGTTCAGCCGACTTTTGTGCCGCGCTATCTCATTATCGTTCTGCCGCCCGTGGCACTCGCGGTGGGGCTTGGGCTGTCGACGCTAAGGCCAAAGGCGTTGGCCGCCGCCTGCGTGCTCTTGGCCTTGTTGAGCGCAGCCGGTCTGCAGCACGCCTACGCCGCGCCGAAGGACGACTGGCGGGATGCGGCGGCAACTGTCGCCGCGCGGCAGCTGGTGGGCGATGCCATCGTGTACAACCCGCCGTGGCTTGCCGTGCCGTTCGAACACGCTGGGCGCCGTTTGCCTCGGCATGTGGCGCCACAACCGCCGCGCAACCTCAGCCCGAACTGGGCTCCGCCGCATTTTGACAGCCCTCCCGGCTGGCGAGCGAAGGTGCGTTCGGCGGGACGCGTCTGGCTCATCGTGGGCGCACACGGCCCGGACATACGAGCCTCTTTTCTCCATGAGGAGCGGATTGAGGCCGAGGAGATTGTCCGTGCGCTGGGGCCGCGCCCGCAACCCATGGCGTGGTTTTTTCAGGGAATCCGCGTGTACCTGTACGCGAAGGGCCGTGTTAGGCAGCCTGTTCGCGCGGCTCGGCCTTCGCCAGTGCGGCGGCCAAACGTTCGCTGAAGCCGATACCGATGATGCCGGCGGCGAGGTGCGCAACCTGGATGAGCCAATGCAGGCTGCCCGGCACAAGGTCGACCTGGTGAATGCCCAGGCCACCGATGAGGAGGCCCCACAGGATGCTGATCAGGGCCAAGCCCCTGGCCACGCGCCTGGCGAGGGCGAAAACCGCCAAGAGCCATAGACAGAACACGAACGCCATGCCGAGCAGCACGTGGACCGAAATCAGCTCCTGCGCATGGCCGGTCCAGAACAGTATTCCCAAAACGAGCAGAGCCACAAAAAGAATACGAACCGCGTGTTGCAGCACCTTCGCCGTCGTCTTCATACCTTGACTGACCCTTCCGACCCTGGCAACTGCCCGCAGACTTTCCCGCGGCCATCGGCTGACTGCTTTGCAGCCGGCGTTCGTCCAACCGGTAAGCGGCTCTTCCCGCCGGCTGCGGGCTGCGCCTGCTCCATTCGAACCCGCCGTGTCTGCTCCGACCGTGTCAAGCTGCAAGAGTCCTCTTGCTACACAAGTCTGTCGCATCGCTGACATGCCCTGTTCGACCCTTCGCGAGAACGTGGCGGCGGTGCTCTCGGTAGACCGCTCGGAGAGGAGGTGTCACAATCGCGTCCAAAACGAGCCTACCTCTCGTCGCATCTGGAACTTGTCTTTGGAGGCCAAACGTGCGTCTGCACATACGTGCCGGTCGGACATGCGTGTCGCTCTTCTTGGTGGCGGGACTGTCATGTTTTGTGGCGCTTCCGGGCAGCGCCAACGAGGAGTCTTCGAACAACCTGGGCGTCGCCGCCGCGCTACAATGGCGCAGCATCGGGCCCTCGATCGGAGGGCGTGTGGTTGCGGTGG
>CADDZI010000052.1 GCA_902812405.1 bacterium | reverse complement strand
GCGGCCGCTACGGGCACGACGTTTGCCAGCGCCAAGGCCGACCGCTATGCCCCTGCGCGTTCGAGCGTCAGGAATTGGGGAGAAATGTTTGGGCGGTCGAGATGATCGTCAACGCGCCGACGATGATGACGGTCGCCCAGGCGATGAGATTGAAGGCAAAGCTGTTCGTGTATTCGCCCATGATATCGCGCCGGTTGATGAGCAGGAGCATGAGAATAAGGATCACCGGTAAGAGCGCGCCGTTAAGCACCTGCGAGTAGAAGATGACGCCCAAGAGCGGCGCGCCCGGAATGAGCACGAAACCGGCGCCGAGCACGATGAGGGCCAGGTACAGCCCGTAGAAGACGGGTGCATCGCGAAACTTGTTCTCCACACCGCGTTCAAAGCCCAGGGCCTCGCACACGTAGTAGGCCGTTGACAGTGGCAGAATCGAGGCGGTGAAGATGGCGGCGTTGAGCAGGCCGATGGCAAAGAGCAGCGACGCGTACTTGCCGGCCAACGGCGCCAGCGCCGCTGCAACGCTGCCCGCATCGGTGATGACCAGGGGATGCGCAGCGTGAAGATTGTGGACGTAGATCGTGGCCGCGCTGGCCACGATGATGAAGAACGCGATGATGTCGGTGAAGATCGCGCCGCTGACGACGTCGATCCGCGAGTACCCGTACTCCTGGATACGCACGCCTTTCTCGACGATGGCCGACTGGATGTAAAACTGCATCCAGGGCGAGATCGTCGTGCCGATGACGCCGATGGCCATGAGGATGTAGGCCTTGGTCGGCGTGAAATGCGGCCACACGGTCTGGAGGAGGACCTCCTTCCACGGCGGGTGGACGAGCAAGCCGCTCACGACGTACGACAAGTAGACCGCGCAGAAGGCAAAGAAAATCTTCTCGACGACGCGGTACGTCCCGGTCGTCACCGTCGTAAAGACGAAGGCGGCGGCCAGCGGGACGATGAGGTACTTGGACAGGATGGGCACGTACGTCTGCAAGATCGGCGCAGCCGATGCGACACCCGCGAATTCGGCCGCGGTGTTCCCGAGGTCGCCCAGGACGAAGACGATGAGGACGATAACCGTGAGTCGGGCGCCAAAATTCTCCCGGATGAGGTCGGCCAACCCCTTGGTTGTGACCGCCCCCATCCGCGCACACATCTCCTGCGTGACGACCAGTGCGACCGTCACCGGGACGAGCAGCCACAGCAGGCTGTAGCCGAACTGGGCACCGGCGAGCGAGTAGGTCGTGATGCCGCCGACGTCGTTGTCGGCGTTGGCGGTGATGATACCCGGCCCCATGATAGAAAGGAACATGA
Source organism: bacterium (assembly GCA_902812405.1). Classification (GTDB taxonomy): domain Bacteria; phylum Vulcanimicrobiota; class Vulcanimicrobiia; order Eremiobacterales; family Eremiobacteraceae; genus CADDZI01. The sequence continues at coordinate 10,647 of CADDZI010000052.1, read as the reverse complement.
GGATAGACCGCCACAGGCTGGGGCGGCGGACGGCGACGTCGTGGGCGAGGGCGCTGCGCACTGACATGGCGTCCTCCTCGGGGTGTCGACACGAAAAAACCGGCGCGCTCCTCGCCGGCAACGTCTTCGTGCGGACCACCGCGTTGCCCACCCTCAACGTCGAGCTTCAGCACCACACGCTTTGAGAGACTCACGCATCTCAGCCGCGTTAGGTAACGCCTTGATTCGGCGGTGCCTGGTCACCCGTTGGGGTCTCTCGACCTTTCCGGGCAGCGGTCTGTCGTCGTGTGGACGCCTCGCCTAACGAGGAACTGCTGGCCCTATCTTACTCTGCGGCAGGCGAGTCCGTCAACCCGCACGCCGCATCCGCACAGGGCCTCACCGACGGCTCAGTGTATGGCGAGTGACCGGGCTTAGGCATCGTTGCAGACCGAGAACAGGCAAGGCCCGCTGGTCGGTGCATCGCGAGTGACCCGGGCTATGCAAGCGTTACGGACCGAAAACAGGAAAAGCGCGCCGGGTTGCGTTAGGCACTCCGCGATGAACGCGACCGCGCCCTGGGAGTTTCGGTTTCGAGGGTACGTCAGCTTCCTGGCCTACGCGATGGGGTTTTTCTTGGGATACCTGTTGTCGTTCGCCCTGGGAGGCCGGGGCGTGCCCACATTTGTCGCCGTGGGTCAGCACCTGGGGGCGCATGGCGTGCAGATCGCGGCGTGGGTGGCGGCGTTCTTAACCTGCGCCGGGTTTGGGCTGCGCTGGTGGGGTTCCAGTTACCACCGGGCCGGTGTCGTCTTCAGCAGCCGCATCGAGACCGGCAGTCTGACCGCCGGCGGACCTTACCGGTACACGCGAAACCCGCTGTACCTTGGCAACATCCTGCAAGCTATCGGCATCGGGTTCCTCGCGCCCCCGCCGGGGACGATCCTCGTTGTCGTGCTCATGACGGCGTTCGTCTACCGGTTGATTGTGCTCGAGGAACGCTACCTGCACACCGCGTGGGGAGAGGCGTATGCAGCCTACGGCCAAGCCGTGCCGCGACTTTTGCCGCGCCCCATCGGCCCCCGGCCTCAGTCTAGCGGTGATGCGCCCGATTACCTGCGAGGCTTTGTCACGGAGTTGGGCACCTTCGGCTTTGCCGTTGCGATGCTCTACCTAGCGATTGCCTTGCCGCGTGCCTTCTCTGGTACCCTGGCGGCGCTCTTCTATGCGGCCTTCGCGCTCTTTGTGATCGGAGGCTACCTGAACCGACGCCTGTCGTAGGAGGGCTAGGTCCTTGCCGCTACGGCGTCTAAGCCCGGCGGCATGGCGGCCTCAGACGCTTCGGAGCGGGCAGCCGAGCGCGACGAAGACCGGCGGCTCTTTGTGGCCTACACGATCTCTGCGACGCTGTGGTTGCTGCTGACGACGGCCGTCGGCCTGCTGCTCAGCTTTAAATTCCCCTATCCGGATCTGGCGACGAGTCCCTACCTCTCGTTCGGCCGTCTGCGGCCCATCCACACCAACGGGACGTTCTATGGTTTTGCCTCGGTGGCACTCACCGGGATCGCATTCTATGTCGTGGCACGCGCGTCGGGGCGACCGCTGTGGGCTCCCAAGCTCGCGTGGGCGGCCCTGTGGTGCTTCAACATCGCCGCCCTGGCGGGTTCCGTGACGCTCGACCTGGGCATCAATAACGGCGACCAGGAGTACCGCGAGTGGGTGTGGTGGGTGACGCTGTTCTTCCTCGCCGCGCTCGTCTTGAGCCTCATCGCGCTCGTGGGCACGGTTGCCCGCCGTGCCGAGTCCGACATCTACATCTCCAACTGGTACCTCTGCGGGGCGTACATCTTCACGATCATTCTCGGCATCACCGCGATTCTGCCCTGGTACCAGCACGGCCTGGGGCAGGTTGCAGTACAGGGCTTCTACATGCACAACGCGGTCGGCATGTGGTTCACCTTTCTTGCCTTGGGGACACTGTACTACGCGCTACCCAAGCTGCTCAACCGCCCGATCTATTCCTACGCGCTGGGCGTCTTGGGTTTTTGGACCAATTTGGTGTTCTATCCGGTCATTGGGGCGCACCACTTTGAGTTCTCGCCCCTGCCGTGGTGGTTCCAGACCTTGGCCATTGTGTTCAGCGTCGGCATGCTCGTGCCGGTCGTCGCCGGAACCGCCAATTTCGCCCTGACCATCCGCGGACGTTGGGAGCGCGTGCGACGCTCGTATGCGCTGCCGTTCCTCGTCGTCGGCGTCGCATACTACTTTTTGGGATCCTCGCAGGGAACCGTGGAGGCGCTGCGCAGCCTGCAGGCGGTCTGGCATCTGACGAACTTCACCGTCGGGCACTCGCATGCGACGATGTATGGGTTCATTACGTTCGTCGCCTGGGGCGGCATCTACGGCCTGTTGCCGCGCGTCACCGGGAAAGAACCCAACCTGTTGGCCGCCGGCCTGCACTTTTGGCTGGCCCTCTTGGGCGTGACGCTGTACGTGGGCTCGCTGTCGGTCGGAGGCACCCTGCAGGGCTTGGACTGGCTGCACGGCGACCCGTTCATCGCCTCGGTCGAAGCCGCGTCCCCCTTCTGGGTCGCGCGCGCCGTGGGTGGCAGCATGATGTTCGTCGCGCACCTGTGCTTCGCGTACAATGTCTACTGGATGACGCTGGGACGCCGCGCAGTCCACGCCGCCACTCCGGCGGCGGCCGGTGCGCAGCCGGCACGCTAGGGATGCTGCGGGTGGCGGGGAGCAACGTGGCATGAAGAGCGCAAGCGGTATGAACAATGTCGTCATGCTGGTTGCGGCGCCGCTCGTCATCTACGCCGTGCTGGCGATTGCCACGGGCGTCATTCCGGGCATCGAGTTAAGCCGCACGCCGGCCACGCCCGGCGTCGTGCCACTGTCTGCGCAGGCTGCCCGCGGTCGCGAGGTGTACGTCGGCGAAGGCTGCAGCTACTGCCACACGCAGCAAGTGCGCCCGCTCAAAGAAGACCTCGTCTTCGGGCGGCCCTCCGTGGCGGGCGACTATGTCTACGATACGCCCGAACTGCTCGGCTCGGAGCGCAACGGACCGGACCTCAGCGACATCGGCGACCGCCAGCCCAGCGAGGTCTGGCAGTACATTCACCTCTACGAGCCGCGGGCGGTGGTATCGGAATCCATCATGCCGTCCTACCGCTGGCTCTTCCGCATCAAGCCGCACGCGGATCCGGGCGACGTCGTCGTGCCCGTGCCGCCTCCCTACAGCCCGCCGCATGGTGTCGTCGTTGCGACGGCCAAAGCCCGCGATCTCGTCGCGTATCTGAAGTCCTTGCGTCAGGTTCCCTTGAGACCGGCCGCAGGCACGTCACCCGCCGCAGCCGCCTCACCGGGCGTGCGCGCCGCGCCTGGTGGAGGAGGACGCTAGGGGCATGCCTGCGACGCCCGGCTTCCAAAGAACGCGGGAGGCTCGCAAGCCGTGAACATGTCGCCGCAGCCGCACGACGTTTTGGGGTGGACGATCGTCGCGGGCGGAGCCGTCGTCACGCTGTGGGCCATCGGCTTTGCCGTGTGGGCCACGCTGCGCCCGGGCGAGGACGATCCGGGCCATCCCAAACGTCTCATCCTCAAGGATGACCGGTGAAGGGGCCAAGACGGATGACGGGGGCAGATGACCGTTGAGGGGCCACAACCGATGAGGGGCAAAGGTGAGGCGGACATGAGTCAACGGGTTGGTGGGCGGCCGAACGAAGAGACGGGCGCTGGGACCGCCATGTCGGTGGCCGCGTTTTTGGACGACGCGACCGAACCGTTTGCTGTCGTGTCGCCGCCCGGAGAGATTGCGCTGGACACGCGCCGGCTCCCGGACGGGGAGCACGTCTTGCGCTTGCGGGCCGTGGACGCACTGGGCAACGTTGGATGGCGGCGCATACCCTTTACCGTCAACAACGGGCCCGGTATCACGGTCACCGGGCTGCGGCCGGGGTCCAGCGTGCATGGCGCAATCACTGTCTCCATCAACGCGTTCAGCGGCGAAGAGCCGTTCAGCCCGCGCCGCGCCGAGTCGCAGGCTCCGGTCCCCGTCTGGACCTGGGTGTTGTTCGCGCTGATTGCCGCCTGGGCGGTTTGGTATGGAATCGAGTTCTTCCCGACGCCGCCCGAGTTTGCGGCAACCCCGACGTACGCCGCGAATCCATCGGCGGTGGCGGGGATGCAACCGGCCAGCGGCCCTAATGCTGAGAGCCCGCCCAAGTACTCGGGCGGGGGCAGCGTGGCGGGCTTCGATTATGCCGCGTTGGGTGCGACGGCGTTCACGGAACGCTGTGCTTCGTGCCACGGGGCTAACGGCATGGGGGTGCCCGGCGTATTTCCTCCGTTAGCCGGCGATCCGGTCGTGACGGCGTCCGATCCGCGGGCTCACATTCGCACCGTCCTGCACGGCCTGCGGGGGATCGCTATCCGCGGCACGACGTATGCCGCCGCGATGCCGTCGTTTGCCTCGCTCTCCGACCAGGAGATCGCGGCAATCATCGATCACGAACGCACGTCCTGGGGCAACAACGCGCCGCTCATCACGCCAGGCGCCGTCGCGCGCCAGCGCTAACGGATTCGCGGACGTGCTTATCTGGGAAGGCGAGATGTCTGCTTAGGGTAGGCGACTTAATCGACGAATCTGCCGGAGGGCGATTCGGTCGCCAACGTGTCCTGCACGTGACGCCGAATAGCCTCGGAGATGAGCTTCTCAACCTCTGCTCTGGTGCCACCGGCGCGGCTGGGGCGGGCCCGAGAGCCGCTCGGTGTGATAGCGGGCGAGAAGCGCCGCCGCAGCCTCCTCGACGAGGTCGCGCACGCTCAGCTTGTGCACCCAGCGGGAGGGCAGCCGTTGTGCACCGTGCGCGGCACCGAGAAACGCGCCGCAAATGCAGCCGACGGTATCGGTATCCAAACCGGAGGCCGCCGCCGCGCCGATCCCAGCCTCCGGGTCGTCCGCGAAGAGCACGGCAATGGCATGGGCGACAGAGACGGTTTCCCAACCGCTCTTGGCGACATCGCGCAGGTGGGGTGGCAGGCGGCCAGCCTCGTCCAGGGTCAGGTTGCGGTGTGCGCGCCGCCATGCACTCAAGAAGACGGTTTCGGTGATGCCGAGCGGAGGTTGCGGCGTCAGCGGTTGACCCCACAGCAGGTCATGGACGATGAGCGCAACGGCTTGTGCCGCAGCCACGGCCGCTGGATGACCGTGCGTGATGCGAGCCTGGAGGGCGGCAATGCGGCTGACGCGTCCGCGGTTAGGGAGCACGCCAACCGGGTGGGCGCGCATCGCCGCCCCGTTGCCGCCGTCTTCGGGATAGCCGTTGTTTGGTGCGTGGGCGCCGTTTGCTAGCCGGCGCAGGGCCCGCGTCGTGGCGATTCCCGGGGCGCCCTCGTAAAAGAGCCGGCCGTAGCGGCCGTCCGGTGACAGGTCGTTGCGAAAGGCGCGGGCGATCACCCGTGCGGTGATCCGGGGAGCGCTTGCAAGAACCCTGGCCAGCGACAGGGCCATGGCCGTGTCGTCGGTTGGCTGGCCTGCGGGGTGCCCGGACAGAATGGAGTCCTGTTCTCCCAGGCGGTAGTCGAGAACGCGCGGGCTGCCGAGAACGGCCTCAATGGCGGCGTTGGGCATCGCCTCAAAGGCAGCGCCGAGTGCGTCGCCGATCGCGCCGCCCAGCAGCGTGCCGCGGACGCGATCCGCGAAGGACGGGTCGGTCATGGGCTTCTCTTGAAGGCCGCCTCGAGGCTCTGCAACGTATCGCCGCTCTTGGCCAACTCGAGAAGCTTGGGGTACACGGCCTCACCCTTGTGGATCGTCTCGATGATGGCGTGCCGCAGATGGGGCGGGTCGGCCGTCGCCTCCAGGGCTAGCTCGCAGCACAGAGCAAGCGAGTCTTTTCCTTCCAGGCAAAAGCGCGGCCCCTCGAATTCACCGTGCAGGCGCAAGGCGTACTCGAGCATCGAGGCGCGCGTAGGGGAGTAGCGGGGCACGCGCAGCAGGTGGGCCCGCACAAGAAGCTTGCCGTCCGCAGCCTTCAGGCGCACACACCACGACCGCAGCCTACCCTCGAAAGAGACCTGGTACACATCCTCGGGCTGCCGTTCAAAGGTGAGGCCCGCCCCGACGAGGTTGGACTCCAGTGAACTCGGGGGGTAATGCTCGGGGTCCGGGTTTTCGCGGCCATCCGGTGGCCGATCAGTCTGCGGAGTGCAACCCTGGAAAAACGTCCGAGAGGAATAGTCGGGACAGAGGCCGGGCGGGTCGGCCTTGAGGCGTTTCAGAGTCTGGGGGCCAAGCCTTGTGGCATTGGCCTCCAGGTAGGCGATGCCTAAAGCCGTGGTCTGGGAGAGGCCCGGGGCGGGCCGGTGGAGGAGACCGGCCCGCAAGAGGCGGGCGTGGGCGCGGTCGACACGCCGTGCGAACATGGCAGCCTGCTCGCGCGGCAGGATGACCGCGCCCCCTTCGCCCACGCTGCACTCGAAGAGGACAGTGTTTTTGAGGCTTTCGTCCGAAAGTGCCGCCCCGCGGGCGGCGCGGAGTATGAGGGTGATGATCTGAGCGCCTTTCGGCAGGGAGTTTTTCATGTGCTCAGCATAGCCGCCGGCGAATCTGCCGAAAAGCCGGCCACAATTCAACCCGGTCAGAATCTGCACCCGTGCCGGGCGATGGCCGAAAACCCACAGGGAGACGGGGCGAACGAGGCGATGAAACAAGAGGCATATCGGCGGCTGTTGCAGACCTTGGACCGGGAGCGTTGCATCACGCTGAAGCGGGCACGCGAAGTGTGCGGCCGCCACTTTTCGACGGCAACCTGGAAGCGGATTAAGAAGACGCTCAAGGCCTCCGACGGCTTGGAGCTCCATTGGGATAGACGACGGCGGGTCTTCACGGTGCCGGCGACCTGGACGCTCTATCCCCCCCTCAATGCCGATCCCCGCAAACGCGACCAGCTCGCCGTCTTGCGGGCTGCGGCGGCGCGGGTCGGGCCGCCCCTCATCGACAAGATCAGCATGTTCATCGACCAGCTGGACGCACAGCTCAGCAAGTTGGATCCGGATGCCAGGGCAACGGCACCCGTGCGGCAGCCGGTGCCCCGGGCCGATCGGAACTTCTACGATTTACTCAACCGCGTCGAGCATGCCGTGCGCAACCACCAGATCATCACGATGAAGTACCGCAAGACCCGAGGCGGCCGCGCGGAGGAGCGATCCATTGCTCCCTACGCGGTGCATGACTATGCCGGCCGGTTCTACGTCTGGGGTATCGATGAAGGCGATGAGAAAGCCAAGTTCTTCGCGCTCGACCGCATCGAAGATGTGAGGGTGGATGCAGACGACATATTTACGCCTGATCCCGGGATCAGCATTGATGATGAGCTGCGCCACAGTTTTGGGATTTGGGTCGGACACCGCCCGGCGGAGGACGTCGTGGTTGACGTCAGCGAGGTGCGTGCCGCGGACGTCTATGCACGCCGCTGGCCGGCGGAGAAGTCGTGCACCCTTTTGCCCGACGGGCGGCTGCGTATCGTCTTTTCCGTCAACGATCCGCGCGAGGTGGTCGCCTGGGTCCTCAGTTTGGGCGGCGAGGCGAAGGTGCTCGAGCCGGCCGCCGCGGCAAAACTGGCCTGGGAACTGGGGCAGAAGATCGTCACGCAGCACAAGTGGGCGGCCGACGTGCCGACGGACGAGCGCGTCCTACGGTTCAGCTGGGGCGAAGATGGATTGCCGATAGCCATCCGGCGCGCGTAGAGCCTCGACGTGTCGTTTGCGTGAGGATGTGTAGCGGTCGCGCTTGCGCGACCGAGGGAAGGCCGCGTTTGCGCGCTTGCCCAAGACGTCACGTTGCGTCGGCCGCGCAAGCACGGCCGCTACGGGGCATCTGCTGCTACCCGCGCTTGCCCAAGACATGACGTTGTTGCGTCGGCCGCGCAAGCGCGGCGGTCGGCCAAGGCCGACCGCTACCCGCGGCCACAAAAAAAGCGGCCGCTAGGGTTTGGTTGAGGTCGACGCTGCCGGCGAAGGTGACGGCGGCTGCGGTGTATAGCAGGGCACCGGAATCACGTCCACTTTGATATTATTCTTCGGATCGGCCGTGGGCACCGCAACCGGTTGCGGCGTCGGCTCGATGCCCGTCTTACAAGGTTGCGCCGGCGCATAGAAGTGCATCGTCATGCCGCGCTGCAAATCAGCCCGAGCCTGCTTGCCAAAGTACGTGTTGCCAAACTTCTGACGCAACTCGAGCAGATAGCCGGCCGCTCGCTGCTGAAAATCGGCGACCCAGATCTTGCTATCAACCAGGAACGCCAGGTACAGCGAACGCGGGAGCTGGGGATCGTGCGCATATTTGCGCCGCCAATCATTGAGCGCATCCTCCGCCCAATGCACCCGATCGATGACGCTGCTGTCGGTTGTATGATCGCCGGCCCGGATGGCCTGATCGCGAAAGGTGTTGTTGATGCCCAAATAACTCATCTTCATCTTACCGAAGTATTCATCCGCGGGTGCCGACTTTTTGAAGGCCTCGAGCTTGGCGCGCTCGGCCTTGGTCAGCGGACGCGCGGTGTGAGCCGGTTTGGGCGCCGGCTGCGGTGTGAGTGCGCAGACACCCGGCGCGGAGAGCACACCACCGATTTCCATGACGAACGCGAGAGTGCAGACAAAAACACGTAACGCACACATGGGAAAGGGTTTTCACACAAGACGGTGCGCACCCTTTGCAATGCGCCGACCGCGGTAGCCCGTGAGGGTACGGACAACAAGAGCCGATCCACACAGGATGGGCCTGCGCCCAGCGGCGGATTACGGTGGTCAGGCGGGTGTTTGGCCGCCCCGTCTGGCGCGCTGTCGACGCGACGAGGCAGATGACAGAAGATAGTTGACCTGGTAGCGGGCCACGTGTGGATCGACGGTGAGAAGCCTCATCCCCTCGATTCTGGCTTGTGCGATCAAGACACGGTCGAACGGATCGCGATGGTAGGCCGACAGTGCCGCGACCGCGATCGCGTGGCTGTGCCGGATGGGTAACTCGCGAAAACCCAGTTCGGTTGGTGGGATCCTCGATCGTGCTGCGTGCGACGTCGGAGAGGTTTTCGGGTGCGCCGGCCGCCCGTAGAAAGACACGGGTGTCGAGCAAAAGCTGCGAACGCGATGAGTTCTTCGGGTGCCGGACACGCGGGCGACGGTCCTAGCCGGTCGAGTGACGACGAGTGCGCGTGTGGGGTTTGACGCCTTCAAAGAGATCTGCGATCTCCTGGTCTACTGCGTCACAACCCGGAGCGACAGACTACGTCTTCAGGAGCTGTGGAAACTTTTGCCGCAAGAGAGCCAGCTTGGGCAGATCTTCATACTGGACGTAGGGACTGTCCGGATGGTGCGCGACGTAATCCTGATGGTAGGCTTCGGCGGGATAGAACGCCGGTAGCGGCACGACCTGTGTGACGACGGGCTTGTCGTACACGTGCTCGTGCTCCAGGTGTGCGATGTACGCCTCTGCCGCCGCCCGCTGCGCGTCGCTGGTGTAGAAAACGACCGAACGGTATTGGCTGCCGACGTCCGGGCCCTGCCGATTGCGTTCGGTCGGATCGTGCGCCACCAAGAAGAAGACATCAAAGATCTGCTGCAGGCTGATGACGTGCGGATCGAAGGTAATCAGGACCGATTCCGCGTGCCCCGTGAGGCCTGTGCTCACCAGCTCGTAGTGGGCGGTTGCTTTCTTGCCCCCGGCGTACCCGGCGACGACGCTCGTGACCCCTTTGAGCTGCTCGAAGACGGCCTGCATGCCCCAGAAGCATCCGCCGGCGAGCACGATGCTTTCCGACTGTCCCGCGTTTGCCGCTGACAGGGTATCGGCCTGTGCTGCGGACATCCCGGTGAGCAAAAGCACAACCGCCGCCACGGCGCGCACCAAAATGGACTGTCCGCGTGGGGAAACCATGTGTCGTGCGTCGGTGGGCATGCGGGGCGCCGGCGGCGGAGTCTCCGAACCGGCCTGCGCGGTCGCGCAGCACAAACGAGATTGTCCGCCAGCCGTTTGACTGTCCTCGATAGTGCAAGGCATCATAGCATACATACGGTGGGGAAACGAAAATGGATGCCCGGCCGTTGCCCCTAACCGTGACCCTTGTATGAGAACCATCCTCGAAGCCGACCTTTCCATGGTCTCGGCGATGATCACGCCAGCCATCCTTATCTTGGCTGCGGGGTCCCTCGTTTCCAGCACACTCGTTCGCCTGGGACGGGTCGTGGATCAGACACGCGTCCTTCTGGGTCAGAGTGAGCGCTTCCGCAGCGAGGGCAACGTGGAGCATGCGGCCGCGATCGAGCAGTGGCTGGACCGTCAATTGCGGCGGGCAGCGCTCGTGCGCAACGCCCTGTGGGGCTACTACATTGCCATCGCCTTGTTCTTGCTGTCCAGCATCGTGCTCGCCTTCAACACCGCACTGCACGGACGCTTCGATTGGCTGGGGGCGCTCATCGTCGTGCTGGGCGGCATCGTCCTCATGCTGGCGACATCCGCCCTGGTCGTCGAGGTCGGCGTCAGCGCGGGTTCCCTTAAAGAAGAAGTGGAACTGCACAAGCGTCGGTTTGCGTCGGGCCACCAGGGCCGCAGGTAATTCAGGCCAACGCTGTGAAAGGCACGCCCTCCTCGCTTGGATTTGGCGG
>CADDZI010000051.1 GCA_902812405.1 bacterium | reverse complement strand
CCGTACGCCATCGCCAATCTGGCCAATTCCGTCCTGATAGCGCTGCGGGGCCCGGCCGCCGTGCGAACGCCCCTGGACCTATTTGCGATCCCATCGCTCGGAACGCTCGTCATGGCGCTGGCTCCGGGGCACGTCAAGCTGGCGGCCTTCGGTGCTGCGTTCAACCCGCTGAGTGCGTGGTACTTTGTTGTGGTTGGGTATGCTCTGGCGCTCGTTCTCGAGCTGCCCGCGTGGGCCGCAGCCGGGGCGGCCGTGATATACTCTGTCTTCGTCGGATTACTGATCGCAGCCACGGCCTGACTCCCTGCAGCCCTTGTACGCAAGCGGCCGCTGGGGAAGAGCACGCCTTGGGCAAAACGTGAACGTGGGGCGCACGGGGTGAAACCGTCTCTCGGGCGCGCAAGTGCGACCGCAAGTGCGACCGCTACGGAAACGTTGCCAGGCTGGTCTCGGGCGCGCAAGTGCGACCGCTACGGGAGCCGCTGCGCGGCGTGGGGCGTGCAGGCGACGGGGTTCTGCCCCGGGGCCTCTCTAGCGCGTGCGAAGCTACGGATGGCGAGAGCACGCGCGAAGTGGAGCAGCGATCTTTTGCGCGATGCAAAAGACGACGCGTTCCCGGGCAGGACCACGGCGATGCGCGACCCGGGCGTGAGTCGTGAGCAACGCGGGATGCTCCGTCGGCCGCGCACAGCGCGGCCGCTACGTATATGGGGACCGAAACCCCGTGTCACCCCACCCTGGCTGCCCTGCAGGCGCGGCCGCTACGACATGCCCCACGGTCCGATGGCACGGGTAACTTTCCGACGCGTAACCGCGACGGTCGGCTAAAACCGGCCGCTACGGGTGTTGCAGCACCTGAGGTTGACGATTAGCACTCTCGATGCTATAGTGCTAACGGATTCTGATACCGAACCAATATACCGTATGCCGGGACAAAATGGCCGGCGCAGGGCGCGAAAGGTGCGCTGCTGTTGGCCGCGGCAACAAACCTACCGTGCCCGCGGTAGGCACGCTTCGGGCGCCGATCAGCACCGCGGCCCTCGTGCGGACGGCAGCGCCCCCAATCAAGCCATAGGAGTGGAAAAATCACGATGAATTCGCAAACCCGCACGTCGCTGGGCTTCTTCCTGGTCGGCATTCTCGGCGTGCTCATCGGCGCTTTTGTCGTCGTCTTCATGGTGCCGAAGGTGTGGCATGCCCAGCAAGCCGCAGTCAAGGCCGGGGATGCGATGGCGGCCCCTCTCGCCCGCTCGGACCTTTCCGGTTTTGAGGAACGGGTCATTCGCGCCGTCAAGGCAACCGAGCCTTCGGTGGTCTTGATCAAGTCCACCGTGCACGGCGTTCAGCAGATCTATAACCCGTTCCAGAACGACCCGTTCTTCCGGCAGTTCTTCGGCAACCAGTTCCCACAGAGCCAACCCTTCACGGCGCAAGCCTCGGGGTCGGGCTTCATTATCAAGCGCAACGGCGATACGGCCTACGTCGCAACCAACGCCCACGTCATCTATCACGCGGATAAGGTGCAGGTCTTGTTGTGGACCGGACGCCAGGTTGATGCGGAGGTCGTCGGCACGGACAACGAAGCCGACCTGGCCATCTTGCGCATCCATGGCGCCAACCTGCCGCCGGCGCTCCCCTTGGGCAACTCAAGCGCCCTGCAGCAGGGCCAGTTTGTCTTGGCGATCGGTGAACCCGAAGCGCTGCAGAACTCGGTCAGTCTGGGCATCGTCTCGGCCTTGCACCGCACGGGCATCACGGCGACCGGCGGCGACGGGTTCCCGGTCTTTCACTACAACGACATGATCCAGATTACGACGCCCATTAATCCCGGAAACTCGGGTGGTCCGCTTGTGACGACCGACGGCCAGGTCGTCGGCATCAACGCTGTGGTTGCGGAGCAGGCTCAGGCTATTGGCTTCGCGATCCCGATCAACTTGGCCCAGCCCGTTTTGGCGGAGATCGAGGAGACCGGACACAGCATCCGCCATCCGTTCATCGGTATCGAGATGCAGTCGCTGACGCCGCAAATCGCCAATTACCTGGGCTACACAGGTAGCGGCGGCGTCGTCGTGGCGGACGTTGTCCCGCAGAGCCCGGCCAGCAAGGCCGGCTTGCAGCAAGGCGACGTCATCCTTCAGATCAACCACCAGAAAGTGACGAGCCCGGCTCAGGTGCAGAACGCGGTCGCGAAGATGCAGGTCGGGGACAGGGTCACGCTGCTGGTCTGGCGCAACGGCAGCCTGCAGCCGTTCCAAGTCACCCTGGGCGACAGGCCGGACGTGATCCCGCAGGGCTAAACCTCGCCCGCAGCGGGCCCCGCCAGACGCAAGCGTCGCCACCCGCCACACACAAGCGAAGACACACAACTAAAAAAGAACGCCAGACCGGGTCAAGCCGCCCGGTCTGGCCGCAGAGGAGTAAGAAGACATGGCAAAAGTCGTCGGCATCGACCTCGGCACGACCAACTCGGTCGTCGCCTACATGGAAGGCACGACGCCCACCGTCATCACGAACGCGGAAGGCAGCCGCCTCACGCCGTCCGTGGTGGCCTTTACCAAGAGCGGCGAGCGCCTGGTGGGCCAGCTCGCCAAGCGGCAGGCCATCACGAACCCGGAGCGGACGATCTCGTCCATCAAGCGCTGGATGGGGACCGACCACAAGGTCACGATTGACGGCAAGTCCTACACGCCGCAAGAAATCTCGGCGATGATCCTGCAGAAACTCGTCGCCGACGCCAGCACCTACTTGGGCGAGAAGGTGACCCGCGCCGTCATCACGGTACCGGCGTACTTCAACGACGCCCAGCGTCAGGCCACGAAGGATGCCGGCCGCATCGCAGGCCTGGACGTGCTGCGCATCATCAACGAGCCGACGGCGGCCGCTTTGGCCTATGGCCTCGACAAGAAAGGCAACGAGACGATTCTCGTGTGGGACCTGGGCGGCGGTACGTTCGACGTGTCCATCCTTGAAGTCGGCGACGGCGTCTTCGAAGTCAAAGCCACCAACGGCGACACGCACCTCGGCGGCGACGACTATGACCGGCGCATCGTGGACTGGCTGGTCGCCGAGTTCAAAAAAGACCAGGGCATCGACCTCTCCAACGACCGGCAGGCCATGCAGCGCCTGACCGAGGCTGCAGAGAAGGCGAAGATCGAATTGTCCTCGATGGTGCAGACCTCGATCAACCTGCCCTTCATCACGGCCGACCAGAACGGCCCCAAGCACCTCGACTACACCCTGACGCGGGCCAAGTTCGAGCAGCTGACGGCCGACCTCACCGAACGCTGCATCAAGCCCTTCGAGAACGCGCTGGCGGATGCCAAGCTCACCGTGGACGACATCAAAGAGGTTGTCTTGGTCGGCGGCGCGACCCGTATGCCGGTCATCGTGGAGCTCGTCAAGCGGCTGACCAAGAAAGATCCCAACCAGAGCGTCAACCCGGATGAGGTCGTTGCGATCGGGGCCGCCATCCAGGCCGGCGTCCTGGCCGGCGAGGTCAAGGACGTCGTCCTGCTCGACGTGACGCCGCTGACGCTGGGCTTGGAGACCCTGGGTGGCGTACGGACGCCGCTCATCGAGCGTAATACGACGATCCCGACCCGCAAGTCGCAGATCTTCACGACGGCCGAGGACAACCAGACGTCGGTGGACATCCACGTCCTGCAGGGCGAGCGGGAGATGGCCGCCGACAACAAGACGCTCGGCCGCTTCCGCCTGGAGGGCATTCCACCCGCCCCGCGCGGCGTGCCGCAGATCGAAGTCACCTTCGATATCGATGCCAACGGCATCACGCACGTCACGGCCAAGGACCTCGGCACGGGCAAGGAGCAGCGCATCACGATCACCGCGTCGAGCAACCTCTCCAAGGAGGAGATCGATCGCATGGTGCGCGAGGCGCAGGCACACGCCGAGGAGGACCGCCGCAAGCGCGAGGAGGCGGAGGTCCGCAACCGCGCCCAGAGCCTGGAGTACCAAGTCGAGAAGACGCTCAAGGAATTGGGCGACAAGGTCTCGCCCTCCGACAAGGCCGATGTCGAGAAGGCCCTAGACAACGTCCGCTCGCTCCTCAAGAGCGGTACTGCGGACGAACTGCGCCGCGCGACCGACCGGTTGCAAGAGCTGTCCTACAAGATCTCGCAGAGCCTGTACCAGAAGGCCGGCGCGACATCGGCGGACGGCGCCCCCAACGGGGCTGCCGGCGCTCAGACGGCAGGGACGGGTACGGCCGGGTCGGCGGGGCCCGAGGGCGACGTCATCGACGCCGAGTACAAAGAAACGTAATCGAGGAGGCTACAGAGGCCGGTTATGCCTGACGGCGACGAATTCGACTCGCTGGCGAGCGGGCCCGTTCCCGGCATCGATGAAGCGTCGGCCGATGGGCTGGCGCCCGCGGATGCCGCCACCACGCTGCGTGCCGAGCTCGAGAAAACCAAAGCCGAGCTCGAGGAGCAGCGCAACCTGTACCTGCGCGCGCTGGCGGATTTCGAGAACTACAAAAAGCGTGCCGTGCGCGAGCACCTCGCGCTCTCCGAGCGGGGGCGCAGGGAGATCCTCAAGCGCCTGCTGGACATCATGGACAGCATGGAGCGGGCCGCCGCCTTCCGCGAAGCCGGCACGCCGCCCGACCAACTGGTCGACGGCGTCCTGGCGACGATGAAGCAACTCGAGGCGCTGCTGCGCACGGAGGGTGTGCGGCCGCTGGAGGTCGCCGGCAAAGAGTTCGATCCCAAGGTTTCGGAGGCGGTCGGGACGCGGCAGACCGAGGGGACGCCCGCCAACATTGTGGTCGACGAAGCTCGCAAGGGCTATGCGCTGGGCGACGAGGTGCTGCGGCCGGCGCAGGTGATCGTCTCGACCACGCCAGAGTAGCGGGCACGTCTCATGCCCGTCCAGTATAAAGACTACTACAAGATCCTGGGCGTCCCCAAGACCGCGACGACCAAAGAGATCAAGGCTGCCTACCGCAAGCTCGCGCGCGAGTGGCACCCGGACGTCAACCCGACGCGCAAGAAAGAGGCCGAGGAGAAGTTCAAGGAGATCTCCGAGGCCTACGAGGTCCTCTCCGACCCGGATAAGCGCAAGACGTACGATTCGCTGGGCGCCGACTGGCAGCAGCGGGCGCGGGATTTTGCGGGCGGCGTGCGCTACGGCACGGGTGCCCCCGACGGCGGCGGCGTGCACTTCGACGTCGGGGACTTGGGCGACGGCGGGTTCTCCGAATTCTTCCAGACGTTCTTCGGAGGTATGGGCCGCAGCACGGGTTTTGGCGCGCGCACGCGCCGCAGCCGCGGTGACGACGTCGAGAGCACGCTCGACCTGACGCTGCGCGAAGCGTACACCGGCGGCAAGAGAACGCTGTCGCTGCAGACCGAAGCGGCGTGCCCGCGCTGCCGAGGGACCGGCAATGATCGCGGTAAGTTGTGCCACGACTGCCGCGGCACGGGAACGGTGCAGACGCAGAAGTCGCTTGAAGTAACCATCCCGGCCGGCGTGCACGAAGGCCAGCGCATACGCCTAGCGGGTCAGGGGCGCCCGGGCATCGGCGGCGGGGCCAACGGCGACCTGTACCTCGTCGTGCATATCCTGCCCGACCCGGTCTTCACACTCAAAGGCGACGATCTCTACGTCGAGCAGCCCGTTCCGATTTACACGCTCGCGCTGGGCGGCGAGGTTGAAGTCCCCACGATGACCCGGCCGATCACGGTCAAGGTGCCTGCCGGTTCGCCCAACGGTCGCCGGTTGCGCATCCCCGGCAAGGGCATGCCCAAGCGCTCCGGCGGCTACGGCGATCTCTACGTGACGCTGGTTGCCCAGATGCCGACGCAGTTGAGCGAGCGCGAGCGCGAACTCTTCCGTCAACTGGCGGATCTGGCACAGAAACGATGATGGACCTTGAGCTCGTTGAAGAGTACTTCGCCATCCACGCCGTCGCCGCGCAGTGCGGGGTGGATCCGGCGACACTCGTCCGGTACGAGCGGGCGGGCCTCGTGCATCCGCGCGTGGTCAACGACGTACGCTTCTACTCGCCGCGCGACGTCGAGCGGTTGGCCACCATCCGGCGGCTCACCGACATCTGCGGGATTAACCTGGCCGGCGTGGATGTCGTTTTGCGCCTGCTGGACGAGATCGCAGCCTTAATGGGCGACAGTGCTGCCGGTGGGGCGGCAGCCACACGTCCAGGCGGAAGCGGCGGCATACCCGGCGAACAGGAAGCCTCTCGCACAGGAGGCCAGTGATGCTCGCACCCGAGCGCAGCGCCGAAGCCATCGCTACCGAAAAGATGGTGCTCGACACCGTCCGCGCCCTGGTTCGCGATAAGGTGGCACCCCGCGCGGCGCAGATCGACGCAACCGGTGAATATCCCAAGGACATTGCCGACCTGTTTGCGCGCAACGGGTTGCTCGGCATTCCCTTCCCCGAAGAGTACGGCGGCTTGGGCAGCTTTTTGACTTACGTCAAGGTTGTCGAAGAGGTGTCCAAGGCGTGCGCGACGTCGGCTCTCATCATCGCGGTACAGGAACTCGGCGCGCTGCCGATCATGATTGCCGGCAACGAAGCCCAAAAGCGCGCCTACCTGCCCAAGCTTGCCAGCGGCGAGATGATGACCTCCTATGCACTGACGGAGCCGACGTCCGGCTCGGACGCCGCCAACATGCGGACGACTGCACGCCGCGAGGGCGACTGGTACGTCCTGAACGGTACCAAAGTCTTCATCACCAACGTGGCGGTCGCCGACATCTGCATCGTCTTTGCGATGACCGACCCCACGCTGGGTCCCAAGGGTGCCTCGGCCTTCATTTGCCACACCGACGACCCGGGTTTCAAGCTCGGTAAAGTCGAGCACAAGATGGGCATCCGCGGCTCCCCGACCAACGAGGTCATCCTCGACAATTGCCGCATCCCGGCCGACCGGCGGCTGGGCGAAGAAGGTGAAGGCTTCCGGATCGCAATGGCAACGCTGGACAAATCCCGGCCCGGCGTTGCCGCCCAGGCCTTGGGGATCGCGCAAGGAGCGCTGGATTTTGCCGCCCGCTACCTGCAGGAGCGCGTCGCGTTCGGCAAGCCGCTTGCCAAACAGCAAGGCCTGCAATGGATGGTCGCCGACATGGACTGTGAGATCCAGGCGGCGCGCCTGTTGCTCTACGAGGCGGCCAGCCGCTGCGACGCGGGAGGACCGGACGTCACGTACTGGGGGGCGCTGTGCAAGCTCAAGTGCGGGGACGTTGCCATGCGGGTCACGACGGATGCCGTTCAGCTGCTTGGCGGCTACGGGTACATGACCGAGTACCCCGTCGAGCGCATGATGCGCGACGCCAAAATTACCCAAATCTACGAGGGAACGCAGCAGATTCAGCGTATCGTCATCGCTCGTAAGATTTTGGGCAAGTAGCCCGATCCCGTCACCCCCTACGAGGTAACACCTGCCGTGGCAACTGCTCACATCCTCGGTTTTCCGCGCATTGGAGCGGACCGCGAGCTCAAAAAAGCCCTCGAGGCGTACTGGCAGGGCAAGCTCGGCCCGGCTGACCTGGAAGGAGTGGGTCGCGATCTGCGACGGCGGCACTGGGAGCTGCAGCGGGCCGCTGGCTTGGACCTGGTCGCCGCCGGGGATTTCTCCTTCTACGACCACGTGCTGGACACGAGTTTCATGCTGGGGGCCATACCGCAGCGCTTCGGCCGGGCGGACGGCAGACCGGACCTGGCCACGTACTTTGCGATGGCGCGCGGCTCGTCGGAAAGTCCGGCGCTGGAAATGACCAAGTGGTTTGACACCAATTATCACTACATCGTGCCGGAATTGGAGCCCGGCATGCGCTTTGCACTCAGCAGCATGCGCCTGCTCGATGAGACGTGCGAAGCCCTGGCAGCCGGCTACGCCCCAAAGCCGGTCCTCGTCGGGCCGCTGACGTTTCTCGCTTTGAGCAAGGAGCGGCAGACTGACGGGCAGCCGGGTTCTCGGTTGGCGTACCTGGAACGTATCCTGCCCGTCTACGTCGAGGTTTTGGAGCGGCTGCGGGATATGGGCGTCAGATGGGTGCAGTGCGACGAGCCCGTCCTTGCGACCGATCTTGCGCCGGAGTGGCTTACGGCCTACCGTACCTGCTACGAAGCCTTGGCCGCCCCGGGGATGTCGCTTTTGGTCGCGACCTACTTCGGGAGCGTCGCCGACCGGGCCGAGCTGCTGGCCTCGCTGCCGGTGGCAGGCGTGCACCTGGATCTCGTGCGTGCCCCCGAGCAGCTGCCGGCCTTTTTGGACGTGTGGCCGCGCGAGAGGGTGCTGTCACTGGGCGTGGTTGACGGCCGCAACGTGTGGCGTACCGACCTGGGCCGCAGGCTGGACGTTCTGGAGACGGCCGCGCGCCGTCACCCGCAGCTTTGGGTTGCCCCGTCCTGCAGCCTGTTGCACTGCCCGGTGGATCTAGCGCGGGAAACAAACCTCGACCCCGAGATCCGCACGTGGCTGGCATTTTCCGTGCAAAAACTAGACGAAGTCGTCAGCCTTGCGCGGGGAGTCGTCCACGGCCGAGCGGCGGTCGCCGCGAGCTTGGCTGCATCGGATGCGGCCTGCGATACCCGTCGCCGATCGCAGCGCGTCCACACGCCGAGGGTTGCGCAACGCCTGGCGGACGTCCGCGAGGCCGATGTCCGGCGCTCGTCGCCCTTTGCCCAGCGCCGCCCGCGGCAACGGGAACGTGTGCCGCTGCCGCTGTTTCCCACCACGACGATCGGCAGCTTTCCGCAAACTCCCGCCATCCGCGAAGCCAGGGCCGCGTTCAGGCGCGGCAAGATCGACGCGGCCGCCTACGAGCGCGCCATGCGCGCCGAAATCGAGCATGCGGTGCGCGAGCAAGAGCGTTTGGAGCTGGACGTCCTGGTGCACGGCGAGGCCGAACGCAACGACATGGTGGAGTACTTCGGCGAACAGCTGTCGGGCTTTGCCTTGACAAACCACGGCTGGGTGCAGAGCTACGGTTCGCGCTGCGTCAAACCGCCGATCATCTACGGAGACGTCGAGCGCCCGCATCCCATGACGGTCGGATGGATCACCTATGCGCAATCCCTAACCGACCGTCCCCTCAAGGGCATGCTGACCGGTCCGGTGACGATCTTGCAGTGGTCGTTTGTGCGCGACGACCAGCCGCGAGCCGAGACGGCGATGCAGATCGCGCTGGCCATTCGCGATGAGGTGGCGGATCTCGAACGAGCCGGCATCCGCATCATCCAGATTGACGAACCCGCGTTTCGGGAAGGTCTGCCCCTGCGCCGCTCCGCGTGGCCGGCTTATATTGACTGGGCGACGCGCGCTTTCCGGCTCGCCTCATCTGTCGTGCAGGATGCAACGCAGATTCACACCCACATGTGCTATGCCGAATTCAACGACATCTTTGACGTCCTTGCCCTGTTGGACGCCGACGTCATGACGATCGAGTCGTCGCGCAGCGGCATGGAGCTTCTGCAGGCGTTTGCTCGCCACGGCTATCCCAATGACATCGGCCCGGGGGTGTACGACATTCACTCGCCCCGCATCCCAACCAGCGACGAAATGTACGAGCTGCTGCGCAAAGCAGCGAGCTTCTTGCGGCCGGATCAGCTGTGGGTCAATCCGGATTGCGGATTGAAGACGCGACGCTGGGAAGAGGTCATCCCCGCCCTGCGTAACATGGTCGACGCGGCACGGCGCATGCGGGATGCCGTCGCGGCTGCCGCCCCCCGCTAGCGACCGCACCCGTAGCGACCGCACCCGTAGCGACCGCACCCCCTGTAGCGGCCGCACCCCTGTAGCGGCCGCGCGTGCGCGGCCGACAGGTTATTACACCTAACGGCCCTGGGACCGCACCCCTGTAGCGGCCGCGCGTGCGCGGCCGACAGACTATTTCGCCTTACGCCTCCTCATACGAGGGTGTGCGCAACGCCCGTCGGTCGCGCGAGCGCGACCGCTACACGAGACTCTACGCCGCGCGTGGGAAGCGCAAGCGCGACCAGAATGGCGGGATATCAGGACGCTGTGTCGATCGCGTCGAGCGACGAGGGATTCTCGAGAGCGCTCAGGTCGCCTAAGTCGGGTAGCTTCAGATACCGAGCCCTGGCCACCCGGCGCATCAACTTGGCATTGCGCGTGCGCGGCAAATCATCGACAAACTTGATCGCTTTGGGGGCCAGCGGCTTGCCCAATGCCGTAACAACGGCGGCCATCAGCTCTCCGCGCAGCGTCTCGCTCTTCTCCCAGCCCGGACGGAGGACCGCCAGGCACACGACAGCATCACCCTTGACCTCATCCGGAACGGCAATCGCGGCCGCCTCGCGGACGGCACCGTGGCCGACGAGCGCGCTCTCGTACTCGGCTGGCCCCACGCGTTTTCCGGCAACGTTGATCGTATCGTCCGACCGCCCATGGATGAACCAGTAGCCATCCGGGCTGACGCTGGCCCAATCTCCGTGCACCCAGACGCCTTCAAAGCGTGACCAGTAGGTCTTCAGGTAGCGCTCCTCGTCCCGCCAAAAGCCCAAAGTCATCCCGGGCCAGGGCTGACGCACGACGAGTTCTCCCACCTCGCCCCTCACGGGCCGCCCTTGCTCGTCGACGACGTCCGCATCCATGCCGGGTACGGGTCCGTGAAAAGCACACGGCACGAGGGGGCGGATGGGGAAGCACCCCAAGATACCACCGCTGACTTCCGTCCCTCCTGAGTAATTGATGATCGGCAACCGGTCTCGACCCACACAGCGCGAGAACCAGCGGTAGGGTTCGGGATTCCACGGCTCGCCGGTTGAGCCCAGGATGCGGAGCGATCCGAGATCGTAGCGCTGCGGTACCTCCTCGCCGTGCACCATGAGCGCGCGGATGGCCGTCGGCGCAATGCCCAGGTGCGTGACCACGTGCCGCGCGCAGACTTCCCACAGCCGCCCGGGATGCGGGTAGTCGGGCGTGCCGTCATAGAGCACCGCCGCGGCGCCCAAACCCAGCGCTCCCAAGACGAGGAACGGCCCCATCATCCAGCCCATGTCGGTGAACCAGAGCATACGGTCGCCGGGCCGGACGTCGAAGCACAAATACTGGTCGAAAATCACCTTGACCGGAAACCCGGCGTGACCGTGCACGGCACCTTTGGGCTTGCCCGTCGATCCCGACGTGTACAGCAACAGGTACGGCTCGTTGGCATCCGTCGGCACCGCCGGAACAAACTCCGGACGACCCGTGACGAAGTCGTCCCAGGCGACGTCGCGAGCCCAATCCCACTGCGTCGGCATGCCGCGGGTGCGCACGACGACGACGTTCTCGACGCACCCGGCCTGCTCGCACGCCGCGTCGGCGACGGATTTCATATCCACGAACTTGCCCCGCCGGTAG
The DNA here is from genome assembly GCA_902812405.1 of bacterium. Lineage (GTDB taxonomy): Bacteria > Vulcanimicrobiota > Vulcanimicrobiia > Eremiobacterales > Eremiobacteraceae > CADDZI01. The sequence continues at coordinate 689 of CADDZI010000051.1, read as the reverse complement.
GTGCCGTCTGCGGTGACGAGCACGCGCGCGCCGGCGTCGGCCAGCCGGGTCGCAAGAGCCGGAGCGCCGTACCCCGAAAACGCGGGCACGGCAATCGCACCGATGCGGGCCACCGCCAGCAGGGTAATCGCCGCCTCGGGGATGAGCGGTAGGAAGATGCCGACGCGGTCGCCGCGAGAAACTCCCAGGTCTGCCAGCCCGGCGGCCACGCGGCACACCTCGCGGCGCAGCTCGTCAAAGCTCAGGCTGCGTGACGTGCCGTCTTCGGCCTCGGCAACAAGCGCTGTCGCCGGCCCCCGGCCCGCCTCGATGTGCCGGTCCAGACAGCCGAACGACGCGTTGTACGTTGCGCCTGCAAACCAGCGTGCAAACGGAGCGCCGCGCGACAGATCGACAACCTCACGGTATGGCGCAAGCCATGCCAGTCCAATGTGGCGTTCCAGCCGGCGGTAAAAGTCAGGCAGGTCGGTGCGTGCCTGCTCCCACAACGCTTCGAGCGACGGCCTTCCCAGCTCGCGCATGAAGCGGGTGATATTTGCTGCCTCAACCACCTCGGGCGCTGGCTCCCAGACCACGCCCGAACCGGCGCTGCTGCGCGCCGCCATTGCCGCCGCGGGCTCTAGTGCGGCCTGCTACCCTGACCGGCGCCCGCGCCGGCGGCGGGGCCGCCAGCACCCGCCTGGCCGGAC
>CADDZI010000050.1 GCA_902812405.1 bacterium | reverse complement strand
ACGTGCCATCGGCCGCGTCAACGCGGCCGCTACACCAACGGACGGGCGTCGCGTAGCGGTCGCGCTTGCGCGACCGATGGGGCATATCGTCGCGAGCACCACCCACGGGTAGGGCTCCGTCAGCCGCGCGAGCGCGGCCGCTACAAGCCACGCACGCGACCCGGCGCGTGCTCTGCTGCGCATATGAAGGCACATGCGATGCTGTGTGCCGCGCGTCACACCTCGCGCCAACCGTAGGGAGCCGATGACATACAATGGGAAAACAAAGTCTAACCGGTGACGCATCTCGCGGCGCCTGCGTCACGTTTGCAACAAACGGCGGAGCAGCACATGATACGCACGCGGACCCGCACCACACTCTTGCGCGGCACGAGCCTCATCGAGGTCCTCGTGGCAACGGTCGTACTGACCTTGGCCTTTCTGTTCGTCTCGGGGGACATGATCGCGTCCACGCAAGCCGAGAAGGAAGCAATGAACCGCGGGATCGCCATCTCCGTCGCCAACTACTACCTGGACTACATGCGCCAAGACCCCAACTTCTGGAATGAGGTGAGCGGCGGCGTGTGGTCGAGCCCGCCGCCCGGCACGGACCCTTGCGGCAACACCTGGCCGCCCTACGACGACAACATCGCGGCGCCGACCTGGCATCCGGTTGCCGTCTGCGTCGGAGGCCCGTTCGCCAATCTGGCGGGCCACGGCAGTTATTTCTTTATGTGGAATGCCCAGCAGCAGAGCGATCCTAACGCCGCCAACCTCTCGGTGTGGGTCGAAAGTAACACCGTTGGCAACAACGGGAGCGCCGAGGTCTTCGAGCTCAACCAGCTGCAGCGCAACGACCCGACGCCCAACAGTGCGGGCCAAACGCCGCCACCCGTCTCGCCCTCGCCCTCGCCGTCGCCGACGACGCCGCCGCCTAGTGTAACGCCCAAGCCGAGCACGAGCCCGACACCCAAGCCGAGCTCAACGCCGAAGCCGAGCCCGACACCGACACCTTCGCGTACGCCGACGCCTGTTCCCTCACCGACGGTGATCAACTGATGATGCCGCTACGTAGCCAAATCATGAGGAGCCGGGCCTTCACGGTGCCCGAACTGCTCATCGCCATGACGATCATGGGGATCGTGCTGGCCCTGGCGGTCGTCGAATTCGCCATGGTGTTCAATCACAACGCCCTGACGACCCAAAACGTCACGGCCGAGCAGAACGCGCGCATTGCCATGGCGCGGGTGACCAACGAGCTGCGCCAGGCGATGCCGGACTTCACCGATTTCTCCAATGGGAAGCCGGTGGTGCAGCCCACGGCGCCGCCGCCCTCGACCGCGCCCGGGCAAAGTACGGTGGTGGAGTTTTACCGCGTGGATCCGGGGCCGCAAGGCCTCTCGACCTCGGGCGCTATGCCGGTGGACTCGTTTGGGAATCCGATTCCGTGCTACGACGACGAAAGGTTGACGTACGATCCAGTGGCCAAGACGATCACGCGGACGATTTCGGTCGTCACGAATAGCAATTGTCCCAATGCCAATACGACGACCGACGTCTTGGCCCGCAATATTCTCAACTTTTGGGTCACCTATCAGCCGTACATCTTCGACGTCGACTTGGAGACGGAGTCCACCAACGGCCAGTACGGCGTCTACGATCTCAATTCGCAGGTTGCTTTGGGGTACAAGCCATGAAGGGTTCGCAGCGCACGCATCAGCGCGGGGTAGCGCTCATCACCGCGCTGCTCATGAGCATCGTCTTCTTGGTTCTCATCGGCGCGCTCATGGCGCAGATGGCGGGCGAAATGCAGGACGTCGGCACGCACAGCAACAGCGCCGCGGCGCTCAACGCGGCGTATGCGGGCGTCGAAGCCATGGTGCTGCAGATCGAAGAGAATGCCTCGGGACCCGGCCACGTTGCGCCGGCGCCCATCACCTACACCTACCCGCCGCCGTCGACGGTCTCCTATAGCGCCCGGGTCGTCAAGTCGTGGAACAGCTCCAGCGGGCTCGTCTACTACGAGATTGAATCCGTCGGTACGGAGACCAATTCGGGGCAGACGCGGCGCGTCCTGGCGTTGACGCGCTCTTTCCCGTACACGTACTTCGAACAGTTCACGGCGGGCAGCTCCGGCAACGTCTACTACACAACCGGCGAGCACTTTGACGGTCCGGTCTACAACGGCGGCCAGATGAACATCTGGTACCAAACGCCGGGTACGCCGATTTTCTACTCCGCCGTCCAGACCGCGCAGACACCGAACTTCTACCAGGGTTCGACGAAGTCGCCGGTCGGCTTGGCGAGCGTCAACTGGGCCGACGTCACCGTCACCGGGACCAACCAAAACTTTACGATTTCGCCCAATCCCATGCAGCTGCCGACCTACAAGGATAATCTGTCGGTGGCGAGTGAGGCATTCTACGGCGACTCGACGCACACGAGCAACCTGCCCAGCGGATTGTCCAATGGTCTGTACGTTAACGGGGTGTCGGCGACGTCGGGGTCGGGCGCTCTCCACACGGGACTGTACATCCAAGGTAATGTCAAGATTACGCCCTGCAGCGGCACGTGTGGCTCGTACTCGGGGAACAACGAGGTGTTCACGATTGCTCCCAACGGGTCAAACTCGATCCCTGCGACCTACCAAGTTATCATTGACTTTGCGGCCGGCACGACGACGGTGAAGCAGACGACCAACTGCCCGGGGACCTGCCCCAGCACGACGTATACCGGGGTCCTCTCGGGCCAGCCGCAAGCCGGCGTAACCGCCGGCAATGGCGCGATCTTCGTCGATGGCAGCGTCAACCTGACCAGCGGCACGATCCACGGGGACTACTCGATCGTCGTTCCCGACTATACAACCAATCACGCCCAAACCATAACGATTACGGGTGGTCCACCGGGCATCGTCTACCTTGACAAGAGCGCGTCGTCCACCGACGAACTCGGGGTGTGGGCCAACGACATCAAGGTTAATGTCTCGACGACGACCGGCTACGAGTTCGACGGCAGCATCCTGACCGGGTTCTTCGGAGAGGACAGCCCGCCGTTTTGCCCGGGTTCGGGCTGCAACGACGGCAACTTCTCCAACGTCAACTACAACAGCGGTTCGCCACAGGGAACCTTCACGTTCGATGGCGGCCTGATTCAAAACTCGATGGGGCCTATGGGTGTATCCAGCGGGGGCACGCTGATTCATGGTTTTGACCGCAAGTACCAGTACGATCCCCGCCTGGCGGCCAACCCGCCGCCCGGTTTCCCCATCACCAACCGCTACGACATCATCGCCTGGCTGGACGAAGGGACGTAGGACTCGCCGGCTGACCGTAAGGAGCGCAAGGGCGCACGGATGCGGGAGCGGCACGGAAGCCGCTCCCGCTGCACTTCTTCCCGGCGGTCGCGCTTGCGCGAGCGAGAGGAGGTTGCATGATGTCCTGTAGCGGTCGCGCTTGCGCGACCGAGAGAGCGTGCCTCGTTGCGCAAAATATGTCCAGATGCCAGCAGCGGACAACGCTCACGGTGGAACCTTCTGTCGGCGGCGCTGGCGCGGCCCCCACGGAAAGAGCGCAAGCCGGCGCGTGGGGTGCGACCGGGCCTACCGCACACAGCGCGACGTGGATGTTGGGCCAACCCTCAGAGACTGCGTGCTTCTGTCACCGCGCTACGGCCGCGCAGACGTGCAGCCGCCTACAGCAGCTTTGGTGGGCCCGTGCTCAGGGGACAAAAGAGGTTCTGAATGGCTTCGCGCACTAGCCGATGGGTGTGAAGCACGTACCGAACGACATCGGCCGGCTGTGGTGGGAGCGGGCGCTCCAAAACCTTGCAGGTGGTGTCGATTCTCCCGTGCGGGCCGGTGTGCCCGTGGGAGAACCGACCCCCTTCCTGGTGAGGGGGCGGGGGTCGCGCGTTTGGGACATCGTGGGCCGCGAGTACATTGACTACCTATGTGCCTACGGCCCGGTTTTACTGGGCCACGCCGACCCGCGCGTGACCGAGGCGGTCGCGCGTGCCATGTGCGACGGTCCGGTGTTTGGTGCGACGCATCCGGAAGAGGTCCGCCTTGCGGAGCGCCTACGCGGGCTGTTTGCGTCCATGGAGTTGGTTCGGCTGGTCTCAACCGGCACGGAGGCATGTATGGGTGCGATTCGCGTGGCGCGCGGCTACACCCGGCGCGAGCGGATCATCCGCTGCGAGGGCTGTTATCACGGTCACAGCGATGCGATGATTTTCGGCGCCGGTGCCTCCTCGCTCTCCGAAGCGGCGATCTCGTGCGGCGTCACCCGGGGTGTTGCGGGTGAGGTCGACGTCGTGCCGTACAACGACCTGCCGTCTCTCGAGCTTGTCCTGCGCGAACGCGGCCGCCACACCGCTGCGGTCATCCTGGAGCCGGTGGTCGGCAACATGGGATTGTGCCTGCCGGAGGCGGGATATTTGGCCGGCGTGCGCGAGCTATGCCGCAAGTACGGCGTGCTGCTGATTTTTGACGAGGTGATTACCGGCTTGCGGGCGGGCCCGGGAGGCGCCCAAGCGGTTGTCGGAGTGACTCCCGATGTGACCTGCCTGGGCAAGGCGCTGGGCGGGGGGCTGCCTATTGCCGCCTTTGGCGGACGCAAGGACGTCATGTCGGTGTTGGCGCCCGCGGGTCCCGTCTTTGCGGGCGGTACGTTTTCCGGTAATCCGGTCTGCGTGGCGGCGGCACACGCAGTTTTGGATGCGATCGCCGCCACGGAGGATTTCTATCCCCGCCTTGAGGCGACGGCCAGGCGCCTGGCCCGAGGGTTGGCGGACGTGCTGGCCCGCCGCGGATTGCCCTATCCCGTGGTGCAGTTTGCTTCGATGGTGGATTTCATGTTTCGGCCGGGTCCTGGGCACCGGACCATGCGCGAGGCGCGGCAAGCCGACGCACACGCGTACGCAGCCTACTACCGTGCAATGCTGAACCACGGCGTGCTCTTGCCGCCGTCGCAGATGGAATTGATGTTCGTCACCGCCGCGCACACGGACGAAGATATCGATGCGACGCTGGGCGCGGCGGATGAGGCGTTGACACACGCTGCCCGGTGACGCACATGCCGGGAGAGCTCGACTTAAGCGACTACGCGCGCTTCGCTGCCTGCTGGAACGACGGGAGGTTCTTCGATGCACACGAGGCTCTGGAGCCGCGCTGGATCGCAAACCGCAACCCGGCTCTGCGCGGCCTCATCCAGCTGGCGGCTGCCCTCCACCACCTGCAGCGCCGCAACCTCAAGGGCGCACGGATCGTTCTTGCCAGAGCCTTGGCGATGCTGACGGGCGGGGCTCCGCCGTCCTGCCCGTTTGACGTCCCTGAACTTACCGGCTATGCACGTCGCGTGCTCGAGCAACTGCCGCTGCAGGATGCAAACGTCCTCCTCGAAGGACGCCCACGGCTTGGCACGTCCGTCGGCCCCGGCTGACGGTGCGTCCAATGAGAGAGCCTCCCGTAGCGGCCGCGCGACCTATAGCCGCAGGAACGCGACCGCCGGCCCAGGCCGACCGCTACGCACGGTCGCGCACGCGCGACCGCTATGTGACAACGCGAGGAGCTTCGGTAGCGGCCGCGCTTGCGCGGCCGAAGCACACGTGTTCTAGAGACGCACGTACAACAACTAGCGTACGCGGCGAACCATGGGGAGGACGTCCGCGGTGCGCGGCTCGGCCGCCTGCGGCAGCATTTCGACGACATGCGGGTCGAAATCAGTCCCCTGGCGGCGCCGGATGTCCTCGAGCGCTTCCATGGTCGAAACCGCCTGCGGCCCGGTCGTCAGGTTAACGAACGCTTCAGCGACGGCGACAATGCGGGCTTCGAGAGCGATCTGGTCCCGTCGCAGGCCGCGCGGGTAACCCGTGCCGTCAAAGCGCTCGTGGTGCTGCTGGATGACGTACCCGATGATGCGGCCATCACGCCACCGAGCGACCAAACGGGCGCCGAAGTCGCAGTGAGCCGGCCCGCGTTCGCCGGGCGGCAGGGCCAGGATGCCGACATCGTGGAGCAGACTGGCACGCCGGAGAATCTCCAAACGCCAGCCGCTGATGCCCATGGCCGCACCGATCGTGCAGGCGATCTGTGCGATGCGCTGAGTCCGGCCGCGCGGCGCGCCGTCATGCTCGTCGATTGCAGCCGCCAGAGCCTCGATCAAATCGCCGTTGGCACGATCGAACTGCCCCATCCGGTTGAGCAAAGCATCGTTCTCACGCTCCAGGGCCGCGACGTAGCGTTCGGTTCCCCATCCCGTCGCTCCCAAACTCGCCCGTGCCACGGCAAATGGCGCCGCAAGGAAGAACAGCACACCCACCTGTCCGGCCGCAATTTCATGTGCTGCCGCATAGCCCAAAATGCCGTAGCTGGCGTACTGCAGAGGCGGCCACGGGAAGAATTGACGCCAGGCATCGGCCGAAGCTCCGCCCGGCGGCGCCGCAAAACGCAGGACGGCCGCGACAATATCGAGCCCCAGCGCGGCCGCAAGAAAGACCAACGCCCCAAGCGCCCCGGGTCCGTGGTGAACGGCGCGCTGGGCGGCCAAAGAGGCAAAGAGCGGAGCCAAAACCGCCCATCCGAAGATCTGAGCTGCCTGCAAACGGCCGGCCGGCCGAATGAGAGCGCGCACGGCACCCCGCACGCCGCCCAAGAGGACTGCAACCGGGGGACCGTACAGAAGAAACCCGGCGACCGACAACGTCAGTGCCGGTGAGACGACGCGTTTACCAAAGCGCACGCTATCCGGCCCGCTGGCTTCCAACAGTGCTGCGGCGCCAACCAGGGATCCGAAGGCCAAGCCGGGCCGGGGTGCATTCATCGTGGCCCACAACAAAACAGGCGCAATGGCGGCCAAAATCAGCCACATGAGCGGTGCTTCGCCAAAAGGTAACTCGTCGCCGAATGCCGGTCCGGACGAGAGCATACGCCGTTTACGCAGGACGTCCCTAAAGTGCGTTACCATGCCTGACGCTCGCGAAGCCAAACAAGACCCACCTGTGTGACAGCCCGCCGCACACCACCGTTACCGGACCTGGCAGGCAGCCGGGCAAAGTGTGGCCCGTGCCACGTCAGACCGGGTGAGATTGCGGGAATGCGTTCACGCATGGGTTTGGGTAAGGCCTTACCGACAAAGCCGGGCAGTCCCACCGGGTGAGACAGGCTCGTTGCCGGAAAGCCCGAATGAATGCCTGTCAGCCGACGTTTCTCCAGTGAAGGTTGAAGATGAAGACCAGCTACATGAGGTTGAGGCCTTCGGACGATCAGGCGGCGCCTGTCTGGCCCAGGCCCCCGATTTTACGTTGGGGACCGCCTCTTTTCTGGCTGCTGGCCGCCTTGTGCGACACGGCAGCGCAGCCTGCGGCGGTACTTGCACAAAGCCCAAAGGTTTTCGAAGTGTCCGCCATCGCCGCCCATCCGGCCAGCGGGCAAACCGCGATCGTGACCTTGAGTTTAAGCCGGTTTGGCAACGTCAGTACGAGCCCGGCCGGCCCTTCCGTCGGCGTGTCGCCGTCGCGGCTTGTCGTTCACGTCGGTGAGGCCGTCGTATTCGTCAACGCCGACAGCCGTCATCACACGGCGACCGGCATCCCCGGCTCGACGACCTTCCCATCCGATCCCCATTGGACGGACGCCGCCTTGCGTGCCGGGGGAGCCCTCAATGGTGACGCTTGGAGCACAGGTGACCTTGCGCCGGGAGCCCGTTCCGCACCCGTCAAGGCCGAAAAGCCGGGTACGTATCTGTACGGCTGCTTTTTTGACTACTCGGCCGGGATGCGCGGCACGATCGTCGTCGAACCGTAACGTCGGACGCCGCAACAGCTGCCGCGGGGCGGCTGCAAGCGGCAGCTTGGCCGTCGGACCCCAGCGTCCGCCGCAGCACAAGCGGCCCTCACCCCGGCGATATCCAGGGCCGCCGGGGCGAGGCGCAGCAAGCCCGTCAGATGCCGCAGAAGGAGACCGTCGTGGAATTTCGCGAGCCCATTGAAGATCTGATCCGCGACCCACGGGAATTCACGCGCGACATCCCCTTCCCCCCCGCCTCCGAATTGCGGATCTACGACACCTCTCTGAGGGATGGGGAACAGATGCCGGGCGTGGCCTACACGCCGGAGCAAAAGTACGAAATCTGCCGCCGCCTGGCCGACATCGGCGTGCACATCATGGACGTGGGATTCCCGGCGGTTTCGGCCGACGAACGGCGGGCGCTGCAGCTGATCATGCAGGGCAAGCGTCGCGGAGAAATCCGTGCCGATCTGGATGTCGTCGTCATGTGCCGCAGCAACCCCAAAGACATTGACGCCACGCTCCAGGCGCTCGAGGAGATCGACGTTGCCCCGAGTGAGGTGACGTTCTTCATATTCACGTCGGGCAGCGACCTCCACATGAAGTACAAGATTGGGAAGACGCTCTTGGCCCGCGAGGGCAAGGCCGAGAGCGAGTGGCTCGATTTGCCGCTGTCCTTCTACCGTCAGGCCAACATTCGCATGCAGTGCGACGCGATTCGCTATGCCCGCAGCCGGGGCGTGCACGACGTCGAGTTCGGAGGCGAGGACGGCAGCCGGGGCGACGTCGACTACTTCATCGAGCTCTTCCGTCGGGGCCTGGAGGCCGGCGGCACGCGACCCTCGTGGCCGGATACCGTGGGGTGCCTCACGCCTGAAGCGACCCGTTGGTTTTGCTCGCGGATCGTGGCCGCCCTTCCCAAGGACGTGTGCCTGCTCAATCATTTCCACAACGACTACGGCTTGGGCACGATCAACTGCATCACGTCGCTGGCCTGCGGGTTCCGGGCGTTCACCGTCACCGCGAACGGCTACGGCGAACGCGCTGGCAACGTGCCCCTGCATCAGGTGGTGACGGCGCTGCGCGTCCTCTACGGGGTGGAGATCCCGGGCTTCCGGTACGACAAGTTGAACGAAGTGGCGCGCTTCATGGAGCGCATGTCGGGCTTTCCGGTTCAAGCCCACGAGCCGGTCATTGGCGCCAACGTCTTTTCGCACGAATCCGGCATCCACACGCACGCCATGCTCATCGACCGGCGCATGTACGAGGCCGTCCCAGCGGATCTGGTCGGGGGACGCATGCAGTTCATCTTCGGCAAGCATAGCGGCCTGGCCGTCGTCGAGGCGACCTTGCGCAAACACGAGGCCCGGCTGCGCCAGGCCGGGGTGGCGGTGGACGCCGAGTTGAGCAAGCGAGTCCTCGAGGAGGTCAAGCGCGTGCGCGAGGAGCGTGCGCGGACGGGGGGCGTCGCCGCGCTCGTCGACCGCTACTACGAAAACATGCGGCGGCTCGGACTGACCGAGGATGACGTGCTGGAGATTGCCGAAGGTATCGGCCGGACGCAGCACGCAGCGGTGTAGAGCGGCAACGTCCTCGGGCGACAAATGACAGGGCACGCGAAAGAGAAAGAGTGTGACACCCATGGCAGAGACAGGCATCAACGCAGCGTACGTAACGAGCGAATGGATTCGCCGCCCGCTGCCCGACCTGGGCGGCACCTCCCCCCAGGAAGCGGCGGCCGACCCCCAAGGCCGAAAACGTCTCGAGGATCTGTTCATTGAACTTGCCGGACACTACGTTCGGCTCACCAACCTCGGGCTGCCGGCCTTCGATCCGCAACACCTGCGCAAAGCCTTGGGTATGGAGCAACCGGCGCCGGCACACGCCCCGCGGCCGCCCGTACGCCAGGTGCGGACGGGCCCGGTCAAGAGGCATCCGCTGCTGGATGAGCTGGGTACGGCGCTCACCGGGGGCGACGTCGACAGCGTCGCGTTCTTCAACGTCAAGAGCGGTACGGTCGAGCATTTCATGCACAACCTGGGCGAACAGGAAGCCACGCGCATCGCCCAGGCCGAGCAGGACCCCGACCGCCGCAAGATCACGCCGGTCACGACGGAAGTCCGCTACGGCATTATGTCCGACTTCATCGGTTTGGTGGAGGACATCTCCGTTGCCGGCCGCCTGCGCTCTGCGATCTCCGGGAAGGGTGCCTTCCGTCGCTTCCGGGATGCGGTCGACGAAGACGATGCCCTGCGACGCCGCTGGCTGTCGTACCGCACCAAACGCCATTACCTCATCGCGCTGGACTGGCTGCACGGGTTGGGCTTGGATCCGGCCCAGTACGGCATCAATGCATCCGACTACGATTGGCAGCCTTCGGCAGCTGCAGCCCACCTGACCACGGCGTCTGGTGCGCCCCCGGCGGGTGCGACAGTCGAGCGCGGTTCGCAACCCGGCCGTTCCGCAGCTGCTTCCGCCCCCGAAGTGGAAGCCGGTGCCGCGGCACCCGAAGAGCACTCGGTGTCGCCCAGCCAGACGGCTGCAAACGATGCCGTGGGAGACGGCGAGCCTGCTGCGATGGGCAGCGAGGGATCGTAGACGACCGGCTAACCCAGCCGGCTGCGGACGTTCCGTCCCGGCGCTTCGGGCGCTCGTGCTGAGAGTCGATCAAATGAGTGTGGGCCCGGCGTGAGCGCTCCGGGCCCAACTCATGGTAATGGTATATGAAGGTTCCCGCCGGACGTCGTTCTGTTGGGGGACCGCTATCACGGCGCCCGGCACGATCGTAAGACGGATTGGGGCGGCGCCGCGTTACAGGGTCGCGCCGGCCGATTGAGGCATGCAGAACGGGTGTGCTCGAGCGCACGGTCAGCAACGCAAGCCGTGACGCATACGCCGTATCGAGAGCGGCTTTGCGGTTCGTGACCCGTGGCCGTTCTTAACCTGTGACGGAAGCGCCCAACAACATCAGGGCCCGAAAGGCCCGGAAGACGTTGAGGAAATCGGTGTGTTCGTAGGACACGGTCCTCGCATCCAGGCGCCGGGCATCCGGCAGAAGGGAGGCGGCATCCGCCTTGGCCGTGGAGGTGAAGACGAGTTCGAGCCTGACCGGTGTGTCGAAGGCGTAGATGGAGGGCTTGCGCTGCCGCAGTGCCGCGACCGCGCGCTGCATGCCCTCGCGGATGGCGGAGCGGGCCTGTTCGGGCGAGAGCGAATTGGCCGCATACCGTCCGATGGCGTGCTTCACGGTCACGGTTTCCATCCACGGCGCAAAGGAGCGTGCGTCGGCGCACGCATTCTGGTCCCCCGAGAGGAAGATGACCGGGACGCCAAACGCGCCCGCCACTGCCGCATTGATGCGGGCTTCGCTGCACACCTGACCGTTGATGCGGACCTCGTAGAGCGTCTCGCCGGTATAGGTGTGGTCCAAGATTGCGTCCGCAGTGCCCGCCGGAGCGTGATATCCCACGAAGGCCGCGCCGCCGAACGTCGGGTCCAGCCCTTGGTTCATCGACAGCGGCTTGAGGCTTCCCCGAATCAAGCGCACGGACGGTGGCAACTCCTCGTGCAGGATGTTGCGCATGTTCCAGTGCGAATCGTTGACGAGCACCTCGTCGGCCCCCCCGGCGAACGCTCCCTCGCACGCGGCGCGGACTTCGGCCGTCATGAGCCGGCACGAATGGGCATACTCGTGCGGTCCGCCGGGGTCGGTCTGCTCGACGGCCGTGATCCCTGCGACGCCCTCCATGTCGGCGGAGATGTAGATCTTCATGACCGCCGTGTTATCGCTTTTGACGGGGCGACCCTTGTTGCGGCAAAGGTGCAGCGCATTGCGGCGGCGCAAGAGACGCCGTATTCATGTCGCACACGCGCACCGGCGATGGCACGAAACCCTGCCGCGACACTGTCGGAGGGGGGGCATCCTTTCGTCGCACGACCGGCAGGCCGGCGCCAAAAGAGAACGACCAAACGCCCGCACCTCTTCCGTCGGTCGCGGAACTACAACTGCTCTTTGCGGCGCTGAACGCACGTTACTTCGGGGGCAGCCTGGGAGCGTATGGTATTTCCTTCAATCCTCGCCTCACCGCCGTGGCCGGGCGCATCGCCTACCGTCGGCGCAGCATCGAGCTGTCGGCTCCGCTCCTGCGGGTTCACCCCGAACACGTTACCGAGACGCTGTTGCACGAGATGATTCACGCCTGGTTGCACGAGAATCGTCTTCCGGCAGGTCATGGGCGGCATTTCAAGGAGGTCATGCGCGCGGTCGGACTGACGAGTATCTACCACAGCGTACCCGTGACAGAGCGCCGAAGCCGGCGCCGCTACGTGCTCACATGTCCGCACTGCAAGACGAAGCTCGTGTACAGGCGTCGGCCGGGTCGTCCCATCTCGTGCGCGCGGTGCTCGCCGGGTGGGTTCGATCCGCGGGTGGCATTCCACATCCGACGGGTTGCCTAAAAGCCGCGCCGTGTCCGTTTACGTCATCGGCATAACGGGAGCCAGCGGCGCCCTCTACGGCGTACGAGCCCTGGAAGTGTTGCGCCGGGTGCCGGGAGCCGTCACCCACCTTATTCTGACCGCACAGGCACGCACGACGCTCACCCTGGAGACATCGTACCGGCCGGAAGACGTGGAGGCTCTGGCCGATCACGTTCACGACCCAACCGATCTTGCGGCGCCCATCTCGAGCGGGTCGTTTCTTACGGATGGGATGCTCGTTATCCCCTGTTCGATTCATTCAGCCTCGGCGATCGCCTACGCCAACAACGATTCGCTCTTGGTGCGTGCGGCCGATGTGTGTCTGAAGGAACGGCGCCGCCTCGTTTTGGTCGTGCGCGAAACACCGCTGCATCTCGGACACCTGCGCACCCTGACGCGTCTAGCGGAAATCGGCGCGATCGTCCTGCCCCCCGTGCCAGGAATGTATGCCAAGCCTCGCACGGTAGATGACATCGTCAATCACACGGTTGGGAAAGCGCTGGACCTGCTGGGCGTGCCCCACGATTTGTTCCCACGCTGGCAAGGACGCACGTCGTAGCGGTCGTCTTTAGCCGGCGGTCGCGCTTGCGCGACCGAGAGCAGGTTGCGCCTTG
>CADDZI010000049.1 GCA_902812405.1 bacterium | reverse complement strand
TCGGTCGCGCAAGCGCGACCGCTATGACACAAGGGAGCGATAGACTCCCACCACACGCTGGGCCACGCCGGCCCAACTGAAATCGCGAGCCCGCATGCGCCCGCGTTCGATCATCGGACGCAGCGAACGCTCGTCGGCGAGCACGCGCCGTATGGCACTTGCGAACGCATCGACATCCCCGGGCGGCGCGAACAGCGCGCAATCTCCCAGCACCTCCCGCAGAACGGGTATGTCTGAAGCAATAACCGGCAGGCCGGCAGCCAGTGCCTGAAGCGGCGGCAGGCCGAATCCCTCGTAACGCGACGGGAAGATGAGGGCGGACGCACCCGCATACAGCGCCTGCAGCCGCTCCTGGCAGACGTACCCGGCAAGCAACACGCGATCGCCGACGCCCAGCGCCCGGACAAGTTCGGCGATGCGCAACGCATATGCGGTTGGCGCACCCACGCTGATCAATCGCACGCCCGGCACGCTCGCCACCGCTCGCACCGCGGTCTCCAAGTCCTTGCGTTCCTCCATCGTGCCCACCGCCAGCACGTACGCGGGTTCTTCAGGATGGCGCACAATCCCAAACCACTCCCCATCCACCCCCGCCCCGCAAACGGCGACCCGCGCCGGACCAATCTCCAAGCGGCTGACGATCTCATCCCTGGCCGTGAGCGTATCCGCAACGATTCGGTCGGCGCGCCGGGCAAGGCGGCGTTGCACGAGGCCGAAGTAGAAGCGGCTATACGGCCGGCCGCGCACCGCCCCATCGAGCCACGCCAGATCGTGGAGCGAGAGAACGTTGGGCCGGGGTGCAGCTAGCGGTAAGGTGCCGCCGGTAAAATGCGTCACGTCCGCACGAGCCCGCCGCGCGAAGAATGGCGCAACGATTTGGTCCCACACGAGCCGGCGATCGAAGCGCCAGACGTCAAGCTGTGAGTAGGCAATCTCCACAAGGAGCACATCGCTGCGCGCCCGCAGCGCCTGGGCCAGCTTCCGGGCATAGGTTCCCAAGCCGGTCGGCCTGACGTACGCGAACTGCGTCTCCAGGGCGACGACAAGCCTCTTCACCCCCCGTGATCTCCTTAGGCCGCAATCCGGGCGGCTGTGGCTTTCGCGCGTTCGCCGGGGGCGCTCAATGCGGGGCCATCCCCTGCCGACCCAGTTGGGCCAGAGCCGCCACTGCATCCCGCTGGCCTGGATGCAACGACAGCAGCCGCTCGAAGATGCTACGCGCCTTCCCTGGGCTGCCCCACTGCATCTCGGCGAATCCCCATGCGAGCAGGTATCCCTCGTTGAGGGGCGCAAGGCGCGATGCCTTTTCAAAAGCCGCCAGCGCCCGCTTTCCGGCCACACGGCGCACGGGCCCGGCGGCTGCGGCATAGGTTTTGCGTTCCTCGATATCGCCGATCGCCGCGTAGGCGGCCGCTAGCTCGGCACGATCGACGAAACTCCCGCCCAACCGCCGCACGAGCGCCTCTTCCACCCGCAGGGCTGCCCCAAAATCCCCCCGGCGAGCCAGCTTTTCGGCCGCATCGTCAACCCGGCTGACCGCACGGGCGCGAACGTATAACGCAAGAGCCCGATCGGGATGGCCCAGCGCGGCCTCGGCATCTCCCTCTTCGGCGAAGCACGACTCGCCGCACGCCGCTTGCCGGAACTCGCGCGCCGCAGCCGCAGGATCCGAGCTCAAAAGTGCGCGCCCCAGATCTTCGTGCAGCATGCTCCAGCCGGGCTCCAAGCGCAGCCCGCGCTCGAACCAGCCGGCCGCCGCGCGTGCATCACCCGAGAGCAGGGTGCGATTTCCGGCTTCGTCGTCCCACCATGCCGTGACGGGCCGCCAGCCTAGTCCGGCGGCCAACACCACGATCACGAGGCCGCCGGCGACAAACGCCAGGCCCCGGCTCGCTATCGCGCCACGAAGCGTCCACCGGCAAGCCCCCGTAAGGTCCGGGTCCGGCTTAAAACTTGACGCTGAAGTAGAGGTTCTGGCTGCTCTGCGACAGACCGGCCAGCGGCGATGCGTCGTCCGGATAGATGTTCCGGTTAAAGTACAGGTTGATCGACCCGTTCGTGCGCGGGATGTTGTACACAAGGCCGCCGCCGTACGCCATCGCATGTTGCGTCAAGTTCTGGGTCAAGGTGTTCAGGTCCACGTTGCCCGCCAACTGCGACGAGAAGCTGCCCTTGACCGTTAGGTGCGCGTTGACCGGCACTGCCAGCGATGCAATGCCCAGGTACTGCTGCAACACGGGAGCCCCGGGTGCGCCCGGATAGACGAACACCGACGCCGGCAGCGGGAGCCCGCCAAACAGGGCGCCGGCCTGGCCGGCCGTTCCCCCGTAAGCCGAGGCACTCTGCTGCAGAGACTGGTAGAGTCCGTCCAAACTGATCGTCGCGCGCCGATTGAGCAGTGGCAGCGCCAGACTCACGCCACCGTTGACGGAGCTGTAATTGGCTGCGGACGACGCAAACGCCGGGCCGAAAATCTGCGTGGTGAGCGGGCTTGTGCCGACCGTACTTAGGGATTGCTCGCCCACGTTGAGCTTGACGCCGACGCGAGCAATGCGCACGGGAACGCTGAGCTGGAGGAACGACCCTTGCAGGCCGGGAGAATACCCGCCGCCCAGCCAGTATGGTCCCTGTTGCGTGAAGGCATTCACCAAAGGCAGAGCCAGCGAGCTCGTCCCGATTTCGGTCGTCTCCGGTACTCGCGCGTTGGGTGTGTAGAAAGGAAAGACGGCGGGCACCGGGCCGGCATCGGCAGCCGGATTGACCTGCCATGCGGGAGCCTTGCCTTCCAAAGCCAGGGTGCTCTCACCGCCCAGAAGGTTGACGTGCAACCCCACAAGCGCACCCGGAGATCCAGGCACCGGCTGGGGCAGCAACGCCGGCGCAAACATTCCGGAACCGAACAGTTGAGCACCGGCGCGCCCGCCGGGCGGGCTCAGCGACAGCGAGAAAGCAAATCCCGGCTGGGCGGAATGCGCTCCGGCCGGTTGCTGCAGTCCTGTGAATTGGACGATGTCCTCGTTGCCCGGCGCAAAGATCCGATTCATGGACAAGGAGCTCGTCACCGGTCCGGCATCGGCCCGCACGGCGGACGCCGTGAGGACCATGGCCGCGGCCACGGCACACAAAAGTCCGGCTCCCTGCTGTGCCCAAAACCTCACGCTTTTCACCCTATCATGAACATGCCCAAGATGTCTGTGCTCCGGCCGACACCGCGGGCCTGCGTTCCCTGCAGGGTACTTACCGGGAAATCCGGCTCCGAACCTCCACGGACTGCGATGAGGGTACGTGGGCCAAGGTCCGAAGGTAGCGTTCCACGATGAGGAGGGCCGCATAGCCGTCCAGGGCTACGCGGGGTATCAAAAGGCCCCGGGGTATGAGGCGCCATAGCCCTCGGGGCGGGTAATCCTCATAGTAGCGTCGGCGGGCCTCCAGACTCGTGTTGCGCTCGTCTACGAAGGTAATCGGCAGGCCGGGCCAGCGCCCCCGGATGGCCGCCGCTACGGCCTGGGAATGGGTTGCGTCGCCGATGCAGACCATCACAATCCGGCCGTCCCGTGTGTCGGCACCCAAGCGCTCAACAATGCCCGCGGTCGGCACGATTTCCAGGGCCAAGCGGCGGCCGTCCTGTCCCACCACGGCATAGCCGCACTTGCTCGAACCCGGGTCGATGCCGACAAATCGTCCCTCTGCACCCATGCTCCCCTCTCTCGCCCCTCTCTGAGCCCGACCCCTATCTCGGCGGTGGCGGGCTGGATCTGCACTATTGTGATGGCTCCCAATGTTTTATTTCGGCACGACCCTGATCTCGGCATTGAGGGGTCCGGCGGCGTAGATGTCGTTGGCAGCCACGGCCTGGACGATGGCCGGACCCTGGGTGGCGGTCAAGCGTGCGATCGCGCGGTTGAAGCTGTTGGGATTGGTCGTCGGATTGTCGGCCAGCATGGGAGGCATGCCGTGGGCCACCGCCGCCGCGCTCATCGCCGTGCTCAAGTTGATGAGCGCGGCTTGGTCGGCGCCGAGGTTGCGGCCGTCGGCAACCGAGACTGACGCAATGATCTCACCCCGGCGATAGATGAGCGCGTCCTTGTAGACGTGGAGCGAAAACTTCCACGCACCCCCGCGGAAGATGTTTTCGCCCGCCACGGGAACGACGATTGCCGGCACGGGGTCCAGCGACTTGATGTAGGCCGCCGTCTGCGCGATCTTGGCTTTGGCCCCCGGGCTGTCGGCGCTCGTCCGGTAGGGCTGGACCGGGAAGTTGCGCGACAGAGCCGCCACGCCTTGGAAAAGCAGCCGCAAGCGGGCTTCGATCTGCGGCACCGAGTCGGTGGAGTTGACGATGAAAGCGGGGGTGAGCGGTTCGCCGGCGCGCAGGACGACCGGGTCCTCCAGCAGCTGGTCCCGCTCGGCGGTCAGCGTCGCGATCTGCTGGTTGAGTTTGTTGATCGAAAACAGCGCCTGGCGCGCTTCCTGAGAGACGAGCGCGACGACACCGACCACGGCCAGCGCGATCAACATACCGAAGCCGACCGCAAAGATCGTGCTCGTATAGCGGGGCCGCAAACCCAAGAGTGTCAGGCGCCGCCGCCCGACGATGTGGCCGACGCGGTCCCCGATGTAGGCGATGACCCCGGCGACGATCATGATGACCAGGATCGTGAAGACACCGCGTAAGTCCACGAGCGCCAGCACCTGCAGCGCCATCCCTTGCATGCCATGCATGCCCTGCATGCGCACGCCCTGCATCTCCGACATCCACCACGTCCCCTGGAACCTCGCCATCCCCTGCATGTCCATTTCTCAGACGCGTGCGGCTTGGTGCAACAGCCACAGCCCGGCGAGAAAGAAGAGCACGTTGGGCAGCCAGGCCATGGCCAAGCTGGCCTGCGGATACGTCTGGCCGATCGCCAGGCACAGCGTCGTCGTCACGTAGAAGGCAAACACGATCGCGATGCTGACCCCAAACCCGGCTCCCGACGACGAGCGTTGTGGCCGTATCCCAAGCGGCACGGCCAAAAGGGCGAAGACCAAGCTGGCAAACGGCCGCGCCAGCTTGGAGTGGAAGGTGACGAGCAGGCGCGCGTAGCGCTGGGTGTCGGTTGCGCGCACGCCGCTTTGCAAGAGGCGGCCGATCTCGGCGCGGCTCATGTCTTCAGGCTGCTTGGCCTGTTCGACGAGCTGGCTGGGATCGGCCCCGATGTCGATGAAGAGCTGCGGATTGTCGATGCGTTCGCAGCACGGCGTCAGGATGTACTCGGTCGCATCGTAGAACGTCCAGGTGTCGCCCCGGTACGTCCCGCGCGGAGCGAACAAAAGCGAGAGAGGCGTCGTCTTGCGGAGAACCTCGATCGTCGTATTCTGCAACTCGTTGGTTTTGGGGTTGAAACCCTCGGCCATCGTCAACTGTTGATCGCCGTTGGGCAAGATCGAGGTCACGACCTCGTCGGTGAGGATTTCCGTCCCGCCGGATTGGATTTCCCGGCGCAGGATCTCCTCGGCCTTGGCGCCGGCGGTCGGGACGACCAACTCCTGAAACCACAAGCCGACAAGGGACGCGAGGAGCCCGACCGCCACCATCGGCGCCGCGATGCGGTACAGGCTGATGCCGCCAGCCCGCATGGCCGTGATCTCCGAATCCCCCGACAGGTTGCTCATCGCCAACAGCACCGCCACGAGCATCGACATCGGGAAGGTCAAGACGAGTGTGCCGGGCAGAGAGTAAATAAAATACTTTGCCGCCGCCAGCAGGCTGGCATGCTCCTCCGAGACCAGACGCGCGATGTTAAGCAGTTCGCCCGCCACGAACAAGAGCGTGAAAGCGGCCAGACCAAAAAGAAACGGCCCACCGAGGGCCCGCACGAGATACCGGTCGAGGATCGTCACAGCCGGAAACTCTCGCCCAGGTAGAAGCGCCGGGCAACCGGTGACTCTGCGACTTCAGCCGCCGTACCCGAGACCTCGATGCGCCCCTGGTTGAGGATGTACGCCCGGTCCACGATGGCCAGCGTCTCCCGCACCGAGTGGTCGGTGATGAGAATCCCCAGCCCCTTGGCGCGCAGCAAGCGGATGATTTCCTGAATATCGGCCACCGCAATCGGGTCGATGCCGGTGAAGGGCTCGTCGAGCAGCAAGAACGTCGGATCGGTCGCCAGCGCACGTGCGATTTCCACCCGCCGTCGCTCGCCCCCCGAGAGCCGCTCGGTGATCTGATCCGCCAACTCCTCCAGGCCGAACTCCGCCAGCAGCATGGGCAACCGCCTCTTTTGCTCCTCCGGGGTGACCCCGCGCTGCTCCCAAATGAGGCGGATATTGTCGGCGACGGAGAGACGGCGAAACACCGACGATTCCTGGGAAAGATAGCCCAGCCCCTCGCGAGCCCGCACGTGAATGGGCTGATGCGTAATGTCGGTCTGCGCACCGTTGGGCGAGGTCAAGATCACGCTGCCGCCGTTGGGCCGAACCAACCCGACGACCATGTAGAAGGTGGTGGTCTTGCCGGCCCCGTTGGGCCCGAGCAGGCCCACGACTTCGCCGGCGTTGACCGACAGCGAGACGGCATCCACCACGGTGCGCTGACCGTAGACCTTGGTCAGCGACCGGACGTCGATTGCCGCGCGCGCGGTCCGTCCGTCCATCAAGGGCCTAGGCTCCCGTACAAACGTACCTGCTGCAAGTCGAGATCGGCCACGGCCCGCGTGCCGGTCAAGGTGTCGCCCTTCGGATCGCGCAGGACGACGTGACCGGTTGCGCTCAGCAGCCGGCTGTGTTCGTGATACAGCATGCTGTCGGCTGCCAGCGTCTCGCCGAACGCGGTGCGGGCGGTGACGCCTCCGGTCAGGGCCACGTCGTGCGACAGCTCGTTGACGATGGCCCGGGGTGCGGTTACCGTCAGGCGCGTGCGTCCTCCTTTGAAGAAGTGCAAGGTCGTGTCGAAAAACGTGCCGCGCCGCAGATCGGTCGAGTAGACGACGCTAGCCGCCGCAACCGTATATTCGGTCTTTCCATGCACAATATTGCTAATCCGCACCGGCCGCTCGCCGGTGCCTTGGGCGCTGATCCGGTAAACGGGCGCGCCGGCCGCCGCGGGGGGCGTGGGGACGCCACCTCCCTGCGGCGCGGACGGCTTCGAACCGGCCCCGCCACAAGCCGCCGGCAGAGCACACACAAGGCCGGCCGCCAACGCCTGCGCGCATACAGCGAGGCTCGTCCATCCGCGCGCCACTAGGCTTCGGCCTCGGGCATGGCGGGCTGCCGAGTCGAGCCCAGTGCAAGAGCTAGTCCCAGCAGGGGCCACACTGCGGCAAGCAAGACCGTCGTGACGACGTCGATCGTGCTCTGCAGGCCGGCGGCTGTAAAGCCCGCGGCCAGCGCCCACAGCAGCAGGTAGCGTTCGCGGTCGGCGCGAGAGACGGCGGCGGCGCGGCGGCGCGCCTCGGCGATGGCCGCGACGACCAGCCACGTCAGAGCGGCCAGGCCCGCAATGCCGTCCTCCACGAGAATCTGCAGCGGCAGGTCGTGGGCGTGGACTTCGTTGGCCGAAGATGAGGGCAGACGAAAGGCGGGATAGACGGCGGGAAATGCCAGCGGCCCAATGCCGGTGAGGGCAAAGCGCTGCGCGATGCGGACAGTTGCACCCCAGACGGCGAGGCGCGATGCGTTCTCACTGGGATCGTGCGCGACGTCGCGAAAGGCGGTTGCCAGCAAGACCAGGCACACGAGCGCAAGCGTCGCATACGCCAGGGCCGCGCGCCGCCCGAAACGCGCAACGAGCAGGATGAGTGCAAGCGCAAGCGCTCCCAGCGCCGCCCGTGATACCGACATGACAAGGCCGGCCATCCCCACAAGGGCGGCCGTCAGGCCCAGACCGCGCAACCAGCCGCGCGCGCCAAGCTGCGCGATGCCCAGCGGAATGACGAAGAGCAGGTAACCAGCAAATTCGTTGGGCTGCAGGAACGTGCCCGAGGCGCGTCCGTGCTCGTATGCAAACATTGCCGGCGGCTGCTTCATGACGGCAAGGACGATCGCGAAGACCGACGCCGCCATTGCGGAGGAAAAGTACAAGGCGAGGAAGGCGCGACGGATGCGATCCTCGCCCAGTGTCTCGCACGCCGCCACGAGGCACACGACATCCGCGGCAAACGTCAAAAGACCGAACAACCCCGCCATCGGCACGACGGACAGTGCGCCAGCCACAGCCTGCGCTGCGCCCAGGGCGGCCAGCGGCCATACCAGCCGGCGTGGGAAGAGCCGCGGCGGATGAACGGCAAGCGCGGCCAGGCTGACCAGCAGGGCCACGCCGATGATGATCGCCACGCCCGCGGCCACGCTGCGGCTGGGGTGCGGCGCGCTCGGCGGCAGCACGCCGGTGAAGACGATCAGGAAGGGCAGGAGCGGGCCGAGTGCGGCGGCTGCGAGCGGCAAACAGGCGACAAGCCGCAGGGTGCGACCGCTGCGCGCGGGCGTTAGAGGCTCTACGGCAGGCGCATGGTCGGCGGCCAGCGTGGGACTCACGGCAGGTCGCCTCCGGCCCGGACCGCACCGGCAGCCGGTCCCGCCGTCGCGAGCGCCTGCCCCGCGATAGTCTTTGCGATGGCAACCGATGCACCCGGCCCGCCCATGCGGGCGCGCCCTTGTTCGGCCATGCGTGCACAGCGTGCCGGGTCGTCAACTAGGGCTACGACGCCTTGCGCGAAGGCTCTCGGTTCGCCGGGCAGCACGAGCAGAGCGTCGCCCAGCAGGCGTTTTTGGCGCATTCGATACCAGGACATGTTGTTCGGACTCTCGTTGGGTTCGAGCGCCGCGACGACCGGACGCCCGGCCCCCGCAGCTTGTTCATTGGCTGTTCCGGCTTGCCCCAAAACGACCTGCGCGGCGGCCAAGAGGTCGCCGAACGCGCCGCTCACGACGACGACTTCCAGTCCCTTGCACCGCCCTCGCGCCACGGCGCCTTCGCCAGCTCGCGGTTGCGGAAACGCAAGGTCAACCGCCGCCTCGCGCATAGCCCTTACCATTTCGCCCAGGTCGACGCCGGGCGCAACGGAGAGGAAGGCTTGGACGGGCCGTCCGCGGCTTCGGAAGAGTTCCTCAATGGCTCGCAGGCGTTCCAGGGCCGCCAGGGCGGCGGGGATGGCCGGCCGGCGACTGCCGGGCAAGACGCCGAGGCGCACGGCGTCCGGATTGACGCCGAGATCGTATCCCTGCGGCTGGGTGCCGTCCATCATCGCGTTGCCCTCGTAACGGGCGTTGACGCCGGCTGCAGCCAAAGACCGGGCAGTCGCCGGGTCGCGGGCGAAGACAACCGCGGCCCGGCGTGCCACGAGACACTCTAAGAACGAATGCCGGGCAACCGCGTCCGACTTGGCCGTTGCGACGAACACCGGCCGCGGCGCGGCGCACAGCGCCATCCACAGACAGAAGATATCCCCGATCGCGACCACGGTGCCTTTGCAGCTGCGTCCCCACTCGCGCAGAAAGCGGCGTTGCTGCAAGGTAAGCGATCCGAGACCTGCACTCAGGTCCTCGGCTAGTGCCCGAAGGTTCCAATTGGCGACAAGTCCGCCCGAGGGCATCTCCCGGCTGGGACCAACAAGCGGCAGTCCAGCCGCTTCGCCCGATCCGCCGACCAGCGCCATGTGCTCGACGGCAAAGTCTGCGCCCCCGGCTGTCAGCGCCCGCGCGATGTAGCCGGCGATTGCCGCCTCCCCGTGACCGTTGCTGACGAGCAAGACGCGACGATGCGACTGCGGGCAGGGGCTGCTCCCGGCCGCGAGTCGACGGGCATCCGTCTCGTTGGACTGTGCGCGGTCCGTCACGGCGTTGCATGCCTGGGCCGCAACTCGGCGCGTTTTCGCAGCGCCGCCGGACGCTCGGGAGCGGCACCAAGCGGAAGTAAATCGTAGCCGACAACCCGCGAGGAACAGTTTTCGATTGCCAGTTCAAGCCGCCCGACGTACTGCGCGTAGGCGCCCGGATGAGCGATGGGCACGCCGTTGACGACGTCGGGTTCCTTCAAGGCCACGTGCGAGTGCCCACCCAAGATGGCCGTCAGCCAGCCTGCGCTGTGTGCAACCTCGCGGTCGGCCGCCAGCCCCACGTGTGAGAGCACGATCGTTGCATCGGCGCGAACAGGCCGGCCGTCAGGTGAGCCCGAGGCCGCCGGCGCCCACTCCTGCAGGGCGCGCTCGGGGGCCACAAAGCGCCAGCCGAAGATGCGTTCCCATCCCGAGCCTGTGCGGTACTGCGGAACCAAAAGACCCAAAATCCGGATGCACAAACCGCCCCGGTGCACCGTGAGCTCGCGCGCAAAGACGGCCGGCCGATGCCACAGGTCGAGCAGGTTTGAGCACACAAGAGGCGCGGGCAAAAGGCGGGCACGTGCAGCAAACGCCGCATGCAGGTAGTGAAATTCGCGGTTGCCGACGGCGATCGCCGCATACGGCGCGCGGCGCATCTCGTCCGCAACGGGCTCCGCGGCGACGTACAAGACCGACGAGCCGCGCAGGGCATCGCCGCAATCGACAAGCAGGCTCGCGGGCTCGGCACCTACGATCTCGGCCAGCCTGCGTCCAAAACCCAGGCGCGAGTGGATGTCCGACGTGTGGTAGATGACGAGCCGGCTCATGCGGCCTGCGCCTCGAGCTGGCCGGCAAGAAACAGCGCAATGCGATAGAGCGCGTCCGGCGGTCCCAAGGCAACGCGCAATTCACCGAACGCCTCGCGCTGTGCGCGCCGCGCGGCCTCATCGGAGAGGAGCCGTTCACTTTCGCGCACCACGGCGCAAGCCGTGAAATCGTCTTGCAACAATTCGGGAATCACCTGCCGGCCCAGCACGAGGTTCGGCAAGGCGACGGTGCGCAACAGGTGCGGCGGCAGCCAGCGTTGGGCGAAGCGGTACTGCGCCGGCGTCAGGCGATAGAAGGAGACGACGGGAACGCCCAGCAGAGCGGCTTCCAGCACGGCCGTGCCGGACGCCGCCCACGCCAACGCGGCCTCTTCGAGCGCCGCGCGCGCGGACGCCGGCACAATCTGCAGCGGCTGCGGGCCTCCGTGACGCTCCCACAGCCTGCGGATCTGGCGTTCGCGCGCCGGCGTTGCCGCCGCCGCGACGAAGTGCAGGCCCCCGTGCGAGGCCACCTGCGCCGCCGCGCGGGCCAAGACCGGTACGTGCAACGCAACTTCCTGTGCACGGCTGCCGGGCAGTACCGCAATACTCGGCCCCCCCAGGTCGGCATCCGCCGCACGTGGCGCGATGACCGACACCAGCGGATGTCCGAAGTACGCGATACGCAAGCCCAGGCGCTCGTAGAAATCACGCTGGTGCGCAAACGGCGTCACGGGAAGGCTAAGGCTCGCCACCCGGCGTGCCTGCTCCGCGTTATCCAGCCACGCGCCGGGCGGAAAGTAGTACACGATCGGTCCGCGGTAGCCGTGGCGGCGCAGCAGCGTGCACAGACGCAGATTGAAAGCCCCGGCATCCACCGGAACCAAAAGCCCCGGCGGATGGCGACGCAGCGCCGCCTCCAGGCCGTGCAAGAGAAAGTACAGCTGGGGGATGCGCGGCAGAACAGCCAGCGGTCCGATGCTCGCCAAGTCCGGCGACTCGTAGAAGACCCGGGCCCCCGCGGCGCGCAGGCGCTCTCCGCCGATGCCCGAGATCGTCAGCGCCGGCCGCAGCTCGCGCAGCGCGCCGGCCGCCAGGGCCGCCTGCAAATCGCCCGACGCCTCGCCTGCGAGGAACGTGACGTCGGCCGGTGCGTACCTCAACGCTTGAGAATGCCGCGGTCGGTCTCTTCCTGCAAAAAGGCGACGAGTTCGCGTCCCTCGGGCGTGCGGACCATGGTGCGCAACTTATCCAAGGCATGCGTCAGGCTCAAGTTGGAGCGGTACAGGATGCGGTAGGCCTCTTTCAGCTCGGCCATCGTTTCCGGCGGAACGTTGGCGCGCTTGAGGCCGACCGTGTTGAGACCGTAGATCACCGTCGGGTTGCCTTCGACGAGCACGAACGGCGGGATGTCCTTGACGACGCGGCTCATGCCGCCGATCATCGCCATGCGGCCGATGCGCACGAACTGGTGGACGCCGACCAGCCCGCCGATCGTCGCGTTGTCGCCGACGAGCACGTGGCCGGCCAGCTGCGCGCAATTGGACATGACGACGCGGTTGCCGATGCGGCAGTTGTGCGCGACGTGCACGTAGGCCAAGAGGAGATTGTCGTCGCCGATGACGGTTTCGCTCCCGCTGCCCGTGCCGCGGTTGATCGTCACGTACTCGCGGATGACGTTGCGATCCCCGATGCGCACGTACGACACCTCGCCGCGGTACTTCTTGTCCTGCGAGGCAGCGCCGATGACGCTGAAGGGGTGAATTTCGTTGTGCCGGCCGATCGTCGTGTGCCCGTTGACGATGACGTTGGCGATGAGCCGCGTGCCGTCGCCGATGCTGACGTTGGCGCCGACGATACAGAACGGTCCGATCTCGACCGCCCGGCCGAGCTTGGCATTGGGATGCACGACCGCCAGGGCGTGAATCGCGGTTCGCGCCGGCGGCGGCGTGGGCGCCGTGCCGGGCGTCGGCAGCGGCTTCATCAGAGGTGCAGGACCGACGCGTCGAGCCGGAAGAGCCGGGTATCCGAGACGATCGAGAAGGCCAGCTCCGCGCTGCAGACGAGCTGGTCGTCGACCCGCGCTTCGGCGTTGAGACGCCCGATGTTCATGCGGATCCACATGACGTTGATTTCCATCATGAGTTTGTCGCCGGGCACGACCGGCCGCCGGAACTTGGCCTTGTCGACCCCCGCCAGGTAGGGGACGGTCGTGGCGGTGGCCGTCGGTTCAATGATCGCCGTGCCGCCCAGCTGGGCCATGGCTTCGATGATGAGGACGCCCGGCATGACCGGGTTGTTCGGGAAGTGACCGGCGAAGAACCATTCGTTCATCGTCAGGTTCTTGTAGCCGACGGCGCGCTTTTGCGGCTCCAGCTCCAGAATGCGGTCGATGAGCAAGAATGGATAGCGGTGCGGGAGGATCTCCATGATGGAGCGGATGTCAACGTACGTCATGCCGCCTCGCCTGACGCCTCACGCCCCTGTCGCCGCGGCCGACGGCGCCGCGCCCCGCGCTTCGCGCCGTGCGGTCACCGGCGCGACGTGGACGCTAGCGGGCACTGGCCGCCGCCGCCAGCGGCGCCCGTAACTCGCGCGCGGCCGCCACGTGGAGCGCGTGGCCGGACTTGAGCGCAATGACTTC
>CADDZI010000048.1 GCA_902812405.1 bacterium | reverse complement strand
GGCGGCGGCCGACACGCCGCACCGCCGGCATGCCGTCTCACCCAACCATGCTAACGCAGTCGCAAAGGAGCACGCAGATGGACCAACAACAGGATAACCGCAACGGGTCGGGGCTGGGCTTTACCGCCGGCCTGCTGATCGGCGCCCTCATCGGCGCGGTCGTCGCCATCGTCTTGGCGCCGCAAAGCGGCGAAGAGACGCGGGATCTCATTCGCGGCAAAGCACACGAGTTCAAAGGAAAGGCGATGGACCTGGCGGGCGATCTGCGCGACCGGGCGGCCGATCTGGCGCAGGACCTGCGCAGCCAAGCCGAGGAGCTGACCCGCCGCGGCAAGGAGACGCTGGAGAATGTGCGCTCGCAACTCAACGACGCCATTGAAAGCGGGAAGAAAGCGGCGCGCACCAAGCGCGACGAGTTCGAGACCGAGTAAACGGCCGAGAGGCGGCATGGACATCGCAGTCAACGTTCGCCAGCACGACGGCCAGCGGCCGTGCAAGGTCGTCGACCTCAACGGCGAGATCGACGTCTACACGTCGCCCAAAGTCAAGGAGGCGCTCACCGGTCTCATCGACGCCGGGCACTACGATCTCGTCATCAACCTGGAGAACGTGCGCTACATCGACTCGACCGGCCTGGGGGTGCTCATCGGAAGCCTCAAGCGGGTGCGCGAGCACGCCGGCACCGTCAACCTCGTCTGCACCAATCCGCAGATCAAGAAGATCTTCGACATTACCGGGCTGGTGAAGATCTTCGGCATCTACGATACCGAAGCTGCGGCATGCGAGAATCTGTAGCCTCCGCCGCCGTGGCCAGCGACGGCGTCGTGGAGCTGCGCATCCCCAGCCGGGCCGAGTGGGTGGGTGTCGCGCGCCTGGCGGTTGCCGGGATTGCCAGCCGGCTGCAGTTTTCCATCGACGACATCGAAGACCTCAAATTGGCCGTCGCCGAGGCCTGCACGAACTGCATCCAGCACGCCACCGGGTCCGACGCGATCATCATCGCCTGCCGCATCCTCCCCGACCGGCTGACGATTTCCGTCACCGACCACGGACGCGGCACGTCGCCGGAAGCATTGGCCCCCAAGCGTCCCGGCGACCAGCAGGTCGGCGGGCTCGGCGTCTTTTTGATCCGCTCGCTCATGGACGAGGTGGAGTACGAGGTCGATCCCCAGACCGGCACGTGCCTGCGCATGACGAAGTACCTGCGCAGCTGAGCGGCATGAGCGGGCCCGAGGTTACCTCCCCGCAGGCACTCGAAGAACGGTTCGACCGGGAAGCGACCCGCGAGCTGTTTCGGCGCTATGCGCAAACTAAAGATCCGGCGCTACGCGACGAGCTGGTCGTGAAGCACCTCAACCTGGCGCGCTACCTTGCCGTCCGCTTCGCCAACCGCGGCGAGCAGCTCGATGACCTCGTCCAGGTGGCCACCATGGGTCTCATCAAGGCCGTCGATCGCTTCGACATTGCGCGCGGCGTCGAGTTCACGACCTACGCGACGCCGACGATCATCGGCGAGATCAAACGGTACTTCCGCGACAAGGGCTGGGCGGTGCGCATCCCACGCCGCCTGCAGGAGCTCAACCAGGCCGTCAACCGCGCTCTGGACACCGCGACCATGGAACTCGGGCGCGCGCCGACCGTCGTCGACCTGGCGCGCCGCCTCCAGGCCAGCGAAGAAGAAATCATCGAAGCCCAGGAATTGGGCCAGATGTACAACCTGCTGTCGTTGGACTCCGAGCTCAGCGAAGGCGGCGAGCGTGCGGCGACGCTGCAGGACTACCTGGGGCAAGAGGACGCCGATCTGAGCCTGCTCGAGGACAGGGCCCTCCTGGAGCGGGCCTTCGGAGCACTTGACCGCCGGGAGCGGGTGGTCGTGTACCTGCGATTCTACGAGGGCATGCCCCAGGTGGACGTGGCCAAGCGGTTGGGGGTGTCGCAGATGCACGTCTCGCGGCTGCAGCAACGGGCCCTGGAGAAGTTGAAGAACGTCGTCCAAGAGACGTAGCGCCGCGCCGCCGCCGTCTACCCGGAGCAGCATGAAACCGCAGGCCGTCCGTCAATCTTTTGTCGACTTCTTCGTCGCCAGAGGGCACGTCCATCT
This sequence comes from bacterium, assembly GCA_902812405.1. GTDB lineage: Bacteria > Vulcanimicrobiota > Vulcanimicrobiia > Eremiobacterales > Eremiobacteraceae > CADDZI01. The sequence continues at coordinate 11,524 of CADDZI010000048.1, read as the reverse complement.
GCCAAGCGCGAGCCTCGTGCCGGACGCGCTCTCGACGACCTTGTTTACCATTGCCGGCATGGAGCAGTTCGTGCCGGTCTTCTTGGGGCAGGCGCCGGCGCCAGCGCCCCGCGTCGTCACCGTCCAACGCTGCCTGCGCGTGGCGGGCGGCAAGAACGACATCGAAAGCGTGGGCCGCACCGGGCGGCACGCCACGTTCCTGGAGATGCTCGGCAATTTTTCCTTCGGGGAGTACTACAAGCGCGAAGCCATCGCGTGGGCGTGGGAATACCTGACGCGCGAACTGGGGCTGGACCGCGATCGCTTGTATGCCACGGTGTACGTGGACGACGACGAAGCCGCGGCCCTGTGGGGCGAAGAAGCGGGCCTCGATCCCGGGCGCATCTCGCGCTTCCGCGAAGACAACTTCTGGGATATGGGGCCGACAGGCCCGTGCGGACCCTGTTCAGAGATCTTCTACGACCTCGGGCCGGCTGCGGGATGCGGCCGCCCCGACTGCGCCGTGGGCTGTCCGCACTGCAACCGGTTCATCGAGGTGTGGAACCTCGTCTTCCAGCAGTACGACCGCGACGCCGGGGGCGAGTTGCATCCCCTTCCCCGGCACGCCATCGATACCGGGATGGGCTTTGAACGCCTCTGCATGATCCTGGCCGGGAAGACCTCGATCTTCGACACCGAGCTGTACACGAGCATCATTCATGCGCTGCCGAAACCGGAGGGCACGACAAGCCTGCCTGCGGAGGAAGCCGCGGTTGCCCGGCGCGTGATCGCCGATCACGCACGTGCCGCCGTGTTCTTGGCGGCCGACGGCGTGCGCCCCGGGAATAGCGAGCGCGGCTACGTGATGCGCTTCCTCATGCGGCGAGCCTTGCGCGCCGGGCGGCGCCTGGCATTGCCCGAGGGTTTCTTCAGCGGCCTCGTGGATGCGGTTGTCGCCTCGCTGGAGGACGGCTATCCGCAGCTGCGCGATGCCGCCCCGGAGGCGCGCCGCGTTCTAGCTGCCGAGGAGAAACTCTTTGCACGCACGCTGGCGCGGGGCGAGGCGCGCTTGGCCGCCCTCCTCGACGCCGTGCGCGCGCGCGGTGAGAACGTGTTACCGGGCCGCGACGTCTTCGAACTCCACGACACGTACGGGTTTCCGCCCGAGCTGACCGCCGAAATTGCGCGCGAACAGGGCCTAACGGCAGATCTGGCCGGCTACCGTGCGGCCATGGACGAGCAGCGGGAGAGGGCGCGCCGGGATGCGGCTGCCAAGCGCAGTGCCCTGCGCCCCGCCCAGGGCCAGCTTGTCGATGTGCCGGGTTCCGCATTCGTCGGGTACGAGGAATTGGAAGCGCAGGCAGCTATCGTTGCGCTCTTCGACGAGCAGGGTGCGCCGGTCGAGGTGTTGGAGCAGGGACAAAGCGGCATCGTTGTGCTGGACCGCACGCCGTTTTACGCGGAACGGGGCGGTCAAGCCGGCGACCGTGGCATCATTGCCAAGGCCGGCCCAGAGGCGGCCTCGTTTGAGGTGCGCGACACGCAGTACCAGGACAAAAGGTACCGGCGCATCCTGCACAAAGGCGTCGTCACGGCCGGCAGCCTGCGCGTCGGGGAGACGGTCGAAGCGCTTGTCGATCCGGCGTGGCGGCGCGAGATCCGCCGGCACCACACGGTGACGCACCTCTTGCAACGCGCGCTCAAAGACGTACTAGGCGATGCAGTGGCGCAGCGCGGCAGCGCCGTCTTCCCGGACCGGACGCGCTTCGATTTCGATGCACCGACGGGCGCCTTGTCGCGCGAAACGGCCCGTCAGGTCGAAGGCCGCGTCAACGAATTGATTCGCTCGGATTTTCACCGTCAGGTCGAGAGCATGCCCTTTGCCCAGGCCGTCGCGCGCGGCGCCGTCTACATGAAGGGCGAACAGTACGGGGATGAGGTCCGCGTCGTTACCTTCGGGCCGAGCGTCGAGTTGTGCGGCGGCACGCACGTCTCGTCCACCGGCGAGATCGGCCACTTCGTTCTGCTGTCCGAGAGCGCGATTGCCGCCGGCGTGCGGCGCGTCGAGGGCCTGGCGTCGGCGGCGGCCGACAGCTACATCGGGCGCCTGCGCGACGAGGCCGCCACGGCCGCCGACCTGCTCTCCGCCCCGCAGGATGAACTGAGCCAGGCCGTGCGCCGCATCGAACAGGAGCGCCGCGAACTCGCGCGCCGGCTGGAACGTCTGGAGAGCGAGCTGGCACAGGCCGAAGCTTCGCGCCACGTGGCGCAGGCCCAAGCCGAAAACGGCGTGCGCTACGTTGCGGTGCAGGCCGCGGGTCCACAGCAGGTGCGCCCGTTGGCGGATGCGCTGCGCGAGGCCTTGGGTGAGGGCGTCGTCGTCGTGGCGGGCGCGGATGGCGAGCGCGTCACACTGAGCGTGAACGTCGCGCAGAGCCTGGCGGCACGCGGCATCTCGGCGAAGGACATCCTCGCGGCGATGACGCCGCACGTTGAAGGGCGCGGCGGCGGATCGGCGACCGCCGCCCAGGGCGGAGGCCGAAAGCCGGCCGGCACGCGGGCCGCCCTCGACGCCGCCGTCGAGGCACTCCGTGCCGCTGCGCGCGGGTAACCGGAGATCCATCCGACCGCCGAGATTGGCGCGGGCCTCCGTGCCGCTGCGCGTGGGTAGCCGCCCGGTTCTTGGACTAGGTTTGGAAGCGGCCTTTTGCGCGCCGTGGCGCGGACGTCGTTGGCAAGCCGGCCGGACACGTACCGCACTGACGCGTATCCTCCCGACACGTACCGCACGCACAGGTACCGGCCTGGCACGTAGCCTCCCGACATATGCCGCTCTAGCCATAGCCGCCGGTCTGGTAATACTCGGTGTGCTGCCGGCGTGGGGCGCGGCGGAGACGATTTTGGGTAAATATCGCGCGGCGCTGGCCGCACACCCGCTCCCACCGTACATGGAGTTCGGGTACGTCGTCACGCGCAGCGGTCCGGGCCGCATCGTCACCGAGCAGCACCGCGTCTACTGGACCAACGACGGGGACGAACGCAACGACACCCTGAGCGTCAACGGCACGCCCCTCATTCCACCGGCGTCGCGCATCCTGCATCGCAGCACGTGGCCGTATGACCCGGTGCAATTTATGGTGGCGGCAGACGACTACGCGGCGACTCCGGCCGGCGTCAGTCTCGTCAACGGCCGCAAAGCCTATGCCTTCATCCTGACCAAGAATGCGGCGTCGGACTTCATGCTCACATCTCTCTACGTGGACGTGCGGACCCACTTGCCGCTGCGCGAAACGTTTGCCGTTACCGGAGACACGTGTGCCGGCAGCGGGAGCATCGAGTTCTCGGGAAACGGCCGCTACTGGCTGCCGTCGTTCGTTGCGGTCGTGTGCAGCGTGCCGGAGAGCACGCCACCCGCCGTCTATAAAGAATCCATCCGCTTTACGGGCTATAGCTTCCCCAACACGATCCCGCCCGACGTCTTTACGCCGCCCGGCCAGACCGGTGCGGCCGGCGGCCCGTGACCATCGCCCGGGCTTTCAGGCGCCCCGGCGCCGTGCGTACCGGCCTTGTCTTCGGTGCGGTGCTGGCCGTCTATGTGGTGGCGACCGGCCTACGCAACACGGTCTACAACAACCACGTGCTCTTGGCGGATGCCTTCCTCCACGGCCGGGTTTGGATTCCCTCGCAACCCCCGGGCATCGATGCTATCTTGTACCGCGGCCACTGGTACATCATCGAGGGCCCGCTGCCCGCGGTTCTCATGCTGCCGCTCGTCGCAATCATGGGGACGGCGGCACCTCAAACCTTCGTGGCCGCCATCTGCGGCGCCGTGGCCGTCGCCGCGGCATACGTGACGTTCGGGCGCATGGGTCTGGGCGAAACGCAGCGCCTGTGGCTGACTGCCTTCCTCGCGTTTGGCACCGTGCTGTTTTGGTCGACGGCATTTTCGGCCGTCTGGATGTTCGCGCACGTCGTCGGCGTCATGTTCGCCATGCTCGCCGTTGCCGAATGGTACGGCCGGCGCCGCCCCGCACTCTTGGGTTTTTTGATCTCGTGCGCCGCGCTGACGCGTTTCCCGATGGTGTTGGCCGCGCTGCCGCTGGGCGCGGCGCTCGCCGCACAGACGCCGCGCGACCTGCGCAGACTGGAGCAGTTCGTGCTCGGAGCGGCGCCGCTCTTCATTCTCTACGCCGGCTATAATTATGCGCGCTGGCACACGCTGGGCGACATCGGCTACACGCTGTGGTATCACCAGGACCAGGTCGGTGAGCCGACCGGATCTCCGTTCCGCCTGCGCTACCTGCCGTTCAATCTCTACAGTTTCTTCTTCTTGCCGCCGCAGTTCCTCGACGGTTTCCCGTGGCTCAAGCCGACGTCGTACGGCGTCGCGCTGACGTTTACGAGTCCGGCGCTGGCCTTGGCTTTTTTGGCGGACGCGCGGCAGCGCGAATCACTCCTGTGGTGGAGTGCGACGCTGCTCACGGCGCTGCCATCGCTTCTGTACTACGTCAACGGCTTCGAACAGTTCGGCATGCGTCACAGTTTGGACTTCACACCATTTCTGCTGCCGCTCGTCGCCCGCGGCCTGCAGCGGTATCCGACCGTGTTCGCCTACGCGCTGATCGCGCTCTCGATTGCGGCCAGCAGCTACGGGGTGTGGTACTCCTGGGCGTACCACGGTTTCAGTGTCGTGCCACGTTAAGAGTGGTTAATGTGCGTCGGACGCGGAAAGGTAAGGCGGCTACGGGATGCAGAACGCGCGAAGTATGACCGAGATGCGCCCGGCCAAAATGCCCAAGATCCTGGTCGTCGACGACGAGGCAGCCATCCTGCAGACCTTGCGCTTCAACCTCGAGCGCAACGGCTACGCGGTGTGCACGGCCGGCGACGGGCGCCAGGCGCTGTCGGCGGTGGAGGCCGAAAAACCGGACCTCGTGCTGCTCGACATCATGCTGCCCGTCTTGGACGGCATCGAAGTGTGCCGGGAAATTCGCCGGCGCTCGGCGGTCCCGGTGCTCATGCTGACCGCCAAAGACCAGGAGATCGACAAGGTGCTGGGCCTGGAGATCGGCGCGGACGACTACATCACCAAGCCCTTTTCGATCTACGAGCTGTTGGCCCGCGTCAAAGCTCACCTGCGGCGCCTGGCCCAGGCGGGCGCGGCACCGATACCGTCCACCGTCTTGCGCGGCGGCGACATCGAGCTGGACTTCGATCGCCAACGTGTGAGCAAGAACGGCAAGGTGATCGACCTGGCGCCCAAAGAGTTTGGCCTCCTGCACGTCCTGCTGCAAAACAAGGGGCGGGTCGTGACGCGCCAAGTACTCTTGGACCGCGTGTGGGGTTACGATTTCTATGGCGACCAGCAAACCGTCAACGTCCACATTCGCTGGTTGCGCGAGAAGATCGAAGACGATCCCAACAACCCCAAGCACATTATCACGGTGCGCAGCCGCGGTTACCTCTTCCGAGACTAACCGGTCTGGGGCTGCCGACACCGCCGTGAACAGGGTATGGCCGGCAGTCGCTGCCGCAGCTTTGGTCGTGGTCGCGGGTCTCGCGGCAAGCCCGCGCGGCGCTCTGCATCTGGGCATCGTTGCGGCATGTGCCCTTGCAGTCGCAGCTTTGGTCTGGACTGTAACGGGCGGCGTGGAGCGCCCTGGCGGCCGTGATCCGCAGGCTGCCGCTGCAGTACCGCGGTCCGGCGCACCTCCCGCGCCCGACGTCTTGCAGACTGCCGTATCACCGGCGGCCGCCGATGCCGGCAGCGGTAGGGCCGGCGGCAACACCCGCGGTGCCAACGGCGCGGCACTTGGCCTGGCGGGCATCGTAGATGCCCTGCCGGTGGGCGTCATCGCGCTGGGCGCAGGCGGGCGCATCGACGTCTTCAACGCCGCCGCCGGTGACATTTTCGGCGTGTCGCCGGAGCGCGCCCGGGGCCGGGCTCTCATTGAGATCGTGCGCAATTCGGAGCTCGATCGCCGGGTGGCCGCGACGATTCGCGAGGGGGCGCGCGACACGGCGGCGATCACGCACCTCACCTCGGGTGCCGAGCGCCACCTCGTTGTGACGACGTTGCCGCACCCCGCGCTCGGCCCGGGCGGCGTGCTGATCATCGTCAGCGACACGACGCGCGTGCGCGAACTTGAAGCTGTGCGCCGGGAGTTTGTCTCCAATGTTTCCCACGAGTTGCGTACGCCGCTGACCGCCGTGAAGCTGATGGTCGAAACTCTTCAGAGCGGCGTCGACAAAGCGGCGCGCGAACAATTCCTCAGCAGCATCGCCCAGGAAACCGAGCGCATGATCGCGTTGGTCGAAGACCTGCTGGACTTGGCGCGCCTGGAGAGTGGCAAGCTCGAACTGCGCCTGGGGCGGGTGGATGTCGGCGAGGTCTGCCGCCAGGCGGTGCGGGCGCAAGAAGCGCGCGCGCAGGCGGGGGAGGTGCGGCTTGCCTGCGAGCTGCCGGCCGAGGGGCTAGAGGTGACCGCTGACCGCGACAAACTGTCCCAGGTGCTGACAAACTTGCTGGACAACGCTCTGCGCCACACGCCGCCCGGCGGCAACGTGACCGTTCGCACATACGCCGACGGGGATACGGCCGTCATCGAGGTGGCGGATACCGGGTCCGGCATCCCCTCCACGGCCCTGGCCCACATCTTCGAGCGCTTCTACGTCGTCGACCCGGCGCGGGCGCGCGGCCGGTCGGGCACGGGTCTGGGATTGGCGATCGTCAAGCACATCGTCGAGGCGCACCGCGGCAGCGTGAGTGCCGAGAGCGAGCTCGGGGCCGGCTCGCGCTTCATCTGCCGGCTGCCGCGCGATTTACAAATACCCGCGCACGGCCTATAATGCTAAGGATGTACCGCAAGGAGGTGACGGCGACGTGGGCCGCGAGAATTTCCACCGTATCTTAGACGAGACTCAGCAAAACGTCCTGCGCATGGGGAGCCTCGTCGAGGAGGCCATCGCCAAGGCCGTGGATGCGCTCACTCGCAGCGACGTCGCGCTGGCCGAGGAGATCCTCAAGGCCGACGACTACATCGACGACCTCAACGTCCTCATCGAGACCAACTGCCTGAACCTGCTGGCGCTGCAGCAGCCCATGGCCAGCGACCTGCGGACCATCGCCGCCATGCTCGACATCATCATCGACCTGGAGCGGATCGGCGATCACGCCTGCGACATCGCCCAGATCACGAAGAACCTGGCCAACGAGCCGCTGCTGCGTCCGCCGGTCGACCTGCCGCTGATGGCCGCCAAGGCCCGCGAGATGCTGCGCGAGGCGCTCGACGCATTCGCGCACCACGACGCCGAGATGGCCCACAAAGTCCCCGAGAAAGATGACGAAGTGGATCGCCTCTACCGGCGGGTCTTCAGCGAGCTCATCCAGTTCATGGCCAAAGACCCCAAGGCCATCGGCCGTGCCAGCAACCTCATCCTCGTTGCGCTCTACCTGGAGCGCATCGCCGACCACTCGACGAACATCTGCGAGCGCGTCGTCTACATGGTCGAGGGGGTGCCCAAGAAGCTGAAGCGATCGGTCGTCGAGTTCAACGAGTTCATCGCGCACAGCGACGAGATCCTCAGCCCCCATACGGAGCCGGCGACCTAAGCCGCTTTGCCTTAACCTTCCTTAAGAACGTCTTAACCTACGCTTGACGTCTCTCGGGTATGCTCGAAGGGTCCGTGCAGCGCGGCCCCCCGCGGGGTGGCGCGCCCATCGACTACCGAGACTACCGACAGGAGTGTAGCGTGAAACGACAGCGTGTCCTTTGTGCCCTGATTGCCGCCGGCGTGCTGCTGGCGGGCGGATCCTTTGCCTGGGCCGACGTCCTGCTCACCGGCGCCGGCTCGACCTTTGATGCCCCATTCTTCCTGCGCGCCTTCTACGAGTACAACCGCGAAAACGGCGTCCAGGTGAACTACCAGAGTATCGGTTCGGGTGGCGGTATCCAGCAGTTTACCGCCAAAACGGTTGACTTCGGGGCGTCCGACGTGCCCTTGGCGCCGGCGGAGCTAAGGGCGGCCGAGGCCGCCGGCGGACCGGTCGTCCAGCTGCCCGTGACCCTGGGCGGTGTCGTCATCGCCTACAATCTGCCCAACGGTCCGGCGCACATCAAGCTCGACCAGCAGACCCTGGCGGATATCTTTCTGGGTAAGGTGACGAATTGGAACGACCCCGAGATCGCACGGCTCAACCCGGGAATCTCGTTCCCCAACCTCTCCATCGTCGTCGTCCACCGCGCCGACGGCAGCGGCACGACGTACATCTTCACCGACTACATGGCGCACATCAGCCCGCAGTGGAAGGCGCAAGTGGGAACATCCAAGGTCGTCAGCTGGCCGGCGCCGTCGTCGGTAGGTGCCAAGGGGAACGAAGGCGTGGCGGGTCAGATCCGCAACACGCCGGGCGCGATCGGCTACCTCGAGCTGGCGTACGTGCTGGAGAACAACATTCAGTACGCGGCCGTGCGCAACCGTGCCGGCCGGTACGTCTACCCGACCGTGGAGACCGTGCGGGCTGCGGCGTCCCACAAGCCCAACGTGAGCCCTACGGATTTCTCGATCGTCGACATGCCCGGCGCGGACAGCTACCCGATTTGCGGGTACTCGTGGGTGATGCTGTGGCAGCATCAGCCCGACCCGGCCAAGGGTAAAGAGCTCGTCAAGTTGATGCGCTGGCTTGTGACCGACGGCCAGTCGTACGCGACCCGCGTGCGCTACGTGGCGCTGCCCCCCAACGTCCAAGCCGAAGCCATCAAAGCTCTGGCCGGCGTCAGCACGTAGCCGCGCGCACGGGGCGCGGGTGCTTTGCTGCCCGCTTGCTCGCCGCGGCCGGCCGCGGTGCGGGGTCGACGGGCGGCGGCGGTGCCTACGAAAAAAGGCGGTGCGCAGGCAGCCGACAAAATCTGCGCATCGCCTTCCTCATCTGTTGCGATGTGAAGAGTGCGGACGGTCCAACGGGATGGCCCAAGACGGTACCGACGTTGTTACAGTGCCCGCTCTGACGCTGCGTTCGCGCCGGCGCCGTGCGCCGAGCGGCTTAGGCGACCGCATCGTGCTGGGGCTGTTTGCCGCGGCCGCCTGGCTTGTGCTGCTGGTCGTCGTCGGACTGTTTGTCGTTTTGCTGATCAGCGCATGGCCTGCGGTGCAGTCGGTCGGTATACGGGTTCTGGAGAGCACGGCGTGGGATCCGACGAGCGGCAAGTACGGTCTTTTGTCTTTCATCTACGGCACGCTCGTGACGTCGACGCTGGCATTGCTGTTGGCCGGGCCGGTCGGCATCGGCGCCGCCTTGCTTCTGGCTGAGGTCGCACCGCGCCGCCTGGCGACCCCGGTCGCCATGCTGATCGAATTGTTGGCTGCGGTGCCCAGCGTCGTCTTCGGCATCTGGGGTCTCTTCGTGCTGGCGCCGGTCATGCGCACGGTCATCGAACCGGCGCTTGCCCGCAGCCTGGGTTTCCTGCCCCTCTTCCAGGGGTATTTTTACGGCGTGGGCATGCTCACCGCTGGCATCCTCTTGGCGATCATGGTCTTGCCGACGGTCACGGCGATCTCGCGGGATATCTTGGAGGCCGTGCCGCGCGACCAGCGCGAAGCGATGCTGGCGCTGGGCGCAACGCGGTGGGAAATGCTCACCCGGGCGGTCTTGCCGTATGCGCGGTCCGGTATCGTCGGCGCGCTCGTCCTGGCGCTCGGGCGGGCCTTGGGTGAAGCGATGGCCGTGGTGATGGTCATCGGCAACAAGCCCGCGATATCGCTGTCTCTCTTCGCACCGGCCTACACGATGGCGTCGGTTCTCGCCAACGAGTTCACGGAGGCAACGGGCAAGCAGTACGTTGCGGTGCTCATCGGCATCGGTTCTGCGCTCTTCCTTATCAGCATGCTCGTCAACATCGGTGCGCGTCTGCTCGTGCGCCGGGTCGGCGCTCCGCAGCGGATGAGAACCCGATGAGTTTGGCGCTCCGGCAGGCAAAGAACGTCCTCATGCTGGGGGTGACCTGGCTGTGCGCGGGAGTGGCCGCCGCGCTGCTGGCAATCATCGTCATCTACGTCGTGGAGCGCGGGGCGGCGGCCTTTCACCGCTCGTTCTTCACGAACTTGCCGACGCCGGTCGGCATTCCGGGCGGCGGCGTGGCCAATGCGATCGTCGGCTCGCTCATGACGGTGGGCATGGCGTCGGTGTTTGGGATTCCCGTCGGGATCATGGCGGGTATCTACCTGGCGCTGTTGGGGCGGGGATGGCTGGCGGATGCGGTACGCTTTCTCAGCGACGTGCTGACCGGCGTGCCCTCGATTGCGATCGGCCTGTTTGCCTACACGATCGTCGTCGTGCCCCAGAAGCACTTCTCCGCTTTTTCGGCATCCGTCGCCTTGGCCATCATCATGCTGCCGATCGTCGTACGGACCACCGAGGAGGCAGTACGCCTCGTCAACCCGGCCATTCGCGAGGGTGCGCTGGCCTTGGGGATGGAGGCGTGGAAGGCCATTCTCTTTGTGACCGTGCCCTGCGCGCGAGCCGGCATCGTCACCGGAGCGCTGCTCTCCATCGCGCGCGTCTCCGGCGAGTCGGCGCCACTGCTCTTCACCGCGTTCGGCAGTCAATTCTGGAGTTTCAGCCCGTCGGCGCCGACCGAGGCACTGCCGCTCTTGGTCTTCCAGTATGCCATCTCGCCGTACCGCGACTGGCAGCAGCTGGCGTGGGGCGGGGCGCTCGCCCTCATCATCTTCGTCTTCCTCCTCAACGTGACGGCCCGCGCGGTCTTTCCCGCGCGCTCGGTGCGATGAACAACGATACGCCGCGCGAGAAGTCTCTCTACACCCAGAACCTGAGCGCCTACTACGGCTCGCACTGTGCCGTGAAGGACGTCTCCATGCGCTTCGAACCGGGCGCGATTACGGCGCTCATCGGACCCTCCGGCTGCGGGAAGTCGACGCTGCTGCGCTGCCTCAACCGCATGCACGAAATCATTCCGGGCACGCGCGTCGAGGGGCAGGTGTTCTTGGATGGGCAGAACCTCTATGAGCCGGGCGTCAACCCCACGGCGATGCGCCGGCGCATCGGGATGGTCTTCCAGCGGCCCAACCCGTTTCCAACGATGTCGGTGTTGGACAACGTGCTTGCCGGGGTGCGCCTGACGCGGCGCCTGCGCAACCGCCAAGAGATGCTGGAGCTGGCCGAGCAGAGCCTGCGCAAGGCGGCCCTCTGGAACGAGGTTAAGGACGTGCTGCACAAGTCCGGGGCGTCTCTCTCCGGCGGGCAGCAGCAGCGCTTGTGCATCGCGCGTGCGCTAGCCGTCGAGCCCGAGGTCTTGCTCATGGATGAGCCCGCCTCGGCGCTGGATCCGATTTCGACGACGAAGATCGAGGACCTCATGCGCGAGCTTAAAGGCGCGTACACCTTCGTCATCGTAACCCACAACATGCAGCAGGCGGCGCGCGTCTCGGATTATACCGGCTTCATGCTGGCCGGAGAAAACGAACCCGGACAGCTGATCGAGTTTGACGTGTCGTCGAAGATGTTCACGACGCCCAAGGATAAGCG
>CADDZI010000047.1 GCA_902812405.1 bacterium | reverse complement strand
GCGCAACCGGCACCCCACGGAAATGTAGCCGTCGCGCGCGCGACCGAAGAATCTTTAGGGAGACCCTTCCGGACGAACGCGGATTGTCTGGGCGCGGGTGTAGGACACGAGACCGGGCTTACCCCGGCGACGCACGTAGCGCCGGCGGGTATAGTCAACATCGACCACCGTGTCGCGGCCGGCGCGGCTATGGCATGCGGCGAGAGCGGCAGCGCGTTGAATCTGGGCCTCGCTGAGACTCCGGCCCGAAGCCTTGACGATGACGTGTGAGCCGGGCACACCCCTGGCATGAAACCAAAAATCGCTCGGCCCGGCGAAACCGAAGGTGAGGCGATCGTTATCAGCAGAGGATCGCCCGATGTACGCCACAGCCCCATCCCCGAGATCCACCGGATGGCGGGCCGCAGGCCGCTGCCTCCGCAGAGAGACCTGTGCCAGGCTGAGCGCCGAGGCGGCCTCGGCCTGCGCAGCCGTTCGTTCGTCTGCCGCGAGATCGTCACGCTGCAGGTCCCACAAAAGCTGTTCCCAGTACTCGACATCGCGCCGCACCGCGTCGAGACGTGCCTGAATGGCCTGCCGGCCGCTGCGTGCCTTGCGGTACCGGACGAAGTATGCAGCAGCATTCTCCTGAGGCGTCAGGCGGGGGTCCAGGGCAATGTGCCAGCCGTCGTCAGTTGTCAGTTCGGCCGCGCCGGGCGCAAGGCGCGACAGATTCGCATAGATAGCGCGGCCCGCATGCATGGAGAACTCCGGATCCTCGGAACGAACCAGCGACTCTTCAAGGACCCGGATGTCGCGCTTGCACCGGTCGATGCGATCACGGACGCCCCTTTCCCATTCCGGCGTGCTCGCCGTCTGTCGCGGCTGTGCTGCGTCAGATGCGCGACACGCTGCGCCGCAGAAGGCATTGAGGGACTCCCACTCCGTGCATTCGCCGGCCGGCCAGTGCAACGGGATGATGTGCATCGCTTCGAGCTCGTCGCCGCGCCGCCAAACATAAAGCGGACCGGTGCGGGCGCACAGTTCCGTCAATGCGACGCGCATGTGTTCCCAGACGGCCAGCCACGCGTGCGCCCTGCCACCGGCCTGTTCGGCTCGCCGCCGGCACAGCCACCATACGTCGCGCGCCAGAGGCGGACTGCACAGCGGATCGTACGCGCGAGCCAAGCGTTCCCAAGCCCCGGCGTCATCCGGATCTGCATCTCGTGCGGCGAGGATAAAGTGCGCTCGGTCAAGGGTTGCTCGTCGCGCCGGCGGCGCACTGTAGGGTGCGGCGGTGGTAATCCGCCGGACTCCTGACGGAAAGTGCTTGCGCACCGCGACAACGACCCATTGACCGTCGTGGCGGTTCGCGCGCCGCAGGATGAGGAGGTTGCTTTTGCCGGGCTGCAATTCCAGGACCAGCCGAGTCGGCGAAGGCAGACCGAACCGCGAGCGGGAACTCGCGTCAATGACGATGACGCGATCGCCGCTCAGTGCGGTCACGCTGTCGACGTGGGCTCCCCTGACCAAAGACGGCGCTGTGCCCAGCCATGTCTGACTGTGATCGCGGCTTGCGGGGCTCGCTCTCGCCGGACACGCCCACGCCGCGGGCACCTGTCGATCGAGCGCAACCTGCAGCTCCCACGTGCGGCCATGCCGATAACAGAAGAGCGCAAGCCCGCCGGGCGTCGGCACCATGTCCTCGATGCGTGATCCCGCAAGAAGGTCGTCGAGCTCACGGGCCAAACGTGCGATGAGCCACGAATCGAGGAACATGCCGGGAGAATTGGACGCGACGGCGGCTGGAGGTCCCGGGGGTGCAACCCCGGGAGTATTGCTGGTGGTCTCGGGACCCTCCGGTGCCGGCAAGGATACGGTCATCGAGAGCCTTCGCTCCTACGAACCCGACCTGGAATACTGCGTCTCGGTGACAACCCGGCCGCCTCGGCCCTACGAACGCGACGGCATCCATTATCATTTCACCACACGGGACAACTTTGAGAAGATGGCTGCGGCCGGCGAGTTCATTGAGACCCGGGAGTATGCGGGCAATCTGTACGGCACTCCTCGGCGGACCGTCGAGGAGGCTTTGGCCCGCGGGCGCGATCTCATCCTAAAGCCCGAGGTCAACGGAGCCCGAGCCATTAAGGCGCGGTATCCCGGCGCCGTCCTCGTGTTCCTTACGCCGCCCTCGACGGCGGAGCTCGAACGCCGTCTTGCACGGCGTCAGGCAGACTCTCCGGAGGCAATCGAAGAACGGTTGCGGATAGCTCGCGAAGAACTGGCGGCCTTGGCGGATTTCGACTACCGCGTCGTCAACGATACGCTTGCCGGGGCGGTATCCGACCTACGGGCCATTCTGACGGCAGAACGGCTCAAGGTCGCACGTCTGGCGGGGCGAATGGGCCTTCGGCACGATACAGGCAACCCCGTGTGAGGAGGGCGACGAAAACTCATGTGCGGCATCGTCGGCTACATCGGCCCGCGCAATGTTGTGGACGTACTCCTGGACGGCTTGCGGCGCCTCGAGTACCGGGGCTACGATTCCGCCGGCGTGGCGGTCGTTGACGACGGACGCGTGGTCGGCTCCAAGCGGGTCGGCAAGCTCGCCAATTTGGAGCAGGCGCTTGCGCAATCGCCGCTGCGCGGTTCCGCCGGGATCGGCCACACGCGCTGGGCAACACACGGCCGCCCGTCGGATACGAACGCCCACCCACACCTGGATTGTGCCGGCAAGATCGCGGTCATCCATAACGGCATCATCGAAAATCATGCCGCGCTGCGCGCCGAACTGATGGCCCGCGGTCATCGCTTCGCCAGTGAGACCGATACGGAAGTGATCGCTCACCTGCTCGAGGAGCGCTACCGGGGTGATCTGCCGGCGGCCGTACGCGCTATTCTCAAGGACGTCCGGGGGGCATACGCTGTGGGCGTCTTATGCGCGGATGCGCCGGATCAACTCGTCTTTGCCCGCAACGGCGCCTCACCCCTCATCGTCGGTCTGGGCGACGGCGAAACGTTTGTCGCCTCGGACATTCCGGCGCTGTTGGCATACACGCGCCGCGAGCTCATCATCCAGGAGGGAGAGGTTGTCGTCGTGACTCGCGACGGCGCAACCATTTCGACGTTCGACGGGACCCGGGTCGAGCGCGAGGTCAATCACATCACGTGGGACGTCCGGGCGGCGGAAAAGGGCGGCTTTAAACACTTCATGCTCAAGGAGATGTTCGAGCAGCCCAAGGTCGTCAAAGACACGCTGGCCGGCCGCCTGCGTGACGATGATAGCGTTGACCTGTCGGAACTGGGACTGGATGACGCACGTCTGCGTGATGTCGAAAAGGTCGCGATGTTCGCCTGCGGCTCGGCGTACTACGCGGCCGCCTACGGTATGTATCTTATCCGCAGCCTGGCCCGGCTACCGGTCGAATTGGAACTGGCAAGTGAGTTCCGCTATGCCGACCCCGTGGTGGGACGTCGGACGCTTGCCATCGCCGTCTCGCAGAGCGGTGAGACCGCGGATACTCTGGAGGCCGTGCGAGTCGCCAAAGCCGGCGGGGCTGCCATGCTGGCGGTCACCAACGTCGTCGGCTCGGCCTTGGCTCGCGCCGCCGACGCGACGCTCTACATGCGGGCGGGTCCGGAGATCGGAGTCGCCGCAACCAAGAGTTTCACCGCTCAGTGCGTCGATATGGTTCTCCTTGCGCTGCACCTGGCTCGCCTGCGCGGCACGCTCGACCCCGAGCTCGGGGCGTCGCTGGTGCGTACTTTGCGCGACGTGCCATCTCTCGTCGACCAGGCTCTCAACGTCAACGAAGAGGTGATTCCTCTGGCGCGGCGCATCGCCAAGGCCCAGAGCATGCTCTACCTGGGCCGGCACGTGAACTTCCCGATTGCCTTGGAGGGCGCTCTCAAGCTCAAGGAGATCTCCTACATTCACGCCGAGGGCTATGCTGCGGGTGAAATGAAACACGGCCCCATTGCGCTCTTGGATGAGAATGTTCCGGTCGTCGTCGTCGCAACCCGCAGCCCGGTGCAGGAGAAGATCCTCTCCAACATGGCCGAGGCCCGTGCCCGGGAGAGCCGGATCATCGCGGTCGTCAATCCGCATGACGACCGCGCCTTGGAATGTGCTGACGTTGCCTTCACCGTACCCCAGACGCACCCGTTGATCGCGCCGATCGTCAACGTCGTGCCGCTGTACCTGCTGGCCTACCACATCGCCGATCACAAGGGGTGTGACGTTGACCAGCCCCGCAATCTGGCCAAAACGGTCACCGTCGAGTGAGGGAGGTTGGGACCGGACGTCAGGATGGCCGGGCGGACGACCAGCCACGCGCGCTCGTCGTCCATCCGGGCTACCTGCGCTTCGCCGAAGGTTCGGTCCTCATCGAGGCCGGACACACCAAGGTCGTCTGCGCGGCCACGGTCGAAGAGAGGGTGCCCCCGTTCCTGAAGGGCAAAGGCACAGGCTGGGTCACCGCCGAGTATGCGCTTTTACCACGCGCCACAAGCGAACGCACGCCGCGGGAGGCTGCACTCGGGCGGGTTGGCGGCCGAACGCACGAAATCCAGCGGCTCATCGGCCGCAGTCTGCGAGCGGTCGTGGACCTGGCCGCATTGGGCGAACGGACGATCACGCTGGACTGCGATGTCGTACAAGCCGACGGGGGCACCCGAACCACGGCGATCAACGGAGCCTTTATCGCGCTGTGCCTGGCCGTGGCCCACCTGCGGGAGAAGGGCAGCCTGCGTGGATGGCCGATCGTCGACTGGCTGGGCGCTATGTCGGTCGGCGTCGTCGCGGGACGGCCGCTCCTCGACCTCTGCTACGAGGAGGATTCGCACGCCGACGTTGACATGAACGTCGTGATGACCGGCGACGGGCGCTTCGTCGAGCTGCAGGGCACCGCCGAACGCGAGCCGTTCTCCCGGGCGGACCTCGACCGGCTGCTGGCCTTGGCGAAAGCGGGGATCGAAAAGGTGTACGAGGTGCAGCGCGAGGTGCTGGCCGCGTATGCCGTGCCCACATTCGGGCGTCGGCCCCAACCTGCGTCAGGCCGGCCGGGCGGCTAGATGGATTGGGCCGCTGTTGTGGCGCTCGTCGACGCCCACCATATTACCGACCGGCGCCTCCTGCGCGCCCGCCGGGACTTGGAACGCCGGCCCGGCGAACGCTCCGAGCGCGCCTTCCGGCGGGAGCTGGTCCGCTACTTCGGCCGGCTCGTGCGCGAGGCGCGGGCGCAGGTCGCGGAGGTCGATCGCAGATTGGATGACGTGTACCAGCAGCAGTACAATTTGACGGCGGAACGCGCGGTTGCGGCGCGGCGCTTGGAAGAAGCGCAGGCGGTCCTGCGGGCACTCAACGGCGATGAGTAGCGTCGTCGGAACGTCGTTCTACCTGCGCACGCTGCGGCGGCCGTTTCCGGTCACGCGCCGTTTCTTCGAGTACGTCGGCGGTCTCACGCTTCTGTTTCGCGACAGCCTCTCGTATCTGGTCCGTCTTCGCTTCCGGCCGCGGGAGGCCGTGCGCCAAGGGGCGTTCCTCATCGTCTCCTCATTGCCCATCATTCTCCTGACATCCGGATTTACCGGTCTCGTCATCTCCCTCGAAACAGCCGTGTCCGCCGTCCAGTACGGTTTTTCGCAGATCATCGGCGGTTCGGTCGCTTTCGGTGTCGTGCGTGAACTGGGTCCCATGCTCACCGGCATCGTCTTTGCCGGGCGCGCCGGTGCGGCCATCACCGCGCAACTGGGTTCCATGGTGGTCACCGAGCAGATCGAAGCCCTGGAGTCGATGGGCGCCAGCCCAACCCGTGTGCTCGTCGTACCCCGCCTCCTCGCCTGTGTCGTCGGCATGCCGATGCTCACGGTCTTTGCCGACATCATCGCCGTCTACGGAGGGTACTACATGGCGTGGCTGCGCGTCCATCTGCCGCCGCCCACGTATTGGCTCTCTGTCCAGCAGTTCGTCACGTTTGCCGACTTCGAAAAGGGCCTCCTCAAAGCGGCCATCTTCGGCGTTCTCATCGCCCTGGTCGCCTGCCACGAAGGATTACGGACCGAAGGCGGCGCGGAAGGCGTGGGCAAGGTGACGACGCAAGCGGTTGTCACCGCCATCATCCTCATCTTCGGCCTCAACTTTGCCCTTTCGTACGTGCTCTTCCCGTGACGACCCGTCCGTCTGCCGCCCCCGCCTCCCCCGGGGCGCCCGGCACCGATATCGCAATCCGTCTGCAGAACGTCCACTTGCGCTACGGCGACAAGATCGTCCTGTCCGGTCTCACCTTAGACTGTGAGCGCGGCAAGGTGACCACGGTGATCGGTTTATCGGGTGCCGGCAAGTCCACCATCTTGCGTCTCATCAACGGACTGCGGCGGCCCACTGCCGGGCGGGTCATCGTCAACGGACTGGATCTGGCCGGCTTGCGCGAGAACGAGTTGAATGCACTGCGCCGGAAGATGGGGTTTGCCTTCCAGGCCGCCGCGCTTTTCGACTCCATGACGGTTGCCGAGAACGTCGCCTTTCCGTTGTACGAGCATACCACACTCAGCCGGGACGAGATCGACCGTCGCGTCCACGAGACTTTGGAGTCCCTGGGACTGGCCGACGTCGCGCAGCGCCTGCCCGCCGAATTGTCGGGCGGCATGCAGAAGCGGGTGGGTTTTGCGCGGGCAATCGTGAATGAGCCGGAGATTCTCCTCTTCGACGAACCAACGACCGGATTGGACCCCATCATGACCAACGTCATTACCGACACGATCAAACAAATCCAGGCACATTTGCATGCGACGAGCGTGGTCGTCATGCACGACATGCCAGTGGTGTACGCCATCTCCGATAACATCGCCATGCTCTTCGAAGGGGCGATCATCGAGAGCGGCCCGACGGCGGAGTTCCGTCGCTCCAAGAACCCCATCGTCCAGCAATTTCTGCAAGGCAGCGAAGTGGGGCCCATCCCCCTGTAGAGGTGCAACGGCCGGTAAGGAGCCACGGGATGACGACGCAATTCAAGGTTGGTGTGTTCACTCTGGCAACGCTGATCGCGGTGTTCGTCGTCTGGGCGGTGCTGGGAAACTTCTCCCTGCGCCGCAATGCCTACCAGATCGGCGTTCACTTCCGCAACGTCGCCGGGCTCCAGCCGGGCAGTTCGGTCGAGCTGGCCGGTGTCACCGTCGGCACCGTGGACGGCACCCGCCTGCTCCCCGACCAAACCGTCACCGTGATCTGCAGCATCGGGGGCGACACGACGGTGTACCAAGGTTCCGTCTTCACGGTGGCCACGACGCTCACCGGACAGTCCACGCTGACGATCACGCCGCCCGCGAACCTGGCGGCGGCCGTACCGTTGCCGCGACGGGTTCTCCCCGAGGCCCAGCAACCGGAGGGTGTCGTACCCCCGACGATCGCCGACCTGGTCTCGGAAGGTCAGGAGCGGATGAAGGAACTCGACAAGACCCTGGCGCTCGTCAACACCGAGTTGCCGGGCATGATTCGCAACTTTAACGGCGTCGCAACCCACACCAACCAGCTCATCCTTCACGCAGACACCAACCTGAATGCCTTGGGGCAGCGCCTGACGGCGACGGTGGCGTCCGTCAATACGCTCGTCGGTCAATTCAATGAGATCATCGCCGTCAACGGACGCAATGTCAACGCCATGACGACGGCAATGCGGCATCTCGTCGTCGGCAACGAACCGCGGCTGGCACGCCTCATCGATAACCTGTCGGCGACCTCGGACAACCTTAACAAGACGATGGCGAGCATCGCATCGGTGGCCGGCGATCCGACGCTGCATGCCAACCTTCTGACCGCGACGGCCAACCTGCGGGATTCGAGCGAGAAGTTGAAGGCGATGGCGACGGACATCGAAAGCATCACCGGAGACCCGAACGTGCAGGCCGAGCTGCGGGGTGCGGTGCGCAATCTGAGCGATGCCGTCGCCAAGGCAGATGCCATCCTAGGGGTTTTCTCACCGGCTCGCGCGCAGCCGGGCACCGCCGCCACGCCCGCCGGCGGCGCCGGCAGCGGTCCCCAATCTGCCGCCACGCCACCACCGCCCCCGCACTCAGGTGCGATCGCTGGGGGAAGCGGTGACCGTTTCCGTCTGGCGACCGCACACGTGCGCCTGACGTGGAACAACGCCTCGCCGGGTCCGAGCAGCGACCTTAACCTGGAACTCTTGCCGGGATTTGCCACGCACCTGACCCTCGGCGCAAACGACCTGGGGTATCAGACGACCTATAACGTCTTGGTCGATTTCCGGCATTCACCGCAGCTTCAGTACTCGTTTGGTGTTTTGTACTCGAACTTGGGCCTGCAGACGCTGTACCGGCCTCTCGGGCCATTGGGCTTTGACCTCCGCTTATACGACCCGAAACGGCCTCAATTGGACTTGTACGGCGATCTTAGGTTAGCCCAGCGTCTGCAGTTGTTTTACGGAGAACGCTCGCTCATGGGCCCGGCGAGTCTGCGCACGCCACGCTTCGGACTGCAGTATAACCTCTGACCGCCACGTGGCCGGGGCATCGTGGTCGCGCTTGCATCCCCTATATCTCTTTGGCGTATCGGTCGCGCTTGCGCGACCCATAGAACCTGATGCTTAGCATGGGGATTGGCACGGGGCGAGGCTCTGTCCCGGGGCAAGACCGACCGCCACGGGAACCTATTCCCGCGACTCGCCGACGCCTCTGACGGCTACCGTGAGCGCGAGCTCGACCGCCTGGCGGGGATCCGACGCCCGGTGCACGGGATCGGGTGCCGAACGTTCACGGTAGAAGACCCAGGTCTGAAGTCCCACGACGGGCCGGCCCAGGCGTAAGGCAAGCGCAATCTCGGACAGCGTTCCGTACGATCCTCCAATGGCAATCACCGCCTGCGCGCTGCGAACAACGATGATATTGCGCCCTTCCCCCATACCCGTGACGATAGGGATACCAACGTACGGGTTCGCCTCGCCGACATCCGTGCCGGGAAGAATGCCCACGACGAGACCGCCCGACTCGCAACAACCCTTTGCGACGGCCAGCATGACCCCGCCCATGCCGCCGCACACCACAATGGCACCGCGCCGCCCGAGCTCGCGCCCGACCTCTTCGGCCAGCCGGACACTATCCGGCGTCGCGTCACGCTCTCCGACAACCGCAATGCGCGGCGATCGATGTCTCATGGTGGATACAAGGCAGGCTACTCGTCCGTTGTGCCCTTTTCCTCATCACCATGCCCGGCCGGTGCACATCTGCCGGCCGGGCGGCCCGTCCACACCACACGGAGGTGCCCGCAGATAGTTACGGCCAAGGTAGCCTTATGCAAGCATCTGCCAAGGTCCCACGCAGCCGCGTGCTCCGTCAGCCGCAGAACGCGCGCTACGATCGAGCAACCGTTCACGGCATTCTTGACGCTGGGCTCATCGGCCACCTGGCGTTTGCGGCTGATGGATGGCCGTACGTCATCCCGATGCTATACGCCCGCGATGGTGAGCGCCTGATCCTGCATGGATCGGTGGCGTCGCGTCTCATGCGAAGCCTCGGGAACGGAGCCCGTGCGTGCCTGGCGGTCACGTTGCTGGATGGCTTTGTCCTGGCGCGTTCCGCATTCAACGCATCGGTCAATTACCGGTCGGTCGTCGTCTTCGGCCGTGCCATCAGTCTGACGGCAGAAGAAGAGAAGAAGCACGCATTGCGCGTGCTCAGCGACCACGTCCTCCCCGGCCGGTGGGCCGACATCCGGCCTCCCAGCCCCAAGGAACTCTTCGTCACGTCGGTCTTGGCGATGCAGATCGAGACGGCCACGGCCAAGGTTCGCACGGGTCCCCCGAAGGACGACCCGGATGACCTCACATGGCCATGTTGGGCGGGCGTCGTTCCTTTGCGCATGGTGGCCGGGGAGCCCCAACCCGACGGCAGCCTGTCGGCGCCCCCGGACTATGTTCTGCAAGACGCGCGTTTCCGTTGAGCGCGGCTGCGTTACGTGGACGCCCCCGCAAACCATCCTTCCGACACGGTTTGCCGTCAGCGCTCCATCTCCCGGTCACGCGGGTGGGCTTCGTCATAGACCCGCTTTTTGTGCTCGAATGACACGTTGGTGTAGATCTGCGTCGTCGCGACACTCTCGTGACCCAACAGCTCCTGAATGGTGACCAAGTCCACCCCGCGCTCAAGCAGATGCGTGGCAAACGAGTGGCGCAGCGTGTGGGGGCTGGCCTTGACATCGAGCTTGGCCAGCGCGTAGATGCGCCGAAAGATTTCCCACACGTGACGCGGACTAAGCCGATGGCCGGTGTGTCCCAGAAACAGTGCTCCGTCGGATGAGCGCGGCCGAACCCCCAGGTACGCCCGCAGCGCGTCCGCCGCCGCGCGGTTGATGATGACCAAACGCTGCTTGCGCCCTTTCCCCATGACGCGCAGCGTACGTGTCGCCAGGTCGAGGTCCGCGACGTTGAGGGCCGCGATCTCCCCGCGCCGCAAGCCGCTGGCGTAGAGGAGTTCCATGATGGCCCGGTCGCGCAGGCGCAGCCACGGCGTTTTCCAGGTCGCCGAGGTCCGCAGCAGCACGGCAACGTCGCGTTCCTTCAGCACTCGGGGGATCAACTTGTCGCGGCCGGGATTCTCGATGTCCGCCGCCGGATTGTCAGCCCGTTTTCCCGTCCGCCGCAAGAAGCCGTAGAACGACCGCAACGCCGCCAATTTGCGACGCACCGCCGACCGCTTGTAGCCCCGGCTTCCGATCAGCTCCTGGACGAACTGGCGAATGTGCGCCGCGCTGGCTTTGGGCAGCTGCGGCCAGCGCTTGCCATGGGCGGGCACCTTGCCGAGCACGCCTGCAAGGTAGGCCCCAAAAAGCTCCAGATCGCCGACGTATGCGGCGATCGACAACTCGCTCCGGCCGCGCCCGTGCAAGTAGCCTGCCCATTCAACAAGCGCCGGATCGGTTGCGAAAACGACTTTCGGCCTGGGCATCAACCCTCACCCGCCACCGGCTGCGCAACCTGCAACCCCGGCCCCGGGCGCCGCACAGCCGGGCGCACCCATGTCGAGCCCTCTTCCGGTTGTTATATCACAGAAGAGTAGTTTCATGATACCCGATCCCGCGGTTGTTTTCAAGCCCCTGGGTCAAAGGCGTGGAGCGTCACAGCTAGCCGCCTCACCAAAAGGCTCCCGCCGAGGGCATGGATGCCCTGCCTTTGCGTCACGCTGATCGACGCACTCGTGCTGGCACGTTCGGTATTCTATGCATCGATGAACTATTGCTCTGTCGTGCTCTTTGGGCGGGCAGCCGCAGTCGAGGACCGCACCCGGAAATGAAGAGCGCTGCGTCTGTGCAGCGAGCACGTGACGGCCTGGCGAGGGGACGACGCCCGGCAGCCCAGCGAAAGCGAACTGGCCCGCTACGTGCGGGCTGCGATTTGAAAGAGATCGGCCAAGATCGGCTCGGACCCGCCCTCCGCGCACCGCCAGACGGTTTGGCTGGTGACGCGGGTAATTTGATTCAGGTCGTACCACAAGTTGTCGGGCCGATACGGTATCGCACAAACCGCCAAGTTGGGGCCTGTCCCGAATAGCAGGCGGTTTTCCGGCCTCCGCCGTCAAAACCCGCACGCACGGCGGGTCCCCCTTCCACCGCCCGCGCATCCACAAGCCATGAGACACCCCGAGGCACACGAGCTGCGATCCGCCCTGCGCGACGCTCTGGGCCGGGGGGCGGGAACGATTTTGGCGACCGTGTCGGAGACCGGGGCGCCGGCAACGGCCTTCTGCTCGTGGGTCGTCAGTGCAGATGAGGCCAGGCTAGCCCTGGCCCTGGATACCCGCAGCACTGCGCATCGCAACGTGCGGGCTGGTCGGACACGGGTTGCCTTGGAAATCTTGGCCGACGACATGATCCTCGCGGTTCGCGGTACGGCTCAGGTGATGAAAGAACAGATGCGCAGCGTGCCGTTTCCCTGTTCCTTGGTCGTCGTGCGCGTTGACGAGATCCGCGACCATGGGGTGGACGGCGTGGTCTTCACCGCTCCCCGTTATCTCTTTGCCGACGGCAAGGAGCACCGCAGCGAGGTTGAGCGCGCAATCTTCGAGGAGCTGCAGCAGGCACGCGGTTCCCGCCCCTCCACCTAGGACTGAGACTCGCCGCACACGTGGCACCTGTTGGCGGCTGGAGACCCGCAGCCAAGCCGCCTGGACCGGCCCTAGCGCATGCTCGCCGACGCCCGTCGCCGAGCAGTGACGAGGCCCGTATTGAATCCCTGACTGCGCAGCCCGCCCGCAAAACGCGCGTGTTCGACTTTCATGCACCGGTCCACGACCAGCGTGAGACCCGCCTCGTCCGCGCGCCGGATGGCCGCCTCGTGGACCACGCCGTATTGCAGCCACAGGTTGCGAATGCCCAGCGCGATGACCTCTTCCACCAGACCCGGTAAGGCGTCCGGTCTGCGAAAGACGTCCACAATGTCAGGCCGACCCTGCTCGGCCACGAGCGCTGTGAGGCTCGGGTAGCACGCCCACCCGTCGATGCATGGGTATGCCGGCGTCACAGGCCAGACGTCGTAGCCATGCGTCGCCAAGTAGCGTAACACGAAATAGCTGGGCCGCGCCGGGTCGGCGCTTGCACCGACGATGGCAACCGTCCGGATCCGGTCCAACAGCTCCCGCCGCGCGGCGGCTGTCCGGACGATCATCCGGTCGCGGCCCCGCCGACTCCGGCAGCCTCGGCAGCAGCCAGCGCCCGCTCCAAGTCCCACACGAGGTCCTCCGGGTCTTCCAAACCAACTGAAAGGCGCACCATATCCGGTGTGATCCCGGCGGCGGCCAATTCCTCGTCGCGCAGCTGCGAGTGGGTGGTCGACGCCGGATGGAGCACGAGACTCTTTGCATCCCCCATGTTGGCGAGGTGGCTCCACAGCTCCAAGGCTTCGATGAACTTCTCGGCGGCCGGCCGGCCGCCGCGCACCCCGAAGGTGACCACCCCACCTGCGCCCCGTGGCAGGTAG
Source organism: bacterium (assembly GCA_902812405.1). Lineage (GTDB taxonomy): Bacteria > Vulcanimicrobiota > Vulcanimicrobiia > Eremiobacterales > Eremiobacteraceae > CADDZI01. Next base: position 1,164 of record CADDZI010000047.1, on the reverse strand, counting down.
CGCCGCGCAAGGTCGTATGACGGGTTGCCCGGCAATTCCGGATAGGCGACCCAGGCCACGCCCGGATGGCTTTGGAGGAAGCCGGCGATGCGCCGTGCGTTGGCGACGTGCGCCTCCATGCGCAGCGCCAGGGTCTCCAGGCCCTGGATGAGGAGCCAGGCGTTGAACGGTGAGAGACACGCTCCGACGTCGCGCATGACCTCCATGCGCGCTCGCGTCAGGAAGGCATACTCGTCGAATGTCTCGCTAAAGCAAATGCCGTGGTAACTCGGGCTGGGTTCGCTCAACAGCGGGTGCTTGCCAGCTCCCCAGTCGAAGCGCCCGGATTCAATGAGCATCCCGGCGACGATCGTGCCGTGACCGCACAGGTATTTGGTCGCCGAGTGGACGATGATGTCGGCGCCGTGCTCAATCGGCCGGCACAAATACGGTGTTGCAAACGTGTTGTCGACGATGAGCGGCACACCCGCTTCATGCGCAACCGCGGCCAGGCCCTCGAGGTCCGCAACCGTGCCTGACGGATTGCCGATCGTCTCCACAAACAGCGCCTTGGTGTTTTGTCGAATTGCCTTTCGCATCGCTTCCGGCGTGCCGGGGACGAACGCCGTCGCGATGCCCATGCGCCGCAAAGAAACGCTAAGCTGGGTCACGGTGCCGCCGTAGATCTGCGATGATGCCACCAGGTGATCCCCGGCTTGTGCCAGCGACAGCACGGCGATGAGCTGGGCAGCCTGGCCGGAGGAGGTCGCTACGGCTCCCAAACCGCCTTCCAGATTGGCCATCTTCTCCTCGCAGGCCGCAACCGTCGGGTTAGACATCCGACTGTAGATGGTTCCGTAACTGCGCAGCGAGAACAGCTCTTTGGCCTGCTCGATTGATTCAAAGACAAAACCCGTCGAGAGCTCGAGCGGCACGGTACTCGCCCCGGAGAGGGGGTTCGGGGGTGTCCCCGCGTGTAGCGCGCGGGTGCGAAAGCCGAAGCTGTGTTCGTTTTGGGTCATGCCGGCTGATGCTGTCCTCCTGGGCTATCGGCACGGCTCCTTCTTCTTCTGCCCGCTCCAACCCGTCCGGTTCCCTCCGGCCCGCCCCGGGGCACCGCGCTCCGCACCCCCAGTTCGATGAAAGAAAAACAGGTGGCGCGCCCCGTCGTACCGGAGCGCGCCT
>CADDZI010000046.1 GCA_902812405.1 bacterium | reverse complement strand
TCGCGCGACCGCGAGGTCACGCGGTCACATGCCGCATCAATTCTTCGGAAGGCTCAAAGCACGGATGCCGGTACGCAGGCTCAAAATAGCCGTGATAATCGCTGCCGCCTGAAACAAGCTTGCCAGCCCGCGCGGCGGCAGCCCACACGGTGTGGCGCTCCGGGTCGGTGTAGGCAAGATACACGGCTTCCAAACCGTCGCACGCAGCCAGCATGCTGTCAAAATCCGGCCCGCATGAGAGAAGCTCAAGCGGGTGCGCCACAAACGCCAGACCTCCCGCCTGATGGATGATTGCGGCCGCTTCCTCCGGAGCGGGCAACCCGGCATACGCTGAGGCCGGGAGCTCCGCGAAGAACCGCCGGAAGCGTCCGTAGACGCGCTCGGGCACGCCGGCCTCGACGCCGCGGCGGCACAGGCGCTCGATTAAAACAGGCAAGCGCACCGGATGATCGGGAAAATCCGCCGCCACCCCAACCTCAAAACCCTCCGCTGCAAGCGCCTCGACCCAACGGCACTGGTTGGCATCCCACACCCGGGCGGCGGTATCATTGGCCTCCTGCAGCGCCGGACAGGCCGAATCGACGCCTAAGCCGAGCACGTGCACGACACGGCCGCAACCGTAGGTCGTCATCTCGATGCCCGGCGCGAAAACGACACCCAGTTCGCGGGCCGCGGCGGCCGCGGCGGCCAGGCCCTCGGTCGTGTCGTGATCGGTCAGCGCAAGCGCTCCCACACCGGCCTGTGCCGCGGTTCGAACGACCGATGCCGGGTCCAGACGGCCGTCGCTGCAGCAACTGTGCAGGTGAAAGTCGGCACGCAGAGGTGCAGGCTGCCGGGCGCGGGAGCCCTCGGCCTTGGACTTAATTCCCAAAACGCCGCTGGCGGCGCTGAAACTCGGCCAGAGCCTGCGCGAAGTGAACGCGGCCGAACTCCGGCCAGTACACGTCGGTGACGAACAGCTCCGTGTACGCGACTTGGTACAGGAGGAAGTTCGACAATCGGTACTCGCCGCCCGGACGGATGAGAAGGTCGGGATCCGGCATACCGGCGGTGTACAGGTACGAGGCCAGGGTCTGGTCGTCGATTTGCTCGACCTGCAACTGACCGGATTGGACGTCGCACGCCAGGGCCCTGACAGCTTCCTTTAGTTCCGTGCGCGCGCTGTAGTTGACGGCCAGGTTGAGGATCGTGCCATCGTTGTCGGCGGTGCTGCGCACGAGGTGCTCGAGGGCCCGGCGCGGTGCGTCCGGCAAGGCCTCGACGCGCCCCAGCACTTGGACGCGCACGTTCTCGCGGCGCAAGGCATCCAGCTCGTTGCGCGCAAACGCGCAGCACAATTCAAAGAGCAGGGAAACCTCGGTCGCCTCCCGCTTCCAGTTCTCTTCGGAAAAACCATAGACGGTGAGGATCGGGATGCCGAAATCGCGGCAGGCACGCGTCGTTTCGCGCAGCGTCGTCATGCCTCGCCGGTAGCCCTCGGCGATGGGCAGGTTGCGCGCGCGCGCCCAGCGGCGGTTGCCATCCATGATGATGGCGACGTGGCGGGGCCACGGTCCCGTGGGATTGAGCGCCGGCAGCGGCTCGGCGTTGCGGGAAATCATGCTCTGGAAAACCGCCCTTTCACCTTTCATTCGCGTGCGAAGACCAGCCGGGGCGAGGGCGGGTCGGCGCTCCGCGCGGCCACCTCGGCACGCTCGTGCACGTGGCGTACGACCGTTTCCAGTTCATCAATGTACGCTAAAAAACGCGTCCGTCCGCTCTTGGTGATGCGGGCCACGGTTGCCGTGCGGCCGGATCCCAGCGGCTCCTTGGCCAGCGAGACGATACCCATCTCCGCCAAGGCCGCCAGATGCCGGCTAAGATTGCCATCGGTCAATCCGCAGGCTTCCTGAAGTTCGGTGAAGCTCATACCTTCCGGGTGGGCGACCAGGCACGTGCAGACGGCGAGGCGCCCGCGCTCGTGGAAGATGCGCTCCAGCCCGGCGTACGCGAAAGGCGCATCCCTGCGGGCCCGGGCTGGACGGCGGCTGGTGCGTTTTACCCTCATGGAGCGGTCTGCTTCTTTCTGTCCTGCGAGAGGAAGTAGCCGATGACGGTTTGGCCAACCCCAAAACCCAACGGCATCACCCAAAACGAGAGCGGGAGCTGCGGGTTTGTCGTCAGCAGCAAGGCTGCCCCGGCCAGGCCGAATGCGCTGGCCACCCAGATGACCCCGCGCGGCAACAACGCCCGCGATGAGAAGAGCCCCATCCCGTACGAGGCGTACCAAACGCCGGGCAAAAGCCAGATCAGGTGTTGGCCCATCAGCGCCAGGCTTAACACGGCGCCCAAGGCGATGGCGGGGATGATCGCAAGGCCGACCGTTCGCGTCAGGCTGCGCTGGTGCAGGCCGGCACTGCGAACGTACCAGATAACCAAAGCCCCGTAGTTGATCGCAAGCGCGGTCACCAAGCAAGCAAACCAGATCTGGAGATAGGTCTGCTCCTGAGCCGGCGTGTTGGGGTAGGGTGCCAGCACCCACTGCACCGCCCCGGCGATGATCGCCGCCAGGCCGCTGGCGGCAGCCGCCACGCCGGAGTAGCCGCGAAACTCTTGAACGCTGGCCAGCCTGTCGCGGACCTCGGCCAGGTCCGCCAGAGCGCGCTCGACTTCCATGATTTACTTTGTATCACAAAGTACGATGCCGCGCAAGTCACCGCCGGGGGCCAAAGCGCCTAATATGGGTGCCGGACGGACCAGGCAGGGACAAATCGTCGCAGCCCGCGTTGGCCCTTTGTCTGAGGAAGGCCGAGGCACGCGGATGATATAGTGGCAAATGGCGGTGCGCAGATGTGGCTAATCCTCGTTGGCCGGCCGACGCGGCATGGGACGCACGTGCTGCGTGCAGCGCCGCCCCGCGCGGCCGTGCCTGTGACCGCCGATCGGCCCCCGTCGCCGTCGGGCGGCGCTGCCGGCAGGGAAATGCACGCACAGTCGCCGAGGGGCCGCCTGGCTGCGCGCGATGCCCGACGAGGAGAACGAGACGCAATGGAACTAGCCCGCCTGCAGGTCTACCACAACGGACGGTACGTCCGCTACGAGGATGCCAAGGTGGGTCTGCTGACCCACGGCCTCAACTACGGCACTGGGTGCTTCGAAGGCATCCGCGGATACTGGAATCCCGACCACGGTCAGCTGTACTTGTTCCGGCTCCGCGAACACTACGAACGGTTGCGCAAATCCGCCGGCTTGCTCCTCGTCACACTGGAAGAAACAGCCGCGCAGTTGAGCGCGCACACCGTCGAGCTGATCCGGCGCAACGACCTGCGCCAGGACGTCTACGTGCGCCCGCTCGTCTTTAAGTCGGCCGAAGAAATCGGGGTCCGCCTGCACGGCGTGGGGTACACCGTGTGCATCGTCGCCGTCCCCCATCGGCCGTATATCGAGTCGGAACGCGGGCTGCGTGCCTGCGTTTCCTCCTGGCGGCGCATTGACGACAACAGTGCACCCGCGCGCGCCAAACTGACCGGCATCTACGTCAGCTCGGCGTTGGCCAAGACCGACGCCATCAAAAACGGGTACGACGAGGCGATCCTGTTGACCGCAGACGGTCACGTCGCCGAAGGAAGCGCGGAGAACATCTTCATCGTGCGGGATGGCACCGTCATCACGCCACCCGTGACGGACAATATCTTGGAGGGCATCACGCGATCGACCGTCATGCAGCTGGCCGCGACCGAGCTGGGTCTGCCGGTCGTCGAGCGCAGCATCGACCGCAGCGAGTTGTACCAGGCCGACGAGGTCTTCTTTACGGGGACGGCGGTGGGGGTGAGCCCGGTGACGGAGGTCGATCACCGGCCGGTCGGAGGCGGAACCGTAGGCAAGGTCTCCAAGGCTCTTGGCCAGCTGTACGCCGACATCGTTCTGGGGCGCTTAAGCCAGTACGCCGACTGGACCACGCCGTGCTTTCCCCAGCCCGTCGCCGCACCGGGTAACGAGGCAAAGGCGTCCGCCCAATAGCCTCCTACCGCTAGACGTTCTAGCCCGAGGGACGGAGTTGTAGAACCTTGGGCCTTTCGGACTTGTCGGTTCGTATGGCCTTATCTATAATCGGTGTGACGGGAATCACAGATTCTCCGTCGTTCTTTTAGCACTCAAGTATCGAGGAGCGTTAAGTTTTCTCGAGCGAGTGCCGTGAGATGGCAAGCGCGGTGGCAGCCGCGCTGAGCCGGGCCGCAACAGAAGGCGGCACCCCACAGCACCCGCCCGTGTGGGCGAGACGCCCTCGAGATAACCGGCAATCAAGAAGGAGCCTTCTCATGCTATTCTTACTCGATGGCGTTCTCGCTATCTTCCACAGATTCGACATCGTCCTTGCCCATATTGGTCATTTCATGCACATTTTGGACTCGGTTGGCTTCGGCGGAACCCTCTAACTTACCAGATCGATAAGTAGATTCACGATCCTAGGATCATAGAGCGTTCCGCTGCCTTCGCGAAGCAGCGTGAGCGCTTTTTCTTTTTCCACCGTCGGCGCCCCATCGTAGCCCGTGAGGAGCCGCACGTAGTCGCGGGCGACGGCCAGAATGCGTGACGGGAGCGGGATCGCATCCCCTTTCAGGCCACGCGGATACCCCGAACCGTCATAGTGCTCGCCGTGGAATTCGATCCAGTCCGCGATCTGCTGCGGTAACAGGGCATCGGTGGCGCGAATCATGAGCCCGCCCCAGCGCGTATAGGTCTGACGTTGTGCTTCTTCTTTGGGATTTAACGAGAGCCCGATGCGAATGCGCGCCGGCAGCTTGGCTTTGCCCATTTGATGAAGTTCGGCCGCCAAGTCGAGCAGATCGAGATCCTTGCTCGACATACCCAAATGCCGGCCAAGCATATGGGAAATGTTCTGTACCTCGCGCGTAAACTCAACGTTGTCGGCATCCGTCAGCCGCATCATATCGCGCAAGATGCCTATGGCCTGTTGTTGTGCCCTTTCCAATTTGTGCAACTGACCTGTTATACCAAGGACATCTTGAACAACGCGGATTTGCGCTACAATAATGTAGAATACGGCGGCAGCGAGCAGACCGCCAAACGTGTACGTCGCCAAGAGGAGATATGCATAGATGGATGCTATGACCCCGGTTCGGAAAAGCTGACGGATGGCAAACGGCCGGCCCATGATCCGATACCACCCGTAGGCCAGCACATTATTTGTCGTTTGACAGCTCAGACCAACGAGCATTACCCCAAGTAGGGTCGTAACGGCATGGAAAGCTTTGGGGATGTGGGCGATACCCAAGGAGACCTCATGCCACAACGCAGCGCAGACATACACTGTTAGGACAGCTGTCGCCAGTTGCCCCAATGTCTCTGGCATAAGAACGTACTTGAACCTGTGCTGCTCGCCGCCCATGTGATATCGAACCGCCAGCCACGCTGCCGCGACGATGACAATGGTCCAGAACTGAAAAACAATTACTGCGGCCGTGGTAATGGCTACCATGGGAGCGATCGTTTGCACGGCAGTGGTTCGCGTTGGGCGCTCCATCGCGATGACGAAGAGAACGAGGACGAGGACCTGCAGAATTGTCGTCCAGCGGGTATCGAGATGGGGCGGGTACAGGACAAGGAGCGCCGAGGCTAAAACAGCCAGCGCGTAGTCGTAGACGTGCGCGGCGAGTATGCGCCACGAGTCCCGCTCAGCCTGTGCGTGGTCCCCTGCCAAAGCCACGTCTACTTGTACGCCTTTCCCGCGCGAACGTTGTGTCCCCCAGCACGTCCGGCCCGTCCACTACCTTTCGTGCCGCCCCGTTTACTGTATCGTCCGATATGACAGGTGTGAGTCAGCGCATATGACATGCGGCCGCTACAACGTGGCGGCTGTCACACACGTGCGTTCGAACGCCGCACCCGCTAACCGGTGCATGTCCGCCGGCACGCGTTTGCATCCGCGTACCGGGGTCAGTACACATCGCCACGGTGCCATCGGAATGCCCGGTACGTGACCAGCGAGACTCGCCGCACGAAGCGTTCTCCAGCATCCAGGTCGGCCAGGTGCGTCGTGAAGACGCACAAGACGTAGGGTGATCCGCGCAGCTCAACAATCCCCACGTCGTTGAGTGTGTCGTGGAGGGTGCCCGTCTTATGCGCAATGAGCAGATGCTTGGGCAGCCAGGCGGGAATCATCGTGTTGTGCCGCTGGGCGGCCAAAATCGCCAGCATCTGCCGGCAGGCGGACGCCGTCACCACCTCGCGGCGCGCGATCATGATGAGCAGGTGCATCATGTCGTTCGCGGTGGTGCGCAGAGAGCGGATGTCACCGTCGCTGCGGATGCTGTCGCCTAGCCAGGTGTGGTCCAAGCCCAAGCCCTGCATCGTCTGGTTGATGTTGCCCCGCCCCACAAGGCGAATCAGCATGTTGGCGGCCGTGTTGTCGCTGCGCGTGATCATGCGCCACAGTAACTCCCGCACGGTGTAGGCGGAGCCGGACGGCGCGTCACACAGCGACCCGTAGCCGCAGTCCCGGTCGGCGTCCGTCAGCGTGACGGTGCGCTGCAGGCTAAAGCGGTGCAGCGCCGCTTGACGCATCACCTCGACCATAATCGGAATCTTGATGGTGCTGGCGGCGGGCACGCTGACGTCGCCGTTGATCGATAGAGCATAGCCGGTCCGCAGGTCGGCGATGGCAATGGCCACCCTGCCGGGAGCTTTCGCCACCAGCCGCTCGAGTTGCGATGCCAGACGATTGCGCGGTGCCCGTTCAGCCAAAGCGACCGTCTGCGGTCGTAGGCCCGAGCCGGGCACAAGCGCCAGGCCCTCCTGCCCGCAACCGCCTGCGGACGGTACGCGACATCCGGTCGCACCGGCACCGGCCGCAGATAGCCGCGCTGGGACCGCGCCGACAACGGCCGTCAGGCAGGTAATCACAATGAACAGGCGCAGAACATTCAACATGTGGGTCTTCGTAATAGACTGGTATTCGGACGCAAAGCAACCGGGGCTTTAGTCCAGTCCCGGCGGGTCCGGCACTCGTGGTCTCACACTCCGTCGCGGTCTGCGCCCTAAAGGTCGCGTGTTGGAATAGTGCGCCAGCCCACCTTGGCCCTGCCCACGCCATGCGGGCGAGCCGGCGGCTGTGGGCACGGCAGGTCAGGCGCCGCACGCGGCGAAGCGAGGCCCGCCGCAACGGACAGAAGTCCGCTGCCGGCGACATTTTCGCTTGAAAGCACAGCGCAGCGTCACCCTACTTGGTGTTCCCCTCGACCTCGGCGCCAGCCGTCCGGGCGCACGTCTGGGTCCGGCTGTGATGCGCAACGCAGGGTTGGCAACCCAACTGCACAGTCTGGGACTTTCGGTCACCGACGCCGGCGATGTCGCCGTACCCGTGGCCGGTTCACCCGGCGATGCCGACGGCGGCCCGGGCCGGCCCAAGAACGTTGCGCCGGTGCGCGAGGCCAACCTGAATGTCACTCAGGCGGTGGCGGCGGCGCTCGAGCGCGAATCCTTCCCCGTCATCCTGGGCGGAGACCATTCGCTTGCCGTCGGGGCTCTTTGCGGAGCAGCACGCATCAAGGGCCCGCAGGGCGTCATCTGGATCGACGCTCATGCCGACCTCAACACCACCCAGAGCAGTCCCAGCGGCAACCTCCATGGGATGTCCTTTGCGGCGGCTCTTGGGCTGGTCGAAGACATCTTTGGACCGCCCGCATTTGTGCTGCCGGCGGCCGACGTGGGGCGCTGCGTGCTCGTCGGCGTACGAGAGCTCGACCCGCACGAGCGGCAGACGATCCGCGAACGGAGCATAGCCTGCTTCACGATGAGCGACCTCGATCGCCTGGGCATGGCAGCCGTCATGGAGCGGGCCATTGCCCACGCCGCACGCGGGCCGCACAGCGTCCACATCAGCTTCGACATCGACTGTCTCGACCCGGCCCTGGCCCCTGGTACAGGCACCCCGGTGCGCGGCGGACTCACCTACCGTGAAGCCCATTTGGCGATGGAGATGCTCTTCGAAAGCGGCGTCGCAAACTCGCTCGAGATGGTGGAAGTGAACCCGCTGCTCGACGAGCACAACATGACGGCCAAGCTGGCCAACGAACTCATCTGCTCACTTCTCGGGAAAACCATTCTGTAAACGGCACGGCGTGGAGGAACGTAGGCGAACGTAGCACACTCAGGAATGGTCCTCATCCTCACCATTCTTTTGGCCGTCGCGTTCAACGTGATCGCTGGCTTCAACGACGGCGGCAACCTGCTGGCGGCCGCGGCATCCGGCCGCATCATCCCGCTCGGCGCCGCCTTCTGGGTCATCGTCGCCGGTGCGTTCCTGGGGCCGTTCATCGTAGGCACGGCGGTTGCGGCAACCATTGGACACAGCATCATTGACTACGCGCAGGCGGGCTTCACGCCGCTGGCGGGTGGTCTGGTGGGCGGCATCGGTGCGGTGCTCGTCGCGTATGCCGCACGTCTGCCGACGACCGCCTCGGTTGCCTTGGTGGGTGCGACGCTCGGGTCGGTCTGGGTGACGGGGCAGATGCGGCTCGTCCAGTGGGCCGGTGTCGCCAAGGTCGCGTACAGCCTGTTCGGGTCCGCGATCGTGGGCTTTGCCGCCGGCGCCATCATCTACACGCTGGCCTGCTTTCTCTTTGCGCACGTGAGTCTGCGCCAAGGGATGCGCCTCATGCGCCTGCAGTACCTCACCGTTGTGCTGCAGGCCATCGGGTACGGGGCAAACGATGCTGAAAAAATGATGGGCCTCATCGCCGCAGCCGTGCTCGTCCGCGGCGCTGGTGGCGGCTTTGCGGTCCCGGTGTGGATCGTCGCGGTCTCCATCGGTGCGTTCGCGCTCGGCATGGCCGTGGGGGGCATGCGGGTGGCGCGCACGGTGGGCGGTAAGTTATTTCACATTCACCCGCTGCACGCGTTGTGTTTCCAGCTGGCTGCAGCCGGGACGGTCCTCGCGGCGTCCTCCCTGGGCGGACCGCTGAGCACGACCGAGTGCACGGCCAGCGCGATCATGGGGGTGGGGGCGGCGGCCAACCCCCGAGCGCTGCGCTGGCGCACGGCCCGCAATCTGGCCGCCGCGTGGCTGTTGACCGCGCCCCTGGGCTTTGCGTGCGGTGCCCTCGCCACGTTCGTCATTCGTTTGATCGAGCGCGGCTAGACGCGGCGTGACGTGAGCGGCCCGGGTCGCACGCGTGGGACGCACGCGTGGGATCGGGCGCAGGAAAAGCCGCATGGGACCGCGCTCATGCACCACGCGTACGGGCGCACGCATGGGACTGCACATAGAAGACCCGCGCGTGGGGCTGTCCATCTGAGACCCCCGCATGGGACTTCACTCACCGAGACGAACCCCTGACCCCATCGCCTCGAGGAGGATGCACGCATGGGAATGTGGTTGGCCGATCTGCTCACCCCGCGCCGCCAAGACGCCTTCGTTGCGTTGCTCACCGAGCACGCGCGAAGACTGGTTGACGCTGCCGGCGCCTTTGTCGCCTACGCCGAGGCACCCTCGGCGACGCTGGCGGCGCGCATCGCGGCCCTCGAAGAAGACGGCGATGCCATCCTTATCCGCCTCATCGACGAGCTGCGCAACGCCTTTCTGACGCCGCTCGACCGCCAGGACATCTACAACCTCGGCGAGGGCATGGACGACATTCTGGATTACCTCGACAGCGCGGCGGCCGAAATCCAGCTCTTCGGCATTGCACCCACCCAAGCCGCGCGCGACATGGCGCACACGCTGCAGACTGCAGCCGACGCCATCGCGCGCGCCGTGCCCCTCATCCAAACGCAGCCGCAGCGGGCGTGGGAGGCGGCGCGCGAGGCTCGCGACGCCGAGAATATCGTTGAGGACGCATACCGCCACGCGCTGGCCGGCCTGTTCGGCGGCACCGACGTCGGCCTCATGTTCAAGCTGCGCGAGGTGTATCGCCACTTAAGCAACGCTGCCGACCGCTGCGAGGCGGTCGGCAGGTTGATCGGCAAGATCGTCGTGAAGGCGACCTAGCGCGACGTCAGGCGCCCGCGGGCACCAGCCGTTTCAGCTCGCCGGTCAAAGTTTCGCCCGGCTTGAGGTCGATGATCTGCAGGCCGGCGATGTCTTTGGTCAACTCCCGCAACCTCTGTGGCGTGCCGCTCAGAGCCGGGAACGTGCCGTAGTGCATCGGCACGACGATCTTGGTTCCCAGCAAGCGAATGGCATGCGCCGCCTGGACCGGATCCATCGTGTAGTAGTCGCCAATCGGCAGGCAGGCGATGTCGGGCTTGTACAGCTCCCCGATGAGCTTCATGTCCGAGAAGAGGGCCGTATCGCCCGCGTGGTAGAGGCGCACGCCGTTGTCGAAGGTCAAGACGAAACCTGCGGCCTCACCTCCGTACAGGATTTGGTCGCCGTCGCTGATGCCGCAGCTGTGGACGGCATGGGTCATGCTCACGCGGACGCCCTGGTGCTCGATCGTGCCGCCCTTGTTGAAGCCGATGGCGTTCTTGACGCCCTTCTTCTGCAGCCAATGCACCGTCTCGACGATGCCGATGACCGTTGCACCGTGGCTCAGCGCAAGCTTCAGGCAGTCGCCGATGTGGTCGAAGTGGGCGTGCGTGACGAGCAGAGTGTCCACCTGCGCTGGATGTTTCCACTGCGAGGGGCAGGCCGGATTCTGCTCGAGCCACGGATCGATAATCCAGTGCTTGCCTGCCGGCGTCTTGACCGCAAACGTTGCGTGACCCAAAAATGTCAGTGCAAGATTCCCGAGGTTCATTGTCTCGCGCCCTCCTGATGCGGACGGCGTGCACACGCGGCACGCCTATGCGTCACAACTCGACATCCCGTCCACTCGGTGCTCCACAACCGCGAGGTTCTTACTCCGACAGCCGGGTTGTGGTACCCTGCGCGGCCTGCAATGTATGAGGGAGCACGCGTGCCGCTGTTGCCGGGTACAGGTGCGAGTGTTGGGCTGGGCTCGCCTAGGCGCGCGTCTCTGTGCCGGCGCAGGCAGGAGATGGCTCGTCGCCGCACACAGCGGACGGCGCGTCGGCGCCGCATAGTCTCCCACCGGCCGAGCGTGCCAACGCCTGTTCGGCCTCGTCGCGCACCCAGGGATCGGCCTCACGGGTCAGCAGCTCGTGCAGTGCACGGCGCGCCTGTTCGCCGCCCAGCTCGCCGAGGGCCCACGCCGCGTGCCCACGCACGAGTGCTTTGCGATCGCGCAGCGCTGCGATGAGGGGCGCAACGGCACGCGCATCGCGCGAGTTGCCGAGGGCCACGGCGGCATTACGCTGCAGAACCGCCTTGCCGCGCCAGGCCATGGCGGTCGGTCCAAACCAGGCGCGGAACTGCTTCTTCGTCATGAGCAAAACCGAAGGGAGATCCATTGCGGTGCCGATGTGCGGCAGTGGCGCAAACTCGGGGTGGCGGGCAGCAGCTTTGCGGTCGTTGACCGGGCACACGGTCTGGCATGTATCGCAGCCCCACAGGCGGTTGCCCATCGCTTTGCGCAGCGCGAGCGGAATGGGGCGCTTGGACTGGGTGAGGTCGGAGATGCAGCGCCGCGCATCCACCTCGCCATGCGGACCGATGGCACCGGTTGGGCAGCGCGGCACGCACTCACGGCATCCGCCGCACCCGGCGCGCTGCGGTCGCGAGGGTTCCAGGGCAAGCGTCGTGACGACGGCACCCAAAAAGACGTAGGAACCGAATTCGCGCGTCAACACATTGCCGCTCTTGCCAATCCAGCCGATGCCGGCACGGACGGCCACCGCGCGGTCCAGGAGCGGGTCGGTGTCCAGGCACACCCGGCAGGTCTCGCCCGGAAACTCGGTCTCGATGAAGTGCGCCAAAGCCTCCAGACGCGGGCGGAGGACGCGGTGATAATCCAGTCCCCACGCGTAATTGGAGACCGCACCTCGCAATCCGGGGGCCTGCGGATCGTGCGGCTCGACGTCTGCGAAGTAGGAGGTGGCGGTACACACGATCGCGCGCGCACCGGGCAAGAGGCGCCGCGGGCGGCAGCGCGTCTCAACATCTGCGTCGCTGAAGCGCCACCCCGCGAGCAAGCCGCGGTCGCGCCGCTCTTTGAAGACCTGCTCTGCGGCCGGCATGTCGCCGGCCGGCGCCACACCGACGAGATCGAAGCCGAGGCTGCGAGCCTGTGCGAGGACGCGTGCGGTGGCAGCGCGGCAAGCGTCCGCGGCGGCGGCACAAGGTGACTGACGTGTGGTGGCCCGGGGCGCTTCACCGGGCTTGTGGGGGGAGTGCGGGGCTGCGATCACGGGAGGCCGGCCCCGGCACGGGGTGACGACAATGGGTCCTTCATCACGAGCTGCCGGTCGTCGTGCTCGCCGGGTACTCCAAAACGATCGTCCCGTGCACCGGCAGACCGTTGAGCGTGGCTGGCGCAAAGATCGTTTTCCGCGCGGCCTCCAAGGCTTGCGCATCGTAGTTGGGGTCGCCGCTGGACTGCAGCAAGCGCACCGCAAGGACGTTGCCATCCGGCCCCACCTCGACTTCGATGCGAACCGGATGCGGCGGCGGGGACGTCAGGGCAACCTGTGCCGGCTGCAAGACGCGTACCGGGTTGTCGTCACCCCACACGGTGGCGCCGTTAAGCGTGTCGTTGTTGCCGCCGGTATCGACTGTCGCGGCCCCTGCACCAGGCGAAGGGGTGGGCTGCGGGGAGTTGGTCACCGCGGGCGCCTCACTCAGTCCGGGTTTGGGTTCGCCCGGTCCGCGCAGGATGATGTGCGACAGACGGCGGGCGGGCGGGTGGATGCTGCCGGGTGCGCGGTGGCCAGCCTCAAGCTCACGGTACTTGATCGGCGCGAAGTGCTCCGAGGTGCGCAGGACGATCTTGGGCGGCGACGGCGGCGGGGTCGGTTTGGGTGTGGGCGGCTCCTGGGCGCTGCGCGAGAGCGAAACGATGGAGATGACTTGGGCCGGTACAGCTTCCGACTGCCAGTGGGGAGCAAACTTGGCAATCGTCGATCCCAGCGTGAAGTGTAGGACGGCGGAGAGTCCCAGACACACCGCCACTCCGAGGAGTGCAAGACGCCGGGTTCGTTTGCGCATGGTGCAGGTCGCCTTCCGGTGCCGGAGACCCACTTACTTCAACCGCCGTTTGGGGTCTGCCTCTCCCGTGCGGCGCGCTGCATGGCCAGCAAGTCTTCGTACGTGGGGGGCATCGCCGGTTCGTACGTGAGGAAGGAGGGAATCGGGTAACGGATGCCGCCTCTGTGGGTGCCTTCCAGGCCGGCAATGATGTCGTCAACTTTGCTCCACGGCATGGTGAAGGCCATCTCTTCGTCCTGGGCACCCGCGAAGATGCGGTCGCCGTTGCAGGGCAGGATCACCTGCGGCTCGTCGGTGCGCAGGGGCACGACCAGATGGTCCGAGCAATCCATCCGCGCCGCAAACGACGACGCGATGCGGCCGCCGCGCTTGTACAGGGCGGCAGCCACGAGGCGCATGACCTGCGCTGCATTGCCGTAGACGATGACGACCTCCGGCACGTAGTCGGCGCGCGCCAAAGGCCCAAAGACGATGCCGTCGATTTCACCCGGCGCAAACTTGGCAACCGCAGCTTCACTGCGGGCGCCCGCTTCTTTGTCGGCCGTGTACATGCCGGCACACAGATTGCCTTCTTCATAGTAGGCGTTGGGCGCGGCGAATCCGGCGACGAGAGCCCCCAGCGGACACTTCATGTCCTCCGCGCGCAAGACGGTCGTCCAGCCGTAGCGGCGCGCGATGGCCCAGCCCTGGCAGACCGTCACGTGGCGGCCGAGATCGGCCAGTGGCCGGCGCGCCTTGGGCGGTGCGGGCTCCCCTTGGCGCAAGAATTTGACCGCAACCGGAAAGGTGGCGGGCCGCACGTAGGTGTCGAGCGCGTCTGCCACTTTCCGGTTGGTTTCGCGAACCGTGCTTGTGCCTTCTTCCGGCATGCGTTTTCGCTTCCGCAACCGGGTGGGCGCGCCCTGGCGCGCACCGTCTTCAACATGCCTCAGAGCACACACGAGCGTTCTCGCATGCGCCTCGACAACGCCGCCTGGCGCTGGTATTGCCGGCGGGTACACGAGAAATTGGATGCATTGGGCCTCGAGTACGAGGTAATTGAGGTGCCCATACCCTTCAGCCAGCGCCGCGAGTTATCGAGGTATCCGGCCAGCCCAGTGTGCCCGTCCTGGTGGATGGCGATGTCGTCCTGGACGACGATGATG
>CADDZI010000045.1 GCA_902812405.1 bacterium | reverse complement strand
TGACACCGTGACGGCGAGACCTTGACACCGTGACGGCGAGACCTTCAAGCCGTTACGTTCCGTCGGCCGCGGCAAGCGCGGCCGCTACGTGAGCGAGGCCGGCCGCGGCAAGCGCGGCCGCTACGTGAGCGAGGCCGCTACGTATAAGGCCGCACGACCGTGTTACGTGCGGTAGCGTGCGGTGGCGCGTTCGAGCCGTCGCAAGCCGTACTCCGCGGCAGCGGCCAGAGCCACGGCCGCCACGGCACCGGCAACCGCTTCGGCCGGATAGTCCTGCTCGATACCGCCCAAGACGAGAGTACCCAACCCTCCCGCGTTGATCCACGCCGCGACGGTGGCAATCCCGATCAGGGACACGACCGCCACGCGCAGACCGGCCAAGAACACCGGCAGCGCCAGCGGCCCTTCAACCCGAACCAGCACCTGCCCGCGCGTCATCCCCATCGCCCGCGCTGCTTCGACGACGTGAGCCGGCACGCCGCGCAGCGCGACTGTGGTGTTGCGAATGAGAATCATCTGCGCGTAGGCCGCCAAGCCAATCACCGCCGTCCAAAACCCCAGGCCGGACAGAGGAATGAGCAGCGCAAAAAGAGCCAAACTGGGAATTGTATAGACCACGCTCGCCGCGCCCAGCACGGCCGGCGCAATCCGGGGCAGCCGCGCTGCCGCTACGCCGGCAGGAATTGCCACGCACGCCGCCACGACCAGCGCCGCCGCCACCAGCTCCAGGTGGCGTAACGTTGCCAGACCGACTGCCTCCGGGTGCGAGAACAAGTACGTCATGGCAATCTATGACATCATCCACCGGCCAGGCGCGCGGCTTCGAGCATGCGCTCCAGCGTCAGCGTACCGATCACGGTGCCCGAACCATCGCGCACCCTCAGCGAAAAGTTTCCGGTCGCCAGCATCCGTGACAGGGCGCAGCGCAGGTCGTCATCCTGGCCCAGTGCATCACCGCTGGGAGCGCCGGCTGGAGCACCGTCGGGCGGCCCGAGTGCAACGTCACGCACGCGCATGACGCTCAGGCGGCGCACGAGGTCCGCCGCGTTCACGAGTTCGGCGACGAAGGCATCGGCCGGCCGCGTCAGCAGCCGGAGCGGCGGATCCTGCTGCACGACGCGCCCGTCGCGCATGACGACGATCGCATCCGCCAGCCGCAGCGCTTCGTCAACGTCGTGCGTCACAAAAAGGATCGTCTTGTGGAGGCGTGCCTGCAGGGCGGCCAATTCGCCTTGCAGACGTGACCGCTCGATCGCATCGAGCGCGCCGAACGGCTCGTCCATGAGGAGGATGTCGGGGTCTGCGGCCAGTGCACGCGCCAGTCCGACGCGCTGCTGCTGGCCGCCGGAGAGTTGGGAGGGAAACCGCCGTCCAAAGACAGCGGGATCGAGGCCGACGAGCTCCAGCATCTCGCGCACCCGGGCCTCGATGCGCTCCCGCGGCCAGCCGGCCAGCGACGGCACGAGGCCGACGTTGGCATCCACCGTCATGTGCGGAAAGAGACCCACCTGCTGGATGACGTAGCCGATGCCGCGCCGCAACAGGCTCGGGTCGAACGACCTCACGTCGCGGCCGTTGACGAACACCGTACCCGACGTCGGCTCGATCAAACGATTGACCGTCTTGAGCAGCGTCGTCTTCCCGCAGCCCGAGGGACCAACGATGACGACGCAGGCGCCCGCGGGTACGTCGAAGCTAACATCGTCGACAACCCGCCTGTGGGGGCCGTAGGTTTTGGAGACCCGGTCGAATCGAATGCCGGCGTGGGGCGCAGCCGTTTGGCTAGACAAGGGCGACGGCGTGGAGGAAATCACGGGCCACGTCGGCCGGATCCTCGTGACGGCCATCCACGCGCCAGTTGAGATGGCGCATGACCCGGTCGGTCAAATGGGGCGCCAGAGGGTTGAGCACCGCCGGCAACTCCGGTACGCGAACCAAGGCGTCTTCGCGCACGACCGGGGCCACCTGGTAGGGCGGGAAGAAATGCCGGTCGTCGTCCAGCACGACGAGATTGTATGCGTCGATCTGACCGTCCGTGCCGAAAGCAACGACGACGTCCACCTGGTTGTCCAAGAGTGCCTTGTACTTGAGGCCGATGTCGATGAGCTCGATCGACTTGAAACGAAAACCTCCGTACGCGTTCTGTAAACCGGGCAAGCCGTCGGGGCGGTCGGTGAATTCGGGGACGGCACCCAGGCGCAGCTCGGGGGCAAGGCGCGAACACGCCGAGAGCGTGTACATGTTCAGGCGCCGTGCGGTGGCGGCCGTCGTGGCCAAGGCCTGCGTGTCGTTCATCGGTGCCGGGTCGAGCCACCGCACGTGATAGCGCTGACGGTAGATCCGGGCCACGGTCTCGTAGACCTGGCGGCGGTCGTGCAGGGGCGGTAGTTTCAATTGCGCGACGAGCGCGGTGCCGGTGTACTCGGGATAGAGGTCGATCTCGCCGCGCAGCAGCGAGGCCATCGCGATGTTTGTCCCCCCGAGGTCGAGCCGGCGGCGAACCGGGTGGCCGGCATGCTCGAGAAGCTGCGCGTACATTTCGCCCAGCAGCAGCTCTTCGGTGAAGTTCTTCGACCCCACCCGTAGCGCATCCGCGGGCTGGCGCGTGCAGCCGGCTACGGCAAGGAAGCCTCCGGTTGCGGCTGCAAAACCGCCCGCAAGGACCCTGAGGGCGCGCCGGCGTGAGAGACGCGATGGTGTCATGCGTGCCTAGGCCACGGCCAAGCCGGTCGCGTCCGCCGCACGCGGGCGCGCCGCCGCAGTGAGCGCGATTGAGGCGGCGGCTTCAACCCCCAGTGCCAGGCCCGCCACCGAGACCGCGCCGAGCATCAGCTGACGGGCGTCGTTGTTGGCCAGACCATCGAGGATGAACGTACCCAAGCCGCCGGCGCCGATGAACGCGGCAAGGGTGGCCGAGGCGATGACCTCGACAGCCGCCGTACGGAGTCCCGCGATGATGACGGGAGCGGCCAGCGGCGCTTCGACCCGTGTCAGCAATTGCCAACCGCGCATTCCCATGCCGCGCGCGGCTTCGCGCACGGCCGGGTCGAGGTCGCGAAACCCCGCATCGGTGTTGATGAGAATCGGCGGACAGGCCAGGATGAAGAGCGCGACGAGAGCCGGCACAAAGCCCAGCCCCAAAACGGGGAGCATGAATGCCAGTACTGCCAAACTCGGTACGACCCGCACGGCGGTCATGATGCTGACGAGAGCACGTCCGGCGGCAGAGCGTGCGGCGAGAACGCCAAGCGGCAGGCTCACGAGAGCGGCGGCGACAAAGGCCGCGGCGCTCAAGGCGACGTGCTGGCGCAGCGCTACCGCAAGGTCGGCGTGATGAGCCAGCGCGTACAGCCAGGTGCGTTCCACGAGCATGGCGGGTGGGGCGCTTCTGCGCCGGTCCTCTTCGCACCCGCACGGCGCGCAGCGTCCGCAACCGCGGGCCGAGGGAGAGCGGACGTTGCGGTGTTGGGGTCACCACAAAAACGAGCCTCCGTTCGAAAGGCCTCCCGGCGCCCTGCGCCAACGAGGTGGACATGGAAGTGTACCTGCTGCGTCACGGCGTGGCGCAGGAGCGCGACCCGAAGAAGTACCCGGACGATCGCCTGCGACCCCTCACGCTGGAGGGTACGGAACGCATGCGTGAGGTCGCGCGGGGCATGCTCAAGATCGGGGTCGAATTCGATGCGATTTTCGACAGCGGGTACACGCGGGCGCGCCAGACGTCGGAGGTCGTGACAGATGCGTACCGCATCGACAGCCGCGACATCACGACGGTCGCAGCTCTCGAGCCGGGTCACGACCCATCTGAGGCTCTGGCGTTGCTCCAGGAGAACAACGAGCTGCGACGGGTCCTCTTGGTCGGACACCAACCGCACCTCTCGGCAACCGTTGCCTACCTGGCGGGCCTGCGATCCGGGGATAACATGGATTTCAAGAAAGGCGCGCTATGCCGGGTGGACATGGAGACGCTCAAGAGGGGCACGGGCGTCATCGTCTGGCTGCTGCCGCCCAAAGTTTTACGCAAGATTCGCTAGCCCGCAGGAGGCGCGGGTCGGAGGTTTCGGCACGAGCCCTGACGCGCGACGCACGACCGACCCAGGCATATCCACTTTCATCGGGCGCATCCTCACGGGCATCCACCGTCACGGGGCGCAGCACCGGCATGCGCCTTCTGGATCGGCCGCATCTTGCGAGGAGTGCGGACGGATGTAGCTAGGGAGGATTGGCTTTGTTTTTACCTGCGCGTGCATTTGCCAGTGTCGCGCGCACTTCATCGTCGGAGACCTCGCCGAAGTTCAGGTAGAATCTGCCGACGGCAAACGGCGTTTCGTGGGTGGCGACGAGCACGACGAGTTCGTCGCAGTACGGACGCAACGCCGGAGCGGCGTCGTAGGGTGCGACCGGTGCGGCGGCGGTGACGAAGCTGGCGCCTCGATGCCGGACACTCTGCAGGGCGCAGATCATGCTGGCGGCGGTTGCGATCCCATCGTCGGCGACGATGACCGGGCGATCACCTACCGGCAGCGGCTGTGTATTGCCCCGCAAGCGCTGCTCGAGGCTTTGAGCCTCGTGGCGTGCTCGCTCGAACAGAGAGTTTGCCAGGGCAGGCGGAATCGCGGCGGCGTGTTCGGTCGTGACCGCCTCGCCGTGTACCGAGACTGCGCCGATGGCAAGCTCTGGCTGCAAGGGATGGCCGACCTTGCGGACGACGATGACGTCGAGGTCGAGGCCCCAATGTTGGGCGATCGCGCCGGCGACCAGGACGCCTCCGCGGGCGATACCCAAAACGATGCATCCGGGTTGCGGGTGCACGGCGTGGGCAAGCGCGAGACCGGCGGCATGCCGGTCTGCAAACGGCAGCGGCGGGCGTTCCCAAAAATGCCTCACTGCCCGTGCCTTTGCCGTCGGGCGGCGGCGCCCCGCCCGGTGCGGCGGACTTTTCGGTTAGACCTCGCGCTCGAACGCGCCCGGGGGCGGCCGCACCCCGAAGCGTCGTCCGTAGCGCTGCTCAACGACGTAATCGGAGATAGCGCCGGCTTCATCCTGAGTTAAACCCACGAACCGCATGCCGTACCGCGACTGGTATCCGTTCTCGCCCGGGGTGGCATACACGACTCTGGCACGCGCCTCGATGCGGCGTGCAGGTCCCAGACTGAGAAAGAGGCTCACGGTGTCGCCCGGACGCAGCCGCACGAACGAACGCACGCAGGCGCCGCCGACGGAGATGTCTTCCAAGATGGCGGGCTGCTCGCTCATCCACGGTGTGCCCAGCCGTACCGGTTCGGAGATCATTAAGCGCGGATAGGCCCGCGGCCGGCGAGATGAGCCGTTGACCAACTTCCGGAAGCGGCCGAACAAAGGTGCCATGGCGCGGGCTCTCTCTTCGACATCGCCTTCAGGAAGCATGCCGCGGTCCAGCGGGCTCAAAGTCGGGCGGGTGGAGGCAGACCGCCGCCCCGGCAGACCCGGTTGGGGCTGGCGTCGCGCAGGGTCGCGGCGAGTGGGCCCGCCGCCCCGGCGGACCCGGTTGGAGCTGGCGTCGGCCTTGTGTTCTTTTTGCGGCATTGACACGCGCGACCGTTCCTGCCGGCGGACCCGGTTGGAGCTGGCGTCGGCCTTGTGACGGCCAGGCAGGGCGAGACTGTAGACAGTGGGGGATCATGGGGGGCTTTTGGGTGTCGAAAGGGTCGAAAATGAGCCCTCGCCCGGGGGGTTGACGGCGATGCGCGGCATATCCTATTGTACTAGTGAAATAGTACATTAGGTCCATGCAACGAAGCGGCAAAGACACGTGAGGAGGGTGAGGATGATGATCACCATGCCGAGAGTGCTGCCCGGCGCCGTGCGTCGGCCCGAGGACCGGCGCCTGGTGGTGATGGTGCCGACGGTCGAAACCCGCTTGTTTGAGGGCTGGGGACCCAGCCTGTAAGGAGGCGCTGGCGATGGCCGCGATCTTCAGCCTCGATCCGCACACGGGCGTGCCCATATATCTGCAGTTGATCGAGCAAATCAAAAAGCTCATTGCTCTGGGCGTCCTCAAGGCCGGCGAGCGGTTGCCCACCGTCAAGCGGTTGGCGGCTGAGTTGAGCATCAATCCGAATACCGTGGCCCGAGCCTATCGCGAGCTGGAGCGCGCCGGTTTTATCGAGACAAGCGTCGGCCGCGGCAGCTTTGTTCGCTCGCAGGGCGTGGGAGCCAAAGCCGCGCGGGCCATATGCGACCTGTCGGCCTCCGCGTTGGATGCTGCGGTCCGCGAAGCCCGATCGCTGGGCCTTGGGCGCGAGCGGCTCGTGGAGTTGTTTGATCGCGCCATCGAGCGCTGGTACGACCCGGCCAAACGCCGCCGCCCGCGGTAAGCAATCGTCCCGCGTCGAGATTGCTTCCCCGCGTGGGAACCAGCAATCCGTTCCGAAGCGAGAAAGGTCCGGCCTGCCCTCCCGGTATCGCCGAATGCACGTTTGGGAAGGTGCCGCGAAGTGACTGTGGACCCTGATGCGCATAGGGGCTGATTTCTTAGGTTGTATGCGCTTGGTGTATGCGCTTGGTTGACACGCCCCCGGTAGTAGATTGAGAGCACCAAGCACTGTCAAAGACCGGGGAGGTTTCGCATGAGGTTGCTGGTTTTCTGGTGGCGAGTAGGGTTTTGTTTTGCAGTCCTGGCTTTGGCTGCGTGCTCGGCAAATACTCCAGCCGGGAACACCGACGAGACGATCGACCTTCCGGTACCCTTATCATGGGCTACACCTTTATCTTGCGGCATCAAAACGGAATGGGCGGCGGAGACTACCTAGCGGCAATCGTCGACAACCAGCAGCGCTCCGTTTGCACCAGCATCGGTCCATGCGGCGGGCGCAATGGACACGAGATCGTTTACGACGCGACCGCCAGGGGAATCATATGCACGACGCTCCATCGGTCGCGCAAGCGCGACCGCTACGCCTCCTTGGCTTTGCTCGCGCAAGCGCGGCCGCTGCGGATTCCCGGGTGCGGCGCTAGCCGAGGCGGCGGGGCAGAACCTGCCCCGGGTGCACGAGTTCGCCGTCCAACACAAACGAACTGGAACGCAGTGCGCGGGCAACGCGCTTGAACCGCGCAACGCTGGCCGCAGCTGCCGCAAACGACGGAATCGGAGTGTGCGACGTGCGCACGCCCACCACGGTGATGGTGAGCGCCGGTTCGAGGCGAAGCGCGGCGGCATCCACGAGCGGCAGATCGCGACCCGGCTGCAGAGCGCTGACCCGACGATCGAAGTCGGCCATGACCTCGCCTGCAACCAGCGCCACCTTCTCCTCCGAGCACAACGCAACGAAGTTGACGCCGCCCAAATGGCCGACCAGTCCATTTTGGCGATCGACGCTGCGCACGGCGTTGACGAGCGTCTCGGCCAAGAGGTTGATGACGTCATCCCCGCGACTGAAACCGTACCGCTCGTTGAACTGGCGCAGGTGGTTGATGTCCACGTGGAGGAGCGCAAAGGGCGTACCTGCGGCGCAGCGTTTGTCGACCTCCTGAGTGAGGAGAACGCGGCCCGGTAAGCCGGTGAGGGGGTTGGAGTATCGGGATACGGAGTTTTGAAACTCGGTCATCGTGTGCAGCAGATCCCGCACCGAGACCACGCCTGAATAGGCCCCGTTTTCCAGCACGACGATCTCGTCGTACATCTCGGAACGCCGGCGGTGCACGACCTTGCGGGCCACTTCGTCAATCGGATCGTTGAGGTCCACCGCCAGGTAGGAATCGTCCATGACCAGCCGCACCGGACGCTTGGCATAGATGGAGTAGCCAAACTGGTGCGACAACCGCTCGTACAGTTTGGCGCGGCTGACCAGCCCCACCGGCACGCCGGCTTCGGCTAAGACGACGCTGTCCAAGTCCGGATTGCGTTCGAAAATTTCGATGACCTCGAGCGTAAACGCCGACGGCGACAGGGCCGGCGCGCGCCGGGTGACGGACCCGATCGTCATGCGGCGCGGCGTCGGCGTCGAACGGCTGGCCGAGGCGCGTTCGCGAATGAAGGCGGCGATTTCCGGTTTGGGGTCGGCGAAAACCGACGACGGCCGGGCGAGCAAAAAACCCTGGCCGTATTCGACGCCGATTTCGATGAGCGTCGCCAACTCCTCGACCGTCTCGATGCCCTCGGCGAGCACCTTGGCGTCGATGCGGCGCGCAAACATGATGATCGCCGTGACGAGCGCGTTCTTCGCGCGGTCGCGATCGATGTCGCGCACGAGCGCCATGTCCAGCTTGATGAAGTGTGGCCGCACCTCGGTGACGGCGCGCAGTGAATTGTGGCCTGCACCGGCGTCGTCAATGGCGACTTTGAAACCCTGGCGGTTATAGTGCTGGAGCGCTCGCTTGAAGAGCTCGAAGTCGGCGATCGCCTGTTTCTCCGTAATCTCCAGCACGATGCGCTCCTGCGGCAGACGGCTACGTTCGCCTCCCTCGCCCGAGAGAGATTCGTTTCGCTCTTCGAAGACGCGCGGGCTGATGTTCAAAAATAGGTAGCATCCGGGCGGGAGCGACGAGGCATTGGCAATCGCGCGGAAGCGGCAGATGCGTTCGAGCTGGGCTGCGACGCCGCGCTCGGCGGCGGTTGAAAACAAAGCCTCGGCGGTTTCCAAGCGCGTGCCAATCGGGCCGCGTGAGAGCGCCTCGTAGCCGAGCACGCTGCCGTCGGAGAGGGATACGATCGGTTGAAAGAGAGTGTGGACGCGACCCTCCTTGAGCAGGCGGTCGAAGTCGTCCACGGGCGGCGACGGTCCGAACACGGGCTCCTGCGCCGCCTCTTCTTGTATCGCCTCGGCGGGCAAGGCCGGAACCGGTGCGGACGTGGCAGCCGGTGCAGGCGAGGCTGAAGCGACGGGAGGTGCAGCAGGGGTCTCCTCTTCCTCGATGCCGTGGGGCAACGGCGAATTGTCGCCTGTGACCAGGCCAAGCAAGCGCAGGAGGCGTTTATTGACCCGCCGGGGCGTCATGATTGGGAAACCGCCATTTGGGAAACCGCCATCTTGTATAAAAGTCATCGGCGTGGGGGTGGGGCGGCGTTACCCGGCCGACCGAGCAGCCTGCCCGCTCTGATGGCTCCCGCTCGGGGGCGCGCGGCGTACCCAAAGGCGCCACTCCCCGGCGGTATTGTTCCCGTTGCCGCGGCCGGCGCGCACCAGCCCCCGCGAGAGTGCCAGGCTCTCGTCTGACCCCATGCGCGTTTGGTGGTCCGGATTGCCTATTGACCGGCTCGGCGAGCGCACTTGTTTAGCCGCCTGGCGGGCTTTGCAAGCGCGAGGCCGGTTGGCGGGCCGGGCCTGGCACGAGCCCTCTCGGGCGCTGGACTGCCCCGAAAAGCGCGACCGCCGGCCGGTGCAGGGCCGAGCAGAACGCTCTGCCAAGATAGCAGCATGCCATCTCAGTTTACGCGCCTGGAGCACCCGCTCGTGCGCGACGGGGGCCAGCTGCGCCGGGCAAGCTGGGACGAAGCACTGGATCGGGCGGCTGCGGGATTCGCGGCCGCCAGACAGGTGGGCGGTCACACAGCCTTCGGGCTGTTCAGCTGTTCCAAGACGACCAACGAGTTGAATTACCTCACGCAGAAGTTCACCCGGGTCGTCATGGGCAGCAATAACGTCGACAGTTGTAACCGCACCTGACACGCGCCCAGCGTCGCCGGTCTGGCGGCGGTGTTTGGGGCCGGTGGCGGTACGAACTCGTACCGCGAGATCGAAGAGACCGGCCTCATCATCCTGTGGGGGTCGAATGCACGCGAGACACATCCGATCTTCTTCCACCACGTCCTCAAAGGGGTGCGTAACGGCGCGCGGCTCATCGTGGTCGACCCGCGGCGCACCTCGAGCGCACAGTGGGCGGATGTCTGGCTTGGGTTGGACGTCGGCACGGACATCGCGCTGGCCAACGCAATGGCGCACGTCATCATTGCCGAGGGCCTGGAGCATCGAACGTTCATCGAGCGGGCGACGACGGGCTTCGAAGCCTACCGCGATGCGGTGGCGGCGTATACGCCCGAGCGCGCCGCCGAGATCACGAAGGTTCCGGCCGAGACCATCGTGCGCGTCGCCCGCGAGTACGCGACGACCGACCGGGCCATCATCTGCTGGACCTTGGGCATCACCGAGCACCACAACGCGGTGGATAACGTCTTCGCACTCATCAACTTGGCACTGCTGACCGGACACGTCGGCCGCTACGCCTGCGGGCTCAACCCGTTGCGCGGCCAAAACAACGTGCAGGGCGGCGGCGACATGGGTGCGATTCCGGACCGTCTGCCCGGCTTCCAACGGCTGGACGACGACGAGGCGCGCGCCAAGTTCGAGCGCGCCTGGGGAGTCGCGATCCGGCCGCAACGCGGCTGGCGCCTCAACGAGATGTTCGATGCGATCGAACGCGGGGATCTGCGCGCGCTGTACGTCATCGGGGAGAACCCGCTCGTCTCCGAGGCCGACCGGAGCCGTGCGCAGCATTTGCTCGAGAAGGTCGAGCACCTGGTCGTTCAGGACGTCACTCTCACCCAGACGGCGCAGCTGGCGGACGTCGTCTTTCCGGCTGCCGCCGGCTGGTGCGAGTCGGAAGGCACGGTCACCAACAGCGAGCGGCGCGTCCAGCGCGTGCGCAAGATCCTGGAGCCGCCGGGCGAAGCGCGCGACGATTTGGCCATCGTGTGCGACGTCGCGCGGCGCCTGGGCTGCGACATCGGGCCGCCGCACGCCGAGACGCTGTGGAACGAGCTGCGCAGCCTGAGCCCCATGCACGCCGGCATGTCGTACCGGCGGTTGGAGGAATCCGGCGGTTTGCAGTGGCCGTGCTACGACGAGCAGCATCCCGGCGAAACCTTCCTCCACGCCCGCCTGTGGGAGAACCCGCTACGCGGTCCGCGAGCGCCGTTCCACGTCGTCGAACAGGAACCGCCGGTGGACGAGCTGACCGATGACTACCCGTTGCGCCTGACGACCGGCCGGCGCCTGGATTCCTTCAATAGCGGGGTGCAAAGCGGAGAATACACCTCGCCCTTGCGGCGCGGTGAGAGACTCGATCTCTCGTCCGAGGACGCGCAGCGTTACGGTGTCGTCGAAGGCGAACGGGTGCGCGTCAGCTCACGGCGCGGCAGCGTCGTCGTGCCCGTCCACGTGGACCCGGGGTTGCGGCCGGGCCTGGCCTTCATGACGTTCCACTTTGCCGACGTGGCGACCAACGTGCTGACGATCGAGGCAAACGATCCCAAGTCCGGCACGGCCGAGTTTAAGGCCGCCGCCATCCGCGTGGACAAAATTTCCGAACCGGCGGCCGCAGCCAGCCGATAGGCATGGACCTTCACTTCACGCAGGCCGAGCCGAGTCCGTTGGAGCGGGCGGCGGTCGACGTGTTTTTGGGCCCACCGCCGGCTTTGGATGGCGATCCGGCAGCCGTCGCGGGCGCTCGGGCACGTGCCCGGCGGCGCCTGCTTTTGCCCACGTTGCACCGCGTCTTCAATACCGTCGGCTGGATCAGCCCGGGGGCTCTCAACTACATTTGTCAGCGTCTGACCGTTCCTCCGGCGGATGCCTACGGCGTGGCGAGCTTCTATGCGTTGTTCGCAACGACGCCGCGCCCCCAGGGCATCCTCCATGTCTGCGACGACGTTGCGTGTCTGACGCGCGGTGCGGCTGGCCTGTGTGGGGAACTCGAAAAGCGCCTCGGACCGCCGGGAACGCCGTGCGCCGACGGACGTGCCACGTGGATGCGAAGCCCCTGCTTGGGGTTATGTCATGCCGCGCCCGCCGCGTTGTGGTATGCCGCATCCGGCGATCCGCAGTGCGATGCCCGGCGCGAGCCGATTGCGCCGGTGACGGCAGACCAGGCGGCCACGATCGTCGGTGCCGGTGGCCGAGACGAGTCGCGCGTGCCGTTTGTGGACCCGGTCACCATCAAGTCCGAGCCGGCACCGCGCCTGCTGAAAGTGAGCGGCCGGGGACCGGATTGTCTGGCGGCGTACCTCACGCGCGGCGGTTTCCAAGGCTTTTTGCGGGCCCTGGAACTTGGGCCGGCCCGGGTGATCGCAGAGATAGACGCAGCCAAATTGATCGGACGCGGCGGCGCGGCATTCCCGACCGGGCGCAAGTGGCAAGCGGTTGCCGCCGAGCCGGCGCAACCGCATCTCTTGGTGTGCAACGCCGACGAGTCCGAGCCCGGCACCTTCAAGGACCGCGTGCTCATGGAGCTCGATCCGTTTTTGATCGTGGAAGGGATCCTCATCGCGGCCTATGCCGCGGGTTGCCGCTACGGGTACGTCTACGTGCGCGGCGAGTATCCGCTGGCGGAGCAGTCCCTCCAGGCTGCGATTGAGGAGGCCGCGTCTGCCGGCTACCTGGGCGAGGACATCCGCGGGTCGGGTTTCAGCTTCGACCTCGAGGTGCGCCGCGGCGCCGGCGCCTACATCTGCGGCGAAGAAACCGCGCTCTTCAATTCCATCGAAGGCTATCGGGGTGAGCCGCGCAACAAGCCGCCGTTTCCCACGCAGCGCGGATTATTCGGCAAGCCGACCGTCGTCAATAACGTCGAAACGTTGGCCTGCGTGCCGGACATTGTGACGAGGGGCGGCGCCTATTTTGCGCGCCTCGGAACGCCGACCTGTACCGGAACCAAATTGTTCTGCGTCAGCGGCAACGTCGCGCGGCCAGGATTGTATGAAGTTCCTTTCGGCACGCCGCTGGCTCGGCTCATCGAGCTGGCGGGCGGCGTCGCCGGCGGCAAGAGGTTGCAGGCCGTGTTGCTCGGCGGCGCGGCCGGCGGTTTTCTCGCGCCGTCGGAAATCGACGTCCCCCTGACCCTGGAGGCCGTGCGCGAGCGCGGGGCGGCGATCGGGTCGGGGGTCGTGTTGGTCATCGATGAGACGGTTGATCTCCAGGCGATCGTCTTGCGCATTGCCGCTTTCTTTCGCGACGAATCCTGTGGGCAGTGTGTTCCGTGCCGGGTGGGCACCGTCCGGCAGGAAGAGCTGCTTCATCGCCTGCGGGCGGGCCGTCCGCTTCACTCGCTGGATGCGGAGCGCGCGCTGCTGCGCGAGATCGGGCAGGTCATGCGCGATGCCTCGATCTGCGGCTTGGGTCAGACGGCCTCGAGTGCGGTGGAGTCGGCGCTGGCGAAGTTTCCCGGCGTCTTCGGGGTGACGGCATGAGCGGCGAGGCGGTGAGGCTGACGATTGACGGGCGCGAGGTGTCGGTGCCGCCCGGCACAACCATTCTGGGCGCCTGTCGCACGGCGGGCATTGACACCCCGACCTTGTGTTACCTGGAAACGCTGACGCCGGTCAACGTGTGCCGGGTCTGCGTCGTCGAGGTGGAGGGCTCGCGCGTCCTCGTGCCGGCGTGCTCGCGGCGCGTCGAAGAGGGCATGCGCGTCCTGACGGATTCGCCGCGCGTGCGCACCAGCCGCAAGATGGTGCTGGAGTTTCTGGCGTCGTCGGTTGACGTCTCGCTCTCCCGGGAGTTTGCCGACTACGCCCGGCGGTACGGTGCCGACCCCGCGCGCTACGGACCGCCGGCGCCGCCGGCGGGGACGGGAGAGCGCGAGCACAGCGCAGCGGGCCACCATCATCCACCGCACGCCGATCGGGCTCAGACGGTCGCGCAACCCCCGACCATCGACAACGAGCTGTACGTGCGCGATTACAGCAAGTGCATTCTGTGTTACAAGTGCGTGGAAGCCTGCGGGGTCGATGCGCAGAACACGTTTGCCATCGCGGTCGCAGGCCGGGGCTTTGAGGCGCACATTGCGACCGAGTACGCGGTGCCGCTACCTGATTCGGCGTGCGTGTACTGCGGCAACTGCATCGGGGTATGCCCAACCGGGGCTCTCATGTTCAAGACGGAATTCGATCGCCGCCGGGCCGGCACATGGGATGAGTCGCGCCAGGTTTCGGCTCAGACGATCTGCCCGTATTGCGGCGTGGGGTGTGCGCTTGAGGTACGCGCGCAGGATGGGGAGATCGTCAAGGTGACGTCTCCCTTGGAGAGTTCGGTGACCCACGGCCACCTGTGCATCAAAGGCCGCTTCGGCTGGCAATTCGTCAATCGCCGCAACCGTGAAGGCTCATAGGGCGGAGGACCCGCGGTAGACTCCGTAGCGGCCGCGCTTGCGCGGCCGATGGAGTGTAACGCCTTCGGAGGACCGCTAGGGTAACGTTCCGTCGGTCGCGCAAGCGTGACCGCTACGCTTTCGAGGCACTCGGTCGCGCAAGCGCGACGGTCGGCCAAGGCCGACCGCTACAGAAGTGAGGCGACTTTATGAGGCGGCTTCCGAGGCGAAGTAATCCG
>CADDZI010000044.1 GCA_902812405.1 bacterium | reverse complement strand
GTCGCGCTTGCGCGACCGAGAGAGCGTTACGCCTTTGGATAATAAAGGGGTCGCGAACCCGTCGCGTTCTATCGGTCGCGTCACGCGGCCGCTACCTGCGCTCGGTTCCCTCGACCGCGCAAAACCTCATACCGAGCGCAGATTCACCTGAAGCCAGCCTAAGATCTGCGCCGGCGGAATGTTCGTCTCGTCCGCCAACCGGGCGGCCTCCGCCACCGCGCGCGACGCGTGAATCAGCCTTTGCGGCACGTCGCTCCCCATTGCCGCGACCACGCCTTCGTAGATGCGCAGCGACTCCGGGTCCAGCACATGGGCGGAGCCCCCGAGGGCGACTGCAAGCGCATCGCGGACAACGAGACGGGCAAAGCGCAGCGCCTCGGCCGTCTCCCGCCGCGGATCATCCCCTGGAAGAGCCGGCGTTCGCGGAATCCGGCGCGGCTCGCGCAGGCAGCCGGCAACCCACTCGCGGACGGCCTCAAACAGACTGCCGCCCTCGCCTTCCAGCGCCGCCAAGGCGTCTCCCAGGCTGCCCTGGGCCCGGCGCGCGACAGCGTCTGCACGCTTGGCCTCCACGCCGTAGTGCTCGCGCAGGGTGCGCGCGATGAGCTCGTCGGTCAGCGGCACAAACGGCACCGCGATCGTGCGCGAGCGGATCGTTGCCGGAATTCTGTCCGGACGCTCAGCCGTGAGCAGAAACAACTTCCCCGGCGACGGTTCTTCGAGCTCCTTGAGAAGCGCGTTGTACGCCGGATCGCCCGTCGCGTAGTCGAAGTTGGGGACGATGCAAACCAGCCGGCCGCCCTCGTAGCTGTGCATCTGCATGAGCGTGATGATGCGCCGCGAGGCCTCGATGCCGATGACGTCGGTCTTGCGCTCGAGGGCTTTGCCCGCCAGCCGGTCGGCCTCGCGGATGAACTCCTCGTCAACGACGACGGTGTCGCCGGACGAACCGGCCAGGCTGCGCAGACAGGGTCCGCACCGGCCACACATGCCCAGAGGGAAATCGCCGGGGTTCTCGCAGTGCAGACGCGCCGCCAGCCAGGTCGCAAACGTCCGTTTCCCCACGCCGCGCGGACCCCAGAAAAGGTACGCGTGCGCCAGATTGTTTTCGCCGGTGCGGCGAAAGAACTCGACGACCGCGTCTTGTCCGACGAACGGCTTCATCGCGGCGCCCGCGTTTCCGGGGGCGCCCACAGGACGCTCGGTGGCCTGCGTCGGAGCTTCGGGACTACCGTGTTTGGGCATGCCAGCGCGTGAAAACCTCGGTGCGGATGCGGACCGCCAGCTCGTTTTCGGGCAGCGTTCCGTCGAGAACGACGAAGCGCTCGGGCTCCTCGGCGGCCAACGTGCGGTAGCCGTTCGCCACTCGTTCGAAGAAGGCGGCCGCCTCACCCTCGATGCGGTCCGCCCGCCGCCCGCTGACGCGTTCTCGAGCAACCTCATACGGCACGTCCAGCAGGAAGGTCAGGTGCGGAGACACCCGGCGCGCCGCGAACATGACGCTGTGCTGCAGCTCCCCGATGGGTAGTCCGCGCCCGAAACCTTGGTAGGCGAGGGTCGCGTCCCAAAAGCGGTCGCAGACGACCAGGCGCCCCTGTGCAAGCGCGGGCTCGATCACCTTGGCGACGAGCTCAGCCCGCGATGCACAGACAAGCATCGCCTCGGTCTGCGGCGCCATCTGACCCAGCGGATCGATGAGCAGTTCGCGGATCTTTTCGCCCAGCGGCGTACCGCCCGGTTCCCGGGTGAAGACGAACGGTATCGTCGTCTCCTCGACCGCCTGGTGGAGCAGCCGCACCTGGGTGGACTTGCCCGCACCTTCGATGCCCTCGAAGGTGACGAACAGCCCGCCCGCTATCGAGCCGCCTCCTTGAAAATCCGAACCCGGCGGTTGGGCTCAACGCCGGTCGAGCGCGACTGCAGGTTGTACTTCTCCACCAGCTGGTGCTGCAGGCGGCGGATGTATGAGGACTGCGGCGACAACTCCACCGGCTTGTGGTGCAACATGACCTGATACGTCGCCTCCTCGGCCTCGCGCAGGGCGAGCTCCTCTTCATCCAGCGACGGCAGGTCGTAGAGGTCCTTCAGGCAGTTCTGAATCTGCGCCGTTGTGTTCGTCTTGATCGCGTAGATCGGCACGTTCTGGGCCGCCATCTCGCGCAGCTTGCCTGCGTCGCGGCGCTCGAGCGCCTTCAGGGTGAGCACGACGTCGGCGTCATCCCAGGTGCGCACGACGAGCGCTGACACGCGGAGGTTGTTGATGGCGCGTTCGATCTTGGCCCGGCTCACGCCGTACGGAAAGATGCGCACCACCTCGTCCCCGTCCTCGTCGCCCTCGGCCTCAAATGCAGCCGCCTCGTGCCCGCCATAGGATGTCCGGCGCGGCGGTGTGTACGGAACCTGTACCGTCTGCTTTTCGGCTTCCTGCACGACCTGGACGCCGCCCGTCGCATTGCGCACGCGGATCTCGGGCCGTGGCTGCTGGCCGCGCAACATCGCATCCACAACCTCGTCCACCGGTGCATGGATCGCCAGCCGGTTACGGTCTTGAATTTCGATGACGACGTCGAAGGTCGGCGAGGCCTTGCGCTCGAGAACCGTCTTGCGGGTGCCGCGGCGCCGGGCTTCCTCATCCGAGAGGGTCACGGCGCCCACGCCGCCCACCAAGTCGCTCAGCGTGGGGTTCATGAGCAGGTTGTCGAGGTCGATGCCATGCGCGGTACCGATGAGCTGCACGCCGCGCTCGGCGATCGTGCGGGCGGCCAGGGCCTCCGCCTCCGTGCCGATCTCGTCGATGACGATGACTTCGGGCATGTGGTTCTCGACGGCCTCGATCATCACCGCATGCTGGTTGGCCGGCACGTCCACCTGGAGGCGGCGGGCATGGCCGATGCCGGCGTGCGGTACGTCGCCGTCGCCCGCGATCTCGTTGCTCGTGTCGACGATGACGACGCGCTTGCGCAGGTCGCCGGAGAGCACGCGCGCCACCTCGCGCAACATCGTCGTCTTCCCGACGCCGGGTTTGCCCAACAGCAGCAGCGAGCGGCCCGAGCGCACGACGTCGAGGATAATGTCGATCGTGCCGTACACCGCCCGGCCGACGCGGCACGTTAGTCCGATGATCTTGCCGCCGCGGTTGCGCAGGCACGAAATGCGGTGCAGTGTTTTTTCAATGCCCGCCCGGTTGTCTTTCCCGAACTCGCCGACGCGGCTCGTGACGTAGGCGATGTCGTCTTGCGTCACCGGCGCTTCGGCCAGGTAGCCGAAGTCGTGCGGGAAGCGCGCTTCGGGCAGCCGGCCCAAGTCCAGGATGACCTCGATGAGCTGATCGAGGTTGTCGAGGCGGATCAGGGCGTTGCGGATGGCCGGTGGAAAGATGTCGAGAAGGGCGGACATTTCCCAGTCGCTCGGCTGAGTCTGGGCCAGGTCCTCTTTCAAACGGTCGTCACCTCGGTGTCGCTTATGCCTGCAGGACGCGGATCGTGCGCAAGCGGGTATCGGCCGGCCCCTGCAGGTGCACGCCGGCTTTCAGTTCGAGGCGCACGTAGTCGATGATATGCTGCGTGATTCGCTCCCCCGGACAGAGGATCGGGATGCCGGGCGGGTAGGGCGTCACCACTTCTGCGCAAATCTTGCCTGCACTCTTGCGAAACGGCACTTCGACGTGCGCGGCGAGGAACGCCTCCCGCGGGGTCACAACCTGCTCCGGGATTTTCGGCAAGCTGTAGGTTCCCTGAGCCATCCGGCGCTCCAGGATCCCGCTCGGCGCATACAGGTCAACCGGACGGTCTTCGCGCGCCAAAGCCTGGACGGCGCGCACGAGACGGTCGATGCTGTCGCGCCGGTCGCCGATGGTCACGAGCGCCACCACGTTAAAGAGATCGGCGAGTTCGACCTGGACGTTGTAGCGCAAGCGCAGAATCGCTTCGGCCTCGTAACCCGTGTACCCCAGGTCTTTGACCGTGATCACGAGGCGCGTCTCGTCGTAGCCGGCGACGCCCGGACGGCCCACGCACTCCGGCCCCAGACACGAGACGCCGGGAATGCGGTTGAGGCGCCGCCGTGCATCGCGGGCCAGCGCCAGCGTCTGGCCGAGCAGCCGCTCACCCTGCGTCGCCATCTGCATCCGGGCGACGTCCAGCGAGGCCAAGAGCACCAGTTGCGGGCTTGTGCTCTGGAAGAGACGCAGGGTGCTGCGCAGACGCCCCTGGTCGATGCGTGGACCGCAGGTGTGCAACATCGAGGCCTGACTCATCCCGCCGATCAACTTGTGCGTCGAGTTGACGCAGGCATCGGCGCCAATGGACGTCGCCGACGGCGGCAGTTCGGGATGGAAGTGCAGGTGCGGGCCCCAGGCTTCATCCACCAACAGCAGTTTGTCGCGGGCGTGGACGATGCGCTCGATGGCCGCCAGGTCGGCTGTGGCACCGTAGTACGTCGGGCTTGTGATGAAAACCGCCCGCGCGTCCGGATGCTCGTCGAGCGCGCGCTCCACCGTCTCGGGGGTCACGCAGTGGTCGATGTGCAGCTCCTCGTCCACTTCAGGCTGCATGTACACCGGTCGCGTCGCACTCATGATGAGCGCGCTGGTCGCCGACTTGTGACTGTTGCGGGGCAAGAGCACCGTGTCACCGGGCCGCAGCGCGGTCATGAGCATGGCCTGGTTGCCCGCGGTTGAGCCGTTGATGAGGAAGTAGGAGTAGTCCGCTCCGTAGGCTGCCGCGGCGAGCTCGTGGGCGTCGGCAATCGGCCCCTCGGGGGCGTTGAGGTCGTCGAGGCCGCGGATCTGCGTCAAATCGATGGCCAGCACTCGGTCGCCGATGAAGTCGCGCAGGCGGCGATGCATGCCGCGGCCCTGCTTGTGACCCGGGGTGTGGAAAGGAACGGTTCCTGCGCGGACGTAGTCGCGCAGCGCGTCAAAGTACGGTGTCCGGCGTTGATCCAAAGCGGGCATGCACTCTCTCCCTCGTGCGTGTGTCGGTATCCGCCCCGACGCCGCGTGAGGCTGCGCAGCGGGCGGGCGGACGGGGGCATCCAGGGTGGTTGCGCGGCCGTGGGCCGCGCTCGAGGGAGGCGAGATTATGGAAATTGCCAAACGCGCCGGCATGGCGCAAGCAGACTGTGGCGCAAGGGGTGCGTGGCGCCGGATGTCATGGCACGGCGCTGCTTTGGCGCTGTGGGCGGATTCTCTTGCCGCTGCAAGGGAACGGATGGGATGAAAGCGGTCCGCATTGCCGGCCCGGACCGGCTGATTGTTGACGACGTACCCGAACCGCAGCCCGGGCCCGGAGATGTCGTGGTCCGCGTCTCGGCAGCCGGGTTGAACAGAGCCGATCTCTTACAGCGGCGCGGCTTGTATCCGCCGCCGCCCGGCGTCGTCGCCGATATTCCGGGTCTTGAATTTGCCGGTGTCGTCGTGAGCACGAACACCGCCACAGGGCCGCGGGTCGGCGAACGCGTCTTCGGTCTGTGCGCGGGCGGCGCGCAGGCGGAGTACGTCGCAAATCCGGCTGTGCTGGTCCTCCCCACCCCGGAGGGTTTGAGCGATGTGGAGGCGGCCGCGATTCCGGAGGCCTACGTGACGGCTCACGATGCGCTCGTGACGCAAGCCGAACTGGCCGCCGGCCAGCGTGTCTTGGTACACGCCATCGCGTCCGGTGTGGGTTTGGCCGCCCTGCACGTCGCATCGCTGCGTGGCTGCCCAACTTTCGGAACGACGCGCAGTGCCGCCAAGGCACAACGGGTCCTCAGCCTTGGTGCAGCCGGCGTAGCCGGCCCCGACGACTTTGATCAGGCCATCATGGCGGCCACGAACGGGGAGGGCGTCGACGTCATCCTGGATTCCGTCGGCGGCCCCTACCTCGAACGGAACCTGGCTTTGCTGCGAGAGCGTGGCCGACTGGTAGTGCTGGCGACGATGGGCGGCGGGCAGACCAATCTCTCGCTCTCGGCACTCGTGCGCAAGCGTCTGCGTATCCTCGGCACGGCACTGCGTGGGCGGACGGTGGAGGAAAAGGCGGCGGCTCTGAACGCCTGTACGCGCGACGTCCTGCCGCACTTTTCGACGGGCCGCATACGGCCCGTGATCGATCGAACGTTTCCGCTCGCGCAAGCAGTCCAAGCCTACGCGTACCTTGAAGAGAACCGCAACGTAGGAAAGGTCGTTCTCACACTGGCTGATGAGAGCTTTACCTAGCGGCCGCGCTTGCGCGGCCGATGGAACGCCGCACCGTGGGACATCAAGGCGATACGTTCTCTCGGTCGCGCAAGCGCGACCGCTACAGGAAAGAGGTTCGGTCGACCCGCGTCGTTCTCTCGGTCGCGCAAGCGCGACCGCTACAGGACAATGCGAGTGCCAGCGATACGGCCAAGAGAGAAACAGGTGTTTCCCGACGGGGCGCTAGGCTTCGATGCGCTCTTCGATCGAGACGTCGTACAGAAACAGGAACTTATACCACTCGCCGGGCACGGTGTGACGTTTAATCTGAATCCACGGAATGTACTTCGGGGTACGCGGCTTGCGCAAGAGCGTCATATTCGCATCCTGCGGCGAGCGGTTGTTCTTGCGGTTGTTGCAGATGAGGCAGGCGCACACCAGGTTCTCCCACGTCGACGGCCCGCCCGACGACTTGGGAATGACGTGGTCGACCGTCATCTGACCCTCACCCTTGCGCCCGCAGTACTGGCACGTGTAGTCGTCGCGCAAGAGCACGTTCTTCTTGGTCAGCGCCACCTTCTGCCGCGGCCGGCGGATGTAGTACAGCATGCGGATGATCGACGGCATCCGCATCTCGATGGTCGCCGAGCGCAGCGGCCGGTCGTGATGGTGCAGCACCTCCGCCTTGCCCGCAAAGACGAGCTTGACGGCACGCTGCAGCGAGGTGACGTTGAGCGCTTCGTAGGTCGCGTTGAGGACCAGGACGTCGGTCATGAGCCGCGTCCTGCGTGGCGCACGTACTCGATCTGCAGCTGCGTCAGCATGCCCTCAAAGGCCCGCAGGGCATCCATGTCGAGGACGTCCCGCACCGCCGCCAGGAGAGCGTTTGCGGCATCAATCGCAGCCCGCGCCTCCCGCATGTCCACCGGACCGTCTGCCGGAGCACTTTCGGCCGCCGTCGCCAAACCCGGCGTCGTAACACGCAGCTGGGTTGCCGCCGCATCGACCAACAGGGCCAGCATACTGAAGGCCAGGTCGCGCATCGGCGGAACGCCGCCTTTCGCCGCGCCCGGAGAGGTGTGAATGTTGGTGTCGCTGGCCATGATGCGTGCGGTTACCCCGGGCTTGTTTTAAGCACGCGGGGGGCGTCACCCCTGCCTGTGCGGCCGGCCCAGCCCCAGGCGCTCTGCGCCGCGCGGCGGCGTCGCACCCCTCAAGGCGGGCGGCCGCCCCCACCGGCCGGCGGACCCTTCGCCCTCAGCGTTTGGCGGCTGCGCTCACCATCTGCAGGAAGTACTTGTGCAGCCTGAGGTCGTCGGTGAGTTCCGGATGGAATGACGTCCCGAGCAGGTTGTTCTGCCACACCATGACGCCCTTGCCGTCGACGTAGGCCAGAATGTGCGCCCCGCCCCACGCGGCCTCGATCCAAGGTGCCCGGATGAAGATACCCGGAAACGGCTTGCCGTCCAAGCCCTCGATCTCCAGCGGCTGCTCGCTGCTTTCGATCTGCCGCCCAAACGCGTTGCGCTTGACTTCGATGTGCAGCAGACCCAGCGTCGGCTGCTTCGAGCCCGTGACGCGCTCGGCCATAACGATCATGCCCATGCAGGTCCCCCAGACCGGCATCCCGGCATGCGCGCGCTCGACGATCGGTTTGGCAAGTTTGAAACGCTCGAGCAGATTTCCGACCGTCGTCGATTCACCGCCGGGCAGGATGAGGCCGTCGACGGCGCGCACGTCGTCGACCGTCTTGACGGGGATGGGTTGCGCCTTGCAGGCGCGCAGCGCGGCGATGTGTTCTTCCACGTCGCCCTGCAGCGCCAGCACGCCGACGCGCAGGCTACTCGTCACGGCGCCCTCCGCGGGCGCAGACGGCGGCGTCTTGACTGTCTTCACTGTCTTCGTCATGCCGGCAGGCCGCGCTTACCAGCCGCGGCCGGCAAGAAGCTGCTCTTTGGGAATCTGGCTGATCTCGAGGCCGGGCATCGGTGCGCCGAGTTCCTTGCTGACCTCCAAGATGACCTTGGGATCGTCGAAGTAATGGGTCGCCTCGACGATCGCTTTGGCCGTCTTGGCCGGATTGGCGCTCTTGAAGATACCCGATCCGACGAAGACACCCTCGGCTCCCAGCTGCATGCACAGCGCTGCATCCGCGGGCGTCGCAATACCGCCCGCGACGAACATGACGACCGGCAGCTTGCCGTGCGCCGCAACGTCACGCACGAGCTCGACCGGTGCGCCCAAGTCGCGCGCTGTGCTAACCAATTCTTCTTCAGGCAACACCGCCAGCCGGCGCAAGTCGTCATTGACGGCGCGCAGGTGGCGAATCGCTTCGACGATGTTGCCCGAGCCGGCTTCGCCCTTGGTGCGAATCATTGCCGCGCCTTCGGCGATGCGGCGCAAGGCTTCGCCCAGATTGCGCGCCCCGCAGACGAAGGGGACGGTAAAGGGACGCTTGTCGATGTGGTAGCACTCGTCGGCCGGCGTAAGGACTTCACTTTCGTCGATGAAGTCGATACCCAGCGCTTCCAAGACCTGGGCTTCCACGAAGTGGCCGATGCGGGCTTTGGCCATGACCGGGATGGTCACCGCATCCATGATGCGTTGGATGACCTCGATGGCCGCCATGCGCGCCACGCCGCCTTCCTTGCGGATGTCGGCCGGCACGCGTTCCAGCGCCATGACCGCGACCGCTCCCGCCTCTTGGGCGATGATCGCCTGTTCGGGCGTCGTGACATCCATGATGACGCCGCCCTTGAGCATCTGCGCGAGACCGCGCTTAACCTTGTCGGTACCTCTCTGTTTCACCATGACACCTCTTGTGCTTCTATGCTAACAGACCGGGGCGCCCCTGTGTACCCCCGGGCACGCGTTTTTGCGCACCAGGCGGCGTCTTTTGGCCATCCGGCCGCCGCCACGGCGAGCCGCGGCTTGCCGATGCGGAGAGCGGAGCCCGCCGATGCGGGATGTGCCGGGCTTAGGTTGGCGCCGGGTGCACCGCGTGCGGCTGACGCACCTCGCGGGCGGCGCCGGCATGGACCTGGGCCGCCGCACCGGCGACCGGCGGGGGCCCGTAGCGTGCTGCCTCCCGGTTCATGACGAGCGCGCCCGTGTAACGGCCCGCGACGACCGAGAAGACGATGACGAAGGCGCCGACGACGATCGTGGATGGCGAAAAATCGGGCGTGTACCACCCCGGGCGAGCCTGCGGCGACGCCGGCATTGATTAATAGGTTCCCATCTCGTTCATGTCGGCGCCGCTTGTGATATGGCCTTCGATGGCCAGACGGAACTCGGTCGGCCTGTCGGCTTTCGAGTAAGCCTCCTTCTCGGTGACAAGGCCGCTCTGGTACAGATCGATGAGCGACTGCGTGAAGGTCTGCATTCCGTCGAAACGCCCATTGGCAATGTACTGGTACATCTCGCTGAACTTGCCTTCCATCACCAAACTCTTGATGGTCGGCGTCGCAATGAGCACCTCGACCGCGGGCACGAGGCCCGAGCCGTCCAACCGGGTCAACAGCCGCTGCGAGACGATGCCCCGCAAGCTCGTGGCCAGCTGCACCATGAACATTTTGCGATTGGCTTCGGGCAGGGCATCCATGATGCGTTCCAAGGCCTGGGTCGTGTTCTGAGTGTGGAGCGTGGACAGCACCAAGTGTCCGGTCTCGGCCGCGGTCAGCGCCGTGATGATCGTTTCGGGATCGCGCATCTCGCCGATGAGGATGACGTCCGGGTCCTGACGCAGAGCTTGCTTGAGCGCCACCGTAAAGGATTCGGTGTCGATGCCGACTTCACGCTGCGAGATGATCGACAGCTTGTCGACGTGGATGTACTCGATGGGGTCTTCGATCGTCACGATGTGCCGGCGCTGCGTCGAGTTGATGTAGTCGATCATGCAGGCCAAGGTCGTTGACTTGCCGGTGCCGGTGGCGCCGGTGAGCAGCACGATGCCGTCCCGGTGCTCGCACAGAGTCCGCAGCGAGGGTGGCAGGCGCAGCTCTTCAAAGGTGGGGATGTCGAGCCGCACCGAACGGAAGGCCGCACTGACCGTGCCGCGTTGGAAGTAGGCGTTGACACGAAAGCGGCCGTGGCCGTGGAGCCCGTAGGCGTAGTCAAGCTCCTTGCGCTCCATGAACTCTTGCTGCTGCGCGTGGGTCATCGACGAAAAAATGAGATTTTCGCACTCCGGCAGGGACAAGGGGCGCTCCGTCAGGGGCTTGAGGACCCCGTGCGCGCGGGCCATGGGCGGCGCGGCGGCCTTGAGGTGGAGGTCGGAGGCGCCGATGGCCAGCATCTGCCGCAGCAGCGAATCAAGGTCGGGCGCCTTTTGCTGTTCGCGAGCGGGCATTGTATGCACGAGTTGCCTTACTCCTTGGGAGGGCAGAGCCACCCTCTCTCTTTCGTCCACGGCCTGGGGTCACCCCGCAGGGAGGACGCCGGTATGGACTATCGGGGTTATCGGCATCCGGGGGTGGCCAACGCACCCGCCCATTCCCACACCGTGGCCGGGCGAGCACTGCGGACTTGGCGGTTGCCCGGCAGGCGGCCGGCTTGGCCGCCTTCGTCCTGCCATTACTGGTCCTATCCGCCAACGGATGACGCTCCGGGTGACGCTCCGGGAAGCCAAACCACCTGGTACCAGCCCGCCCCCATGACGGTTGCATCGCCAAACGCCGCAGCCCGGGCAGCAGGTGACCCGCGCCGAAGGCTCGGACGGCCCAGCTGCTCGTGAAAGCACAACGCGCTCCCTTTGAACCCTTCGTGCTGAAAGCCCGGGCCAAGGTTAACCTTCGTTTGGAAGTTGGCCCGCGCACGAATCATCTCCACGACGTGCTTTCGGTTATCGTTCCGCTTGCCGTACACGACGAGCTGACCTTCGAGCCGGCGCAGGACCGTTTTTGCGTCGTCATGGACCTACCGGGTATTGATGAGCGCGAGAACTTGGTCTGGCGGGCGGCCCGACAGCTGGCGGATCCGCCGCCCTCCGTCCGCGTCTCGGTCACCAAACACATTCCAGTCTTTGCCGGCCTGGGCGGAGGCAGTGCCGACGCGGCGGCTGCCTTGCGCGGTCTGGCACGCATCCTGAGACTCCAGGGGCACTCCATCAGCGAAGCGGCTTTGGTCAAAGCTGCCGCGGCATGCGGGTCCGACGTCCCGGCGGTTCTGTGCGGAAGGTTGGCCATCGTCAGCGGCACCGGAGACTCCGTCACCCCGTATCCGTGTGCCGCGCCGCCTTGGGGAGTCGTTCTGCTCAAGCCCGCCATCGACAGCATCACGTCACGCGCCTACCAGTGGCTGGATGAGGCGGCGGTTCCTCACCCGTTGGGTGCCCAGACCATGCAGCGTGCGCGGACCATATGCCGTGCGCTCGCCGATCACGATTTTCAGGCAACGATGCGGTTGCTGCACAACGATTTCGACGCCGTCATCTCGCCCAAGCTACCGGCCGTGGCGGAAGCGCACCGGCGGCTGCGCGAAGCGGGTGCGGCAGCCACGCTTTTGTGCGGCAGCGGATCCTGCGTGGCGGGTTTCTTTGCGACGCTGCCGGAGGCAGACGCGGCCCGCGCACGGTTGACCCTGGGTCCCGGCGAGTGGGCCGGCGTCACCGAGCTGCAGCCGTGAGCGGGTTCACAGTCGTGGCCTTGGCGGGCGGTGAGCTCGAAGCGGACTTTCGGCGAGCCGGCTACCGCGCCGTCAACAAGGCGTATCTTCCGGTGGCCGGTGAGGTGATGCTGGTGCGTGTCCTGCGAGCGCTGCGAGCGGCGCGAGCCGTCGCCTCGATCCGGTGCGTGACGCCGCGCGACGCGTTCGCGGCTCTGCCCGACGCGGCCGGACTGTGCGACGCCCGGATTGCACCGGGGCCGGATGCGGTGACGAGCCTCCTCGCCGGCATGGCCGGGCTTGGCGACGCCGAACGCGTGCTGGTCTGCGCGACGGATCTGCCCCTCATCAGCCCGGCGGCAATCGACGGCTTTGCTGCGCTGGCCGCGCGGACGCCCTGCGATATCGGGTATGGCTTCGTCGAACGCAGAGCACACGAGGCCCGTTTTTCCGGCGTCCGCCATACGTGGGTCCGTCTCCGGGAGGGGACGTTTTGCGGCAGCGGGGTGAGCGTGCTGCGCGTCGGGGCGGCGGCGGCAATCCACACAACGTTGCAGGCCTTCATGGCTGCACGCAAATCACCAGCCCGCTTGGCGGCTCTCTTCTCACCGCGCCTGGTCCTGGGGGCTCTTCTTGGGCGGCTGAGCATCAGTCACGTGGAACGCCGGGCGAATGAGTTGACCGGTCTCGTCTGCCGTGGCATTTTGTGCCCTTATCCGGAGCTGGCGGTCAACGTTGACCGCTTGTCGGATCTGCGCACCGCAGAACACCTGCTTCGCCAAAAGCCATAACTCGTAGCGGTCGGCCTTGGCCGACCGTCGCGCTTGCGCAACCGTAAAGCCTCATGGAAGCGGTCGCGCTTGCGCGACCGAAGAGAATCTTCGTCTCACACATGCCTGCCGTGACGTCGCTTGCGCCGGGTCCACGTCCGGGGACGCGTCGTCTTTTGCTTCCCGCAAAAGATCGCCGCTCCACTTCACGCGCGCTCTCGCCCTCCGTTGCTTCGCGCGCGTTCAGACGCCCCGTCTCGAGAACCCCGGCGCGGCGCGACAGTACCGCGGAGTCTACAAGGCGCGAGGTTCTCACGGCCGCGCAAGCGCGGCCGCTACACACGCACACACCGTCCCGCAGGTCGCGCACGCGCGGCCGCTACGGACCATCGTCAGATGAAGACCGGGCGTGGGCCACGATAGGGGAAGGAGTGAGGTTATACTTTTTCAGGTACTTCGGGGATGCCGATACCCTGGCTGCGGTACGCGTTGCTGAGCCTCACGTAGGCATCTGCGCTGACGTCGAGCCACTCCTTGGAGCGCCCCTCGAGGGGACGTTTGACCTTGGCGGGCACACCGGCGGCCAGCATGCCGTCGGGAATTATCTGCCCTTCCAGAACGACCGAGCCGGCAGCTACGAGCGACCTCTCGCCGACCACCGCGCGCTCCAGGACAACGGCATTCATGCCGATGAGCGCCCCGCGCTTGATGTGGCAAGCCTCCAAGATGGCACCGTGACCAATCGTGACGCGATCCTCGATGACCGTGTCGTGCCCTTCGTACACGTGGATGACCGCGTTGTCCTGAACCGACGTTTCGGCGCCGATGAAAATCGCCGCCTCATCACCCCTCAGCACCGCCCCGAACCACACGCTGGCTCCGTCGCCGATTTCCACATCGCCGATGAGGCAGGCCGTGGGGGCGATGAACGCCCCCTTGCCGATGCGCGGCGTCTTGCCGTTATACGTCAGAATACAGGCCACTCGTCATTTTCCCCATTCGACAATTCGGCGGCCTGTGAGCCGCCCGGCTCGCCCTGTGCGTTCAGCGAGGCTTCCAGCTCCTGTGCCCGGCGGCGCGCTTCGGCACGCTCGCGCGCACGGCGGCGGCGTTCCTCCAACTCGCGCGCGTCACTGACGAAGAGCGAAGAATCCACCTCGACCGCAAATCCGACGTCCGCTGGCAAATCGCTATCCGGTTCGGGCGCGGCGTCAATCTGCTGACCGCCGCCGTCGTGGGCGGGCGTCGCGGTCTGGACCTGCACAGCTGCCTCACTCCGCGCATCCTCGGCTTCCCGAGTTTCATGGCCCTCCCGGGTTTCCTCGACTTCCTCTTCTTCCGGCGGCGGGTACAGCTGGCGCACCTTGCCTTTGGGCACCGGCGCAGCGTCCGGCGGGCGCATCAGCGGCCCGCGCGGCTGGCGGCCGAAGCCGGGCTTAGGTGCAGACGGCGCCTCATCGTGCGCATCGACACCCTCGGCCGTCTCCAGCGTCACGTCGGGAGGCGGATAGAGCTGACGGACCGCGGGTCCTTCGCGCTTGACCGAAGGGCGCGCCCCGCCTGCGCGCTCCGGACGACGTCGTTCACGCTCGCGATCCGCGGGTCCACCGCGACGATCGAGTCGATCGCCTCGGCCAATGTGTCCTTCGCGCCGAGCCGGTACCTCGGCGGACCTCTGCCGCGCCGGCGATCGACTCACCGGCTCGACGCGCGCCTTCCCCGGGCCCGCCGGACGGACGACGACATCCAGATCGTCTTCGTCGCTGAGCCGGCGGTCGCGCACCGGCGGGGGCGTTTGGCGCTGGCGCGCCGCGGGTTGCTGGGGCCGCTGCGACCCTTGATGCCCCTCCTCACGATCGTGCGACGGGGGAACGATGGGACGGCCATACAGCTGGCGGATCGGACCAAAGCGCTTGGCTTCGCCGACCGGAGCACCCGAGCGTTGGCGCGGGTCCACCACGGCTCCCAAGTCCGTATCGTCCTCGACCTCATCGAAGTCGTCGCCTGCCGGTTCCTCGCCCCGGGCGATCTGCGTTTCTTCATCATCTTCGTCTTCCTCCCGGCCGGCAACGTGCGAAGGCGGCACAGCGTCGGCTCC
Organism: bacterium; assembly: GCA_902812405.1. Taxonomy (GTDB): domain Bacteria; phylum Vulcanimicrobiota; class Vulcanimicrobiia; order Eremiobacterales; family Eremiobacteraceae; genus CADDZI01. The sequence continues at coordinate 454 of CADDZI010000044.1, read as the reverse complement.
CGTTTCTGCAAGACGCCGTTGACCCCGGCCGCGCCGGCGGCGACGCTTGCGGGCGGGCGCTGTGCCTGCCGGTTCCGTCGCACGCTCGACGCTATGGCTTGCCTCGGCAGGCGGCGCAAGTTCAAGATCGTCGCCGTCGTCGTAGTCGATCTCGCCCTCACCGCCCACGACAAGTGGTGGCGGCTCTCCCCGGTCGCGCTGACGGCGCCGGCGGCCGCCGCCGGACATCTCCTTGCGCCCGGTGGGCCGAGCCGGCGTTGCCGCCGGGCGCGCACTCGGGCGGCCTGCTGCGAGTGCGGGCGGCACAACATCGTCGTCCTCGTCAATGGGAAACGCAATGTCGGACATGTGACGCAAACCCGCACCCGAGGTGCGCGCCGGCGCGGCACCATTGCGCGCGTCGAGGGCTGCCGAGGCCACCTGAGCCGGCAAGGGCGCGGGCGGAGCGATGGGC
>CADDZI010000043.1 GCA_902812405.1 bacterium | reverse complement strand
CCGGAACATCGTGCGAAGACGAGGCACTGACGCGCCATCTTCTCGGCGAATCGATGGAGATTGCAGAGGGGCTGGTCTACGAGGACTACGTGGACACGCCTCAGCCGACCAAACCCACCTAGCGCCCGTCGTGACTGGGATGAATGCGTGTAGCGGTCGCGCTTGCGCGACCGGCAGCACCCCTTCGATGTTGTTAGAAAAACGATGCGGGCTGCGGGGGAAACGCTATCAACCGGTTAGCGCGAAAATGCGGACGACTATGTGTGAGCACGAAAGCCGCGACATCAAGCGCCTGCTGGTCGGTCAGCGAACCCGGTGCATTGAGCGGCATTGCCACGCGCACAAAAGGCGCCATGCGGGTCAGATGCGCCATGCCCGCCTTATCGTTGAAGGATTGGGGGCCCCACAAAGGCGGGTACGTCAACCCCACGCCATTGCCGTCTGCTCCATGGCACTCCGCGCAACGTTGGGTATACAAACGTGCGCCGTCCGCGACGTTGGGCGGTCCGGCCGCAATCCGCACTGGTTCCTGACCGGGGAAGCCGACGCCCACGGGTGCACCCCGGGAGAGCCAGGCAATGTAGGCCGTCATCGCGATCATCTCACGACTAGAGTAGGCGGGCGGCGTGCCGTTCATGCTGTACAGAAAGCATTCGGCGATCCGATCTTGCAAGGCGATGAAGCGGTGTGCTCGTTTGTTCCACTGGGGAAACAGAGCATACAGGCCCAAGAAGGAACCGGCGTGCGGTACGCGGCCCGCATTGGTATGACAGGCAGCACAAGACATGCGCGCCGTCACGTTGCGGGGCAGAAGCGTCGAGGTTTGGGTTATGAGGCGATACCCCTCTGCGATGAGGGCGCCTTGCGGCCCCGGGGGAAATGTCGCGCGGGCATCAACGGCCGCTTGATCGGCACCCGCGGCTACCGACAGCGTCTCGGTTCCAGCCGGCGTAGAGCCCGTTTTGAGGCCTCCGGCACATGCGACGGCAGCCGCGCACAGGTAACCCAGAACCAGTGCCGCCCAGGCAGCGCGCCAGCGACCTATCATCACACTACCCTCCGCTTCTCGACGGCGTCTGGCAGCGACCGGCCGCCCTGGCCGAACAGCAGCACTTGTCTGCACGGTGAGCGACCCAGCTCTGCACCGCGGCTCCATCCAATGAAAGTGCTGGGGCGCAGGCCCCACGGGGCAGCGATTCTCTTCACGTCTCGACCGGCAGGCCTTGCGCTTTCCACGCCAAGATGCCCCCCAACAAGTTGTGGACGTTCTGGTAGCCGTGCTCGTCCATGAGGTAGTCCTTCACCTTGCCGCTGCGATTGCCGGAGCGGCACGTGAGGATGATCGAGCGGTCGCGAGGCAGTTCGCCCAGACGGTCCGGGATTTCGCCCAGGGGGATGTGGACGGCCCCCGGCATGTGGCCGGCATCCCATTCTTCCTTTTCCCGAACGTCCACCAAGAGCGCACCGCGAGCCACCTCGTCGCGGGCTTGAGCGGGCGTGTAGTCGACCGGTGCAGAGGCGGGCCTGCCGGGCTCGTTCATGAGCTCTTTATCTCCAGATCTCCAGGCGATGCTGAGGGACACATGTCGAGGACGCTTTTGACGAGACCTCTATTTAACGCTGACCGGGATGACTCCCGTGGCGCTGCCGGCGACGAACACGCCCACGGCGAAGACGAAGACGGCGAAAACATGCTTAAGGGCTTTTTGATGAAGACGACCCACGACGGCGCTGCCCGCGGCCGCCCCGGCGATGCCCCCTATGACGAACACGAGCGCGACATGCCAGTCAATGGCACCGACGGCTGCACCCCCGTGACCCACAACCACGGGCCCAAGGAGGCCGGAAGCGCAATTGAGGGCGATGACGAGCAACGAGGTGGGAATGGCCTCGCGCATCGGCAGCCCCAAAAGCAAAACCAAGCCGGGCACGATGAGGAACCCGCCGCCGACACCCAAGAAGCCGGTGAGGAATCCGATGCCGATGCCGACCAGGCCGACCATCGCCCAGTGGGGTTTCGTGCCGGGCTTGGGCTCGTATGTGCGCGAGGCGTACATGAAGACTGCGGCGACGATCATGAGGAGCGCAAAGAGCAGCAGCAGCGTGCGTCCGGAGAAGAAGCCGGCGGCCAGGCGGCCGGGAACTGCGCCCACCACGCCGACCAAGCCGACGATGATGCCGTCCATCGTCCGCGCGGTATCCAGTCGACGCAGGTAGCCGGCAAAGGCGGTTGCTCCGACGATGACGAGCGAGGTCGGGATCGCGGCATGCACGTGCTGGTGGACGATGTATACCAAAAGTGGTACCGTGATGATGGAACCGCCGCCGCCGGTGATACCCAGCGAAATCCCAACGGCGAGCCCACACAGCAATTGCACCAGCGTGGGGTTCATGGCTCGGGAAGGTTACCGTTTGGGGCCGGCTTCCCTCTTGAATCTCTCGTGTTTCTCAGGCGTCCGCCTCGCGTTGGAGTACACAGGCCGCGGTGGCGTGGGCGCATAACCGGCCCGCGCTGTCCGTGAGGCGGGCTTCGGCCGCAGCCAGCGTGCGCCCCAGGTGCAAAACGTCCGCCTCGCAGCGCACAGTCCCCAGCGCCACCGTGAGAGGGCGCAGAAAGCGCACGTGGAGGTCTGACGTGGCGCAGCTTTGGCCGGCTGGCAGCAATGACGTCACTGCACAGCCCAGCGCCGAATCCATGATCGCGCACGCGAGACCGCCGTGCGCGACACCGCCCAGATTGTAGTGGTACTCAGCGACGTCAGCCTCAAAGATGACGCGCCCGCGTTCGACCGACACCAACCGCAGGCCAAGCAAGAGCGCCAAAGGCGAGGCCGGCAGGTCGCCGCGCATGACGGCCTGCAGCCGTTGCAACCCGCTCATCGTGCGAGCTGCGCCCGCAGCACGCGCCGGATCCTGCCAGGTGACGCTGCGCGTGCGATGCTCGTCATGCATGATGTCGTTACGAACCTCCGGCAATGAGGGCCACCGCAAGCAAGGCGCACGCGACGCCGGCGGACTGCACTCGGGACAGACGTTCGTGCAGCACAAAGCGCGCCAAGACGACCGTGCTGGCCGGATACAGTGATGCCAGCACGGCAACCAGCGCGAGCAAACCATGCCGTGTTGCCACGAGATAGCAGGCGTTGCCGCTCATGTCCAACACGCCTGCGCCGACGATCGGCACCCATCCTTGCGGCTGGGGGAGAAGAGACCGCCGGGCGACCAGTGCGGCGGCAGCCAGCGACGTCGAAGAGACAAGGCGCGAGACAGCCAGCGGCCACATTCCTGACTGCGCGTGCGTGCGGCCCAAGAAGACGTAGAAGAGTCCCACGCCGATCCCCGACAGCAATGCCTCACCCAGGCCCGGTTGCAGACGCCAGCGCCAAGACGCGCCGGCTGGCGCCGGTGGGGGTGCCGGCGGCAGGTCGTGCTCGTGCAGCGCTGCAGAACCAGGGTTGGCTTCGCCGGGCGCCGCGCCACCGCTCGATACGAGGGGGATGGCGACAAGTGCCAGTGCGACGCCGGCCAGGGCGGCGGGCGCGGGGTGCTCGTGCAATGCCATGCCGACTCCAAAAGGAATGATTGCGCCGATGAGCGCCGTGACGGGTGAGACGAGGCTCATACGTCCGACAGCCAGCCCGCGGTACAAGAGCGAAATGCCCACTGCGCCCGTGATGCCCGCGAGTGCGCCGTCAACGACGTCCGACCGCGCCGGATGGGCGGCCGGCAGCGCCGCCATGACGGCCAGCAGCACAAAGAGACCGAGCGCCTGGGAGCCGACGACGACGGCAAAGACGGATGAGCGACGACTTGCGATGCCACCCAGAAAATCGGCGGCCCCGTACGTGACGCCGGCGATGAGCCCCAGGATGACGCCCATGCTAGGCGGGCGTCATGCGGTGTGCACGGTTGCTGCGTGCTTGCGAGAAGCGGGAGTTTGTCCTACCCAGGCGAGAGCCAGCGCCGCCGCGATGAACAGGATGTTGAGCACCGTCGTCGCGTCGAAGCGGACGCTTTCCAAGCGAGCCAGGAATGCGCCGCTTGGCTGCGGGATGGCGTGCAGGGCGGCGAAGATCATCTCGACCAGAAGACCGGCCACCACCATGGAAGCGTAGAACACCGCAGCCATGCGCGCAGCCAATGCCCACCCGTAGTACTTACGGTAGACGTCGAGAAGCGGGATCACGATAAGATCGGCGTACAGGAATGCGACGACGCCGCCGAACGTGCTGCCTGAGTTCCACAACACGGCGGCCAACGGCACGTTGCCGATCGAGCACACGAAACTGAGTACCGCCACAAGAGGACCGACGAGTGCATTCTCGATGGCGCGCGCCGGACCAGGAAGGCCGACTGCAAACAGATGCCGCCACCATGACGGGGGAATGACGACGGCCAAAAAGCCGGCGATGAGAAACCCCAAGACGAGGTCGTCGCGCAGCATGGAAACGTCCATGCGGAAATAGTGCGAGACGTACGTCCAGCCGGTCCGCGAGCGCAGCTTCTCCCACAGGGTCGTGCCCGGGGCTACCATGTCGCCATGATCGTGGTGATGGTGGTCTCCGTGATCGTTGTCGTGCCGGTGTGCGTCGCCTTCCTTGGCTGGGTGATCGGTTGGCGCAGCCTCGTGCGACCCGCCATGTCCGTGGTGAGGGCAGCCGGCGTCTTCGTCTCCTACGGCGTTGGTGCGTGCAGCATCCGTGACCCGAGCAGGGAGAAAGATCCGAGCCAAGACCACGAAAACCGCGATGAGGAGTATGCCGCCCAGCCACTCCGCGAGCACAAACGGCCAACCCATGAGTCTCCAGAGTGCGAGCCCCAGTTCGATGACCAGGTTCGTCGACGCGAACATGAAGACCATCGCAACGGTGAAATCCGCTCCGCGCAAAAACAGCGAGCGGGCCGTCGCGGCCGCCGCGTAACTGCAGGAGGAACTGGCGGCCCCGAGTGCCGCCGCTGTCGCGATTTCCCGGATGCCTGTGCGCCCCAGGAGCGCACGCAAGCCGCCCTTGGGGACATAGGCTTGGATCATCGCCGACAGGATGAAGCCGGCCAAAAGGGACCACAGAACCTGCCACAGCATGGCCGCCGATGCGGCAAGCCAGTGCCCGACGAACGCCAACAAGGCCATGCCTGCACTTGCGACGTGAAGCACCCAAGGCCCTCCGGCGATGCGCGTGAGGTTAGGTTCCGTCGGTCGCGCAGGCGCGACGGTCGGCTAAAGCCGACCGCTACCACACCAAAAAAGCCCGCTAGCGGCGTACCTGAGGGTCGCGCAACCGGCGCAACTCGCCGTCGCGGACGGTAAAACCCAAGCTGTCAAAGTACTCCATGAGGGGCAATGCGTATTTGCGCGAGGTCCCTAAGACGTCGCGCAGTTGCGCCATCGTCGCGGTGCCATGCGACTGCAGATACGTCTGAAGCGCCGTCCGCGCGGCCTCGATCTGCGAGCGGCGATACACGTCCTCGCCGACGCGAACGAGAACGCCCTGCGTCAGCAGGGACTCGAGCGCTTCGCGCATCTCAGGCCCGGCAGCCACAGCCGCCCGCTCAAGCTCACCATACGGACGGGGCACGTAGGGAGCCTCACGCGCCACCGCCGTCCGCTGCTCGAAGAACGCACGCTGCTCTTTTGTTAGCGCGGGAGAAAATTCGGGCAGGTGCCAGAAGCGCACGCGCAAGCCGAGACGCCCGTCGTCGTGCCAGGCGGTCAACAAGCGCTTGACCAGTTCCTCGCGCAGGTCCAACGCAGCGGCCAGTTCGGCGGCCGTTGCGCCCAGCCGCCAGGGTGCCCGAGCGTGCAGGTCGCCCAAGAAGAGCCGGGCTCGTTGGAAGGCCTGCTCCGCCGCGCCCTGCGCCAGATACTCGACAGGCTTGGCAAGACGCACGACGCGTGCGTTGCCGGCGAGCCAGGCTAAGGCGGCTTCCGCAAGCCCCACCGCCACGTTGGCCCGGGCTGCCGTTTGCTCGACAGTCAGCGGCCGAAGATGGCTGCGCTCCAACACATCCAGGATGGCGGCTGTTGCGGGAGGCGCGCCGGCAAATTCGCCTGGGTCGTGCGCTGCGCCATCGTGCACGAGCGCACGCGCAGTCCCATCTGGCGCCGCGGCGTCGCGCGCGCCCAGCGCCACTCCCTCCGCGACAACCTTACCCCCGCCGAGCACATCTTTGGGACTCATGCGCCGGATGATGATCCGCATGCCGGGATAGAAGACCGCCGGCTGGCGCAGCACGAGACGCGCCGGCTGCGGACCATTCGCAGCGGGCGCACCGGCCAGGCGCATGCGCCCCAAGATCTCCGCGGAACCGATGTGCACCCGGACCGGCATGCGCGACTGCAAGGCGCCGGCTGCCTCGGGCAGCGGGGTGAACTCGACGCTCAGCTCGCGGCTTGGTGCGAACTCGCGCGGTGAGACAAGCGCCTCTCCGCGCGCCACCTGAGATACTTCGAGCCCCGCAATGTTGACCGCAACCCGCGAACCACCTGTTGCTTCCCGCACCGGGCGATTGAAGATCTGCAATCCCTTAATGCGTGCCGGCAACCCGGAGGGTTGTAGCGCCAGCGTGTCGCCCACCCGAACCCGGCCTTGCATCAGCGTGCCCGTGACGACGGTCCCATGGCCGGCCACCGCAAAGACGCGGTCAATCGGCAAGAATGCCGGGGCATCCGCCGGCCGCGGGGGCAAGGCCGCCAGCGCGTCGTGAATCGCCGCCTTCAGCTGCGGGATGCCCTCGCCGGTTGTGCAAGAGACGGCGAAGATCGGAGCGTCCTCGGCGACTGTGCCCCGGCAGACGTCCCGCACCAAATCAGCCGCGATGGCGATCTCCTCGGGGCCGACGAGGTCCATTTTCGTGAGGACGATCAACGCCCGCGAGGCATTGAGGAAGTTCACGATGTGCAGGTGCTCGATCGTCTGCGGACGCGGCCCTTCGGTGGCGGCCACGACGAGCAGCAGCAACTCCATCCCCGCGGCACCGGCCAGCATGTTGTGCAGGAAACGCTCGTGTCCGGGCACGTCGATGATCCCCGCCTCCACGCCGTCCGGGAAGCGCAGCGGGGCGAACCCCAAATCCAGCGTCATGCCGCGGCGCTGTTCTTCAATTAAGCGGTCGGGATTGCACCCGGTCAGCGCCAGGACGAGAGAACTCTTCCCGTGATCAACGTGTCCAGCCGTACCGATGATGTGCATCGTGTCGTCCGATCTCCGGAGGCGCGCCGAAGGATCCGCTACGCGGCGTCGCCTCCGGTGTCGGCCGTCACGGTATGCAACGCGGCGGCAACCTGCGCGTCTTCCTCGGGCAGCACCGTGCGCAAGTCAATGATGATGTGGGCCTCCTCCACCCGGCACACAAGCGGCGGCCGCCGGTTGCGCAGCCGGCGGGCCAGCTCGTCCGGGGACAAGGCTGCCGCCCGCACGGCGATGCCCGCCGAGGGAATGTGCGATAGAGGCAGCGTGCCCCCGCCGGTCGTCGCCTCCGAGTCGCACGGCTCGCATCTCAGGCCGCACCGGCTTTCCGCCCCCGCCAGCGTGGCGCAGATGCGGGCGGCGCGTTCGCGCAAGGCTGCAACCGGCGTACCCAGCATCGCATACAGCGGGATATCACCCAGCCGGCCGGGTTCCAAGTACAGGCGCAGCGTCGCCGACAAAGCGGCCAACGTCAGCTTGTCCACCCGGAGAGCGCGCAAAAGCGGGTTGCGTTTGAGGCGATCGATGACCTCGCGCCGCCCGCAGAGGATGCCGCACTGTGGACCGCCCAGCATCTTGTCGCCGGACACGGCCACGACGTCCATTCCGGCGGCCACTTCCTCGGCGACGGTCGGCTCGTGTTCCAGACCAAACGCAGCCAGATCCACCAACGCTCCGGACCCGAGGTCTTCAAATGCCAGCACGTGCAGTTCGTGTGCTAAGGCCGCGAGGTCTTTGGTGGCGACGGCGGCCGTGAAACCCACCACCCGGTAATTGCTGGGATGGCTGCGCATGAAGATTGCCGTGCGCTCGGTCCAGGCGTTGCGGTAGTCGTGCAGGTAGGTTTTGTTCGTCGTTCCGACCTCAACCAGGCGCGCCCCGCTCTTGGCCAGGACGTCGGGTAGCCGGAAACCGCCGCCGATTTCGATCAACTCGCCGCGGCTGACGACGACCTCGCGGTCGCGCGCGAACGTATCCAGCACGAGCAGCACGGCGGCCGCACAATTATTGACGACCAGCGCGGCCTCGGCGCCCGAAAGTTCGCATAGTTGCGCCGCGACCCGATCGTAGCGGTTGCCACGTGCGCCAGCCACGAGATCGTACTCCAGGTTTGTGTACCCGGTGCCCATCTTGGTCGCTTCGCGCAGGGCGGCCGCCGCCAGGGGCGCGCGGCCGAAGTTCGTATGGACAAGGACCCCCGTTCCGTTGATGACGCGCAGGAGGCCGGCGCTGTGAGCCCGCGCCAATTCCTCCAGGACGGCGCTGCGCAGCTGCTCGAAACTGCGCGGCCGGCACCCGTTTGCCCGTGCCTCGCGCTCGCGCTCCAAGACCGCCTGCACGCAGGCACGCACGGTGCCCGGGCCGAGCAGCGGCGCATATGCCGCCACCACCGGGTCGGTCGTGAATCGATGGACCGGGGGAATGTCGCGCAGCGGCGCCGTCATGGTGGATGGATCGTTGGTCACAGCGTGCCCCCGCTTGCCGTCTTGACTCGGCTTGCCGACGGCCAGACCAGGTGCCGCGGCGGCCATACCGGCCCGGCGTGTGGCGTGGCCCTCGCGTTCACAGTCTCTGTCTCTGCCTCATGACCACCGCCGGCCGCATGTGGTGTCGCCCACGGACGGCCGCCGGCGTGATGTCGTGCGAGCTTGCGACTAGGCGGCGGGCGAGAGATGTTTTTCGATCATCGCTGCCAGCTGGCGCTCCGGCACGTAGCCGACGATGCGGTCAACCGGCTCCCCGGCTTTAAACAAAATGAGCGCGGGAATGCCGCTCACCTCGTACTTGCCCGCCAAGCTCGGGTTGTCGTCAGTGTTGAGTTTGACGACCTTGAGCCGGCCGGCGTAGGTTTGGGCGATCTTCTCGACGATGGGTGCGACCATGCGGCACGGCGAGCACCAGGGTGCCCAGAAATCCACCAGGACCGGCTCGGCGGCCGCCAGGACTTCGTTCTGAAAGTTGTTCTGATCGACGTTAGTCATGGATGCTCCTTACGTAGCGGCATACGGGTGAAAGGCGAAGGTGCCGCGCGCACCCGGGCGACGGATGCGCCGCCGGCGCCCCCCGCCCTTAGACGCGTTCTGCTTCCTCGGTGCGCTGTCCGATATTCGCCGCGGCGATGACGGAATCTCCTTCGTCCAGCTTCATGACGCGTACGCCCTGTGCCAAGCGTCCCGTTTCCCGAATCTGGAACACCTTGATGCGAATGACGATGCCGTGGGCGGAAATGAGCATGATTTCGTCATCCGGCTTGACCAGCAGCTGGTCCACGATGTCCCCGTTTTTGGCCGTCCGCTGGAAGGCTTTGATGCCCTTGCCGCCGCGGTTGGTCTTGCGGTAGAGGTCGATGGGCGTCCGCTTGCCATAGCCCTTGCTCGTGATGAGCAGAACCTCGCGCCGGTCTTTGCCGACAATGTCAAGGGCCTGGACGGTATCGCGCGGGCCCAAGCGCACCGCCCGTACCCCGCGGCTGGTGCGGCCCATCGGACGGACGGTCTTCTCGTCGAAGCGCAGGGCATAGCCGGCGCTCGTCGCCAGCAACAGTTCGGCCTTGCCGTCGGTAAGGACCGTGCTCAACAATTCATCGCCGGGCATAAGGCTGATCGCGATGAGGCCGGAGCGGCGCACGTTGCCGAACTCGCTCAGGGGCGTCTTCTTAATGTACCCGCGCTTGGTCACCATGACCAGGTAGTCTTCGGTGCCCAGCTGACGTACCGGTAGGACGGTGGTAACGGTCTCCCCGGGCGGCAGGTTGAGCAGGTTGACGAGCGCGGTGCCGCGTGCCTGTCGGGAGGCGTCGGGAATTTCATGCGCCCGCAGTCGCAGCACGCGCCCGCGGTTGGTGAAGAAGAGGACGTGCTGGTGCGTCGTGGCCGGGAAGATGTGGCGCACGACATCTTCCTTCTTGAGGGCCAGGGCCATGACGCCGCGGCCGCCCCGGTTTTGCGCCCGGAAGGCGTCGGCATTGACGCGCTTGATGTAGCCGCCGGCGGTGACCGTCACGACGACGTTCGTGTCGGCGATGAGGTCCTCGACGTCGAGTTCGCCCTCGGCCTCGACGATCTGCGTGCGCCGCGCGTCGCCGAATTTCTTCTTGAGCGCCACGACCTCGTCGCGCACGACGGCGTAGATGCGCCGCTCGCTGCGCAGCAGCTCCTCCAGGCCGGCGATTGTCTTGAGGAGGGTGACGTACTCCTCTTCGATCTTCTGGCGCTCGAGCGCCACCAACCGCTGCAGGCGCAGGTCGAGGATGGCGTTTGCCTGGATCTCGGTTAGCTTGAATTTCTTCATCAAGCCCTCGCGGGCTTCGTCGGTCGTCTGCGAGCCGCGGATGAGCTTGATGATGGCGTCGATGTGGTCGAGGGCGATGCGGTAGCCCTCGAGGATGTGCGCGCGCTCCTTGGCCTTGCGCAGTTCGAACTGCGAGCGCCGCGTGACGACGATCCGGCGGTGCTCGATGTAGGCATCCAGCAGCTGACGCAGGGTCAGCGTGCGGGGTTGGCCTTCGACGAGCGCCACGTTGTTCACGCCAAACGAGCTCTGAACGGGCGTGTGCTTGTAGAGCTGGTTGAGGATGACTTGGGGCTGCGCCTCGCGGCGCAGCTCGATGACGATGCGCATGCCGCGCCGGTCGCTCTCGTCGCGCAGGTCGGCGATGCCGGTGATGCGCTTGGCGGTCACGAGCTCGGCGATGCTCTCGAGCAGCTTGGCTTTGTTGACCTGGAACGGGATCTCGGTGATGATGATGGCCTGGCGCCCGCCGCGCAATTCCTCGAACTCGTGCTTAGCGCGCAGGGTGATGCTGCCGCGACCGGTGAGGTAGCTCTGGCGAATGCCGTCCCGCCCCAAGATGAGCGCGCCGGTTGGGAAGTCGGGACCAGTGACGATCTTGAGGAGATCTTTGTCCTTCAGGTTGCGGTCGTCGATGATGGCGCAGACCGCGTCGCAGATCTCGTTGAGGTTGTGCGGCGGGATGTTCGTCGCCATCCCGACTGCGATGCCGGACGAGCCGTTGACGAGCAAGTTGGGCAGGCGAGCCGGCAAAAGCGCCGGCTCCCGGCTGGAGGCGTCATAATTGGGGACGAAGTCCACCGTCTCTTTGTCGATATCGGCCAGCATCTCGAGGGCCAGCGGCGCCAGGCGGGCCTCGGTGTAGCGCATCGCCGCCGGCGGGTCGCCGTCCACCGAGCCGAAGTTGCCGTGGCCGCTGATAAGCGGGTAGCGCAGGCTGAAGTCTTGCGCCATGCGGACCAGCGCGTCGTAGACCGAGACGTCCCCGTGGGGGTGAAAATTCTTGAGGACTTCACCGACCGTCCCGGCGCACTTGCGGTGCGGCTTGTCGGGCGTCAGGCCTAACTGGTACATCGCGTACAAGATGCGCCGGTGGACGGGTTTGAGACCATCCCGCACGTCGGGCAGCGCGCGCGCCACGATGACGCTCATCGCGTAGTCGAGGTACGAGCGCCGCATTTCTTCCTCGACGTTGACCGTTAAAACGCGTTCGGAGGGCGTGCCGTGCAGGTAACTCTCGAAGGTGATGTCGCCTTTGGTTTTGCCGTCGCGCCCGTCGCGGGGGGCGCCGTCTTTTGGACTCAAATCAAACGTGTCTCCTCAGAGCGGCCTCGAAAACGCCGGGCCGCCTGCGCCGGCACGGGGCTTGTCATCCGTCTCCGTTCCGTCCTGTCGTCGAACAGGTAGAAGTTCGCGGCAACCGGGCGGCGCTCCCGCCGGGCAGGCCCGCAGACGTGCGCTTCGTCCATCGCCTCCCACGGTAACCTTCGTACGAGCCTGAAACCGCTCGTGTCCATTCGCATGACGCAAAAGCCGGTCTCGACGCACGGGGCGGTGCGCCTTTTCGGGAGCCTGGAAATGTCGCGCGAGCCGGCGAAGACAGTGCGGCGATGGATAGCGCGCAGGTTCTTCACCTCACGCTGGACGGTCCGGAGGCGACCCGCGCTCTCGGGGCGCAGCTGGCGGCTGCGGCCGAACCCGGTGATGCCATTTGTTTGGTGGGGCCGCTGGGCGCCGGCAAGACGACCCTGGTGGACGGTTGTGCACGAGCCATGGGGGCCGCTCCGGCGCGCAGTCCGACCTTCGTTCTCGCCCACCGCTACGATGGGGGGCGTCTGCGCATCTGGCACCTTGACCTGTATCGCTTGGACGATCCGGCCCAGGTCGCAGACTTGGATCTCGCACAGTACTTCGAACGCAGCGCCGTGACGCTTGTCGAATGGGCGGACCGGGCCCCGCACGAGCTCCCGGCGGATGCGCTGCGCATCGTCCTCGAGGTCGCCCCGCCGGGCCGCCGGGCGACGATCCAGGCAAGCGGGCCAGCGTCGCAAGCACTGCTGGAAAGGCTCGCGGCTCCCCACCGGCGCAGTGAAGCTGCCGGGATGACTACAGCATGAACGACGGCCTTGCGCTGTCCGGCTGCGTCCTGGGCTTGTACACGGCGGATGGCGTGGCGGCGGCCGCGGTGCGTGGCGAGCGCGAAGCCACAGTCGCCGCCTCGGACGGCGCAGGTGCATTGGAGTCGCTCTTGCCGTGCGTGCGGCAAGTCCTGACCGCGGTTGATTGCAGCCTGGACGACGTGACGCTCGTCGGCGTCTGCACGGGTCCGGGTTCGTTCACCGGCTTGCGCATTGGCGTAGCGTTTGCGCGCAGTCTGGTTCAGGCTCGCTCGCTTGCGCTGGTGGGCATTTCGACCTACGACGCCGTCGAAGAAGCAGCCACCTATCCTCGGATTTCCGTCGCCCGCGGCAAGCCGGGTTACTACTACGCCCGCGTGGTAGCGGCGGAACAGGAAGCACCGCTGTACCTGGCGGGTCCCCGCCACGCCGTCGAGGAGGCGGCACGACAGGTCGGCACCCCGCGCATGTGGGGGCCGGACTTTTCTGGGCACGACCCTGCGCGTGCCGCCCTGCGAGTCGCCCGCCTCGCGCGGTGTGTGCACGAATCCGGGGCATCCTGCGCGTGGGCCGATGTGGCAATCGACTACGGCCAGCGTCCTCGGGCCGTGCTGCAATGGGAAGAACGGCATCGGGTCCGGGCAGGGGGCAGGTAGTTTTGAAGCGCGAACTCTGTGCGCGATGAAGGCCCCGCCGCGGCACCTCGACATCAGCCCCATGACGCTGGAGGACATCCCCGACGTCTTGCGGATCGAAGCGCAGTGTTTCACGACACCCTGGCCGCGCAACGCCTTCCAGAACGAGCTGACCGACAACAAGCTCGCCCACTACTTTGTCGGGCGGATCGACGATCAACCGGTGGCCTACGGCGGCTTGTGGGTCATCTTGGAGGATGCCCACATCACGACGGTGGCCGTCGCGCCCGAACACCAGCGCAAGCACTTTGGCGAGCAGATGTTGGTCCACCTCATCGAGGAGGCGATCGCACGCGGTGCGCGCTGGATTACGCTCGAGGTGCGCGAATCCAACATCGCGGCGCAAAACCTCTACAAGAAGTACGGTTTTACGGTGGTCAGCACGCGCCGCGGATACTACTCGGACAACGACGAAAATGCTCTCGTCATGTGGGCCGGCAATCTCAAAGGCGAGATTTACCAGAATCGCCTGAAAGCCTTGAAAGAGGGCCTTTGCTGAGCAGTTCCTCACCGTCTGCGGCCCAGCCGATAGGCGGGGCATCCGACCTGCATCGGCTGTGCGCCGCCGTCCGCTCCTCGCTGCCGCGCGATCGCTATCGCCACGTCCTGGGTGTGGCCCGGACGGCCGAACGGCTGGCGCGCCGCTATGGCTGCTCGACTGCGGCTGCGCGGGTCGCCGGTTTGCTCCACGACATCTCGCGCTCGTGGTCGCCGCAGCAGTTGCTCGACTATGCTCGAGAGCATGGACTCGGGGTGTCGGCGGCCGAGGCGACCGCCCCCATCCTGCTGCACGCCCGCGTCGGTGCGCACCGCGCGCAGCACGAGTTCGGCGTGACCGATCCGCACATTCTGGAGGCGATCGAGCGCCACACGATACCGGTTGAGGGCATGTCCGACCTGGCGAAGATTGTGTACATCGCCGACAGCATCGAGCCGTCGCGTACATTTGCCGAGCGTGAGGCGGCGGCAGCGGCCGCGGAACGCTCGCTTGAGGAGGGAATGACAGCGTGTCTGGAGGCATCCTTGCGCTACTTGAACAGCCGAGGTCTTACCCCGGATCCTGCGACGCTGGCTTTGTATCGCCGTCTGAAGAATGGCCGCCCGGATGGTCATGAAGAGCTCTCCTAAACGCCAACCAAAGCGTCAACGCCGTCCCGGAAGTCGGACGCAGCGCGTCCCGCGGGCAGCCATCCCGATGCTCGCGCGCGATGGGATTGCCAGCACGCGCGACCAGGTGCGCACGCTGACCGATCGTCAGATTAACGATTTGACCCAGCGTTGCCGCGAGGCGGCGATTGAGAAGAAGGCGGAGCAGGTGACCGTCCTGGACATCCGGGGGCGGGCCAACTTCGCGGACTACTTCGTCATCGCGACGGGACGCTCAGTCATTCAGGCCCGCGCCGTGGCGGACGCGGTCGTGGAAGCGTCGGAAGACCTCTACGGGGCGCCCATCCGGACGGAAGGGTATAACGACGGCAATTGGATATTGGTTGACTACGGTCCGGTCATCGTCCACGTCTTCACGCCGGCGGCCCGGGAGTTTTACAACCTCGAGCGGCTGTGGGCGAAGCCGGCCAGTAAACCAAAGAGGAAAGCGTGAAAAGCAGCGTTGCTCCCTCGCCCAAAGGACGCCCGGCGGGCAAACCCCAGCGGCCGGCACGCAAGAGCGGGTCCTGGAGTTTCGGCATGCGGCGGCTGACGAAGCGTCAGCGCGAGCGTCTGTTTCGCATGGTCGTCACCGTGTTTTTGGTGATCTTTGCGGTGTCCATCATTGGCGCGCTCGTCGCGGTGACGGGAGTCGTCCCCAAGTAGCCCCGTCGTAGCGGTCGCGCTTGCGCGACCGACGGAACGTAACGTACTGGGAGACTCTCGCGTAGAGACTCTCGCGTAGCGGTCGCGCTTGCGCGACCGACGGAACCCCTCGCCTTGGACGCCCGGGGCACGCAGGCCAACCGCTAACCTTCTCTCGGCCGCGGCAAGTCCGGCCGCTACGCAACGAGCGCCCAGCCTGCGAACCACGGCCCTTCCCGGATCAGCCGCGTAATAATTCTTCGGCGATAATGAGCCGCTGAATCTCGTTCGTGCCTTCGTAGATAGCCAAAATGCG
>CADDZI010000042.1 GCA_902812405.1 bacterium | reverse complement strand
GTAGCGGTCGCGCTTGCGCGACCGCGAGAACGTACCGCCACGCGTAATCTCCCCGCACGCAACGTTCAACGAGGCCCCCGAGATGCGACGTTCTATCGGTCGCCCAAGGGCGACCGCTACGGGCCAACTCCCTGCAGGCGCTTGATCACGATGCCGCTCAATTGCAGCAACTGCGCGCGGGCCACGTGCGACATCGGCAGCGAAATGGAGAAGACGAGGTCCTTCCGCATAACCGCATTGGCCGCAAACGGCGGTTGCCCTCGTTCACGGATGTCCAATGCGACAAACGATGCCTCAGCCCACGGTACTCCTTCCGGCTGGTACTGCGCGCTGGGATCCGACTCCAGGGTCGTTTTGAACGTTTGACCGACTTCTTGGGGCGTATCCCCGGCGGGGTAAAAGACATCGAGCTCGACGCCCCCCGAAGCCCCCACATGCGTCCCGTACACACAGTAGACGCTCCGGCCGTTGTCATCCACGTGCGCCGACGGAGCGGAGACGTTCAACTTGACGGCGCGAAAGTCGGCCGGCATCAAGACGCACATCCTGGCTCCCGAGCCTTTGGGCACAACGGCAGAGTCTTTCTGCGCCGCCAGCGCCGGAAAGACCGTAGATGCGAAGCCGATGTAAAGAAAGAATACCAGCGGCGTGACCTTTAACATGGCAAGCCCTCCCTCACATCGAAGCAAACGGTTCGCACCCCAAACGCACGGCGCCTGCGCCGGCCACACACGACAGCGCATTGGTGTCGCCCGCATCGTCTGCCCTGTGATCTGATACACCCGGTACGTGCAGTCATCGCACCGGTCGTCCTCGCCCGTCACGCTCCTGACGTTCGGACACGGCACGAAAACCGAGGACGAACTCGCGGCCCTCATCCGCGGTGCGGGCATCCGGCTTTTGGTCGACGTCCGCACGGTTCCCAAAAGCCGGCGCCTGCCCCATGTCTGGCGCGAGCGCATGGAACATTGGGTGCCCGAGAAAGCCGCCTGCGCTTACCGGTGGGAACCCGCCCTGGGCGGCTTTCGCAAAGGCCGGCCGGATAGTCCCAACGTCGCCTTGCGGCACGCCTCGTTCCGGGCATATGCCGACTACATGGAAAATCCGGCGTTCGGCAAAGCCCTGACTGACCTGCTGCGCGAGGCGGCGCGCATACCGGCTGCCATCATGTGCTCGGAAACCTTGTGGTGGCGCTGCCATCGCCGGCTCATTGCCGACGCCGCCACACTCGTGCACGGCGCGCGCGTCTTTCACCTCATGCACGACGGTTCTCTCCAGCCGCACCGCCCGACGCCGGGCGTGCGCCTGACAGCGGAGGGCACCCTGCGCTACGACCTGCCGCCCCAGTCCTCAGAACAATCTACTTGACGATGATCGGGCTGAATATGACGCCCACGAAACCGGACGGGCGGATCCACCGCCGAAACGCCTCCCGCACGTCCTCGATGCGAACAGCCGACAGGGCGGCCGCCGACCGCAGGACCTGATCCGCAGGCAGCCCCTGCTCGGCCTGATCCACCAGTTGCATGGCGGCTTGATCGGGATCCGACCATTCGACAACCAGCCGTCGCAGCGCGAGGGCAGCGGCCGCCTCTACGCGGCCTCCGTCCTAATGTCTGTAGCGGCCGCGTTTACGCGGCCGAGAGAACGTAACAGGTGACGTCTGTTGGCGTCCGTATGGGGCGAGGTTCCGTCGACCGCGCAAGCGCGGTCGCTACCAGACACGTATTGGGCGAATATCCTACGTGCCTTCGGGCGTGCCCTCGGGGGTCTCGTGCGATTCGGGAGACGTGGCGTTGTTCTCCGCCGTGCCGGCTGCGCGTGCCCGCCGCCGTCTCCGCCTGCGGCGCACCGTGCCCCCGACCGGCCGCGTGCCGTTGCCGCCAACCGCCAAGCGCTGGCGCTCAGCTTCGATCTGCTCGCTGGATTTGATATTGACCACCGGGATGGTAGCTAGCAGCGCAAAGTGCCGTTCCGCGGTCTCGAAGTGCACGTCTAAACCGCGCTCGTCGATGTCCAGGTAGCGCTGGACGACACCCAGCATCTCGTGCTTCATCGCATCAAACGTCTGGGGAGCCAGGGAAATCCGATCGGACAGCAAGACGAGGCGCAGGCGCTCCTTGGCTTGGTCTCGGCTCGACTCTTCGCGGCGGAAGAATCTGGTCAAAAAGTCCAGCATGCTCTATCCTTTCGGCCCGGACGGACGGGAAAAGGTCAAACTCGCTTTGAGCGCGGTCAACCACGTCGTCTTCTTGCTCGGATCGCGCATGGGCACATCTTCTCCCAAGAGACGGGCGGCGACGTCGCGCAGGGCCTGACCGGTCGGCGACCCCGGCACATCGATGACCGGATTGCCGCGATTGGTCGCCACGATGACGTCGCGATCGTCGGGAACGACGCCCAGCAGATCGAGCCGTAGAATATCCAAAACGTCTTCCACGCTCATCATCGTGCCTTTCTTGACCAGGTGTGGACGCACCCGATTGATGATGAGGCGCGCCGGCATGTCGGACGGCAGGAGGCCGGCCACGCGGTCGGCATCGCGCACCGCGGATACCTCGGGTGTCGTCACGATGATCGCTTCCTGCGCACCGGCCACCGCGTTGCGAAAGCCGCGTTCGATGCCCGCCGGACAATCGATGAGGACGAGGTCGAACTTCTCGCGCAGCTCGTCGACGAGGTCCACCATGTCGTCTTGATCGATTTCGTCCTTGTCGCGGTTTTGCGCCGCCGGCAAGAGCATGAGCGACTTGCGCCCACGGTCGCGAACCAGCGCTTCCTCGAGCGTGCAGACACCCTCCAGCACGTCGAGGGAGTGCAGGCGAACCCGGTTTTCCAACCCCATGACGACGTCCAGGTTGCGCAAGCCGACATCGGCGTCAACGACTGCCACCCGCTTGCCGGCATCCGCGAGTGCGGCGCCGACGTTGGCCGTCACGGTCGTCTTCCCAACCCCGCCCTTACCTGACGTCACGACGAATGCACGCCCTTTCACCGCCGCTGCCGGGGTGCGCGCCGGGCGTCGGCCTGGGCTCTCCGCGCTGCGTGCCTGTACGCGGGCCGCTGCGGTTGCCGCCGTCGAGGCTTCTTCTTTGCCGTCTTTACCCTGAGGCTCTTGGATGGGCGGACTGGCAAGCGGTGTGCCGTGCGTGAGGCTATCCGGCGCCGCACCCTCGCCCCCCGCGTCACCCGCCACATGCTGCGGCGAGGTGCGTTGCACATCTTCAGCTCCAGATCGGCCAACCGCACCATCCGGCGGGCTGCCACCCCGCGCATCCTGTGGCGGTAGCGAAACGCCGATGGATTCCCCAGCCTGGCTGGCCGGGCCATCCGGCGTCGGCCCGTCCGGCGCTCGGTGCGTCAGCGCCTGCGTCGCGCTGCCGCCGTTGCCCGCAACGACATCCGGCCGGACCACAGCACCCGCCTGGGCCGATTCACTCGCCACGCCTGCCTGCAGCTCATCTGCACTCCCGGCGGGCAGCGCGAGCAGCGTGTCGGGCCCCTGCACGTCGTCACTCATCGCTGGCCCACCACGATGCGCCGCAGCCGATCCCACAAACCGTCCTCGCGCAAACTCACCGGGAGGACTTCCTCCCCGAGGAGGCGCCTCGCCATCGCAGTGTAGACGGCTGCCAACCGGCGGGAGGGATCCAGCGCGACCGGTTGTCCGCGATTGGTCGTGTCAATGATCTCCTCGTCGTCGGGCACGACCCCCAGCACCTCGCGCCCCAGGATGTCCGCCACATCGTCCACTCCGAGCATGTCCCCGCTACGCACCATCTCCGGGCGGACGCGGTTGACCACCAGCCGCGCCCGGCGTGTTCCCAGCATGCCGAGCACGCGGTCGGCATCCCGGATCGCCGAGACCTCCGGCATCGTGACGACGACGGCTTGGTCGGCCCCCGCGACCGCATTGCGAAAGCCGTGTTCGATGCCGGCCGGGCAGTCGACGAGCACGACGTCGAACTCCGCCTTGAGAGCCTGCATGACCTGAATCATCTGCGCTTCGCTGACCGCATCTTTGTCCTTGGTCTGCGCGGCCGGCATGAGGAAAAGACCGGGCAAGCGCTTGTCTTTTATGAGAGCCTGGCGCGTCTGACAGCGCCCCTCCGCCAGGTCGACGACGTCGTACACGATGCGTTTCTCCAGGCCCAGCACGAGGTCCAAATTGCGCAGCCCGATGTCCGCGTCGACCAGCACGACCTGCTTGCCGAGGCGGGCCAGCGCCACACCCAGATTGGCGGTTGTCGTCGTCTTGCCGACGCCGCCCTTGCCCGAGGTGACGACCACAACGTTGTCTTTCATCGTGACCTTACTTTATCACGCCCGGAGAGGGCGGGGGAAATGGTAATTTTGCCATCCACGACGCGCGCCACCTCGGGCCCGCTGGGCGCTTCGCCACGTGCAGCAGTGCCGCCGTCGCCGGGTGCGGCCGCAATGGCCCGTGCGATCCGCAACTGCGTCGGCTCCAAACGCAGCGCGTACACCGCCGCATTGACGTCGCCCTCGGCACCCGCGTGCGCCACGCCGCGTAACGTGCCCCAGACGACGATGTCGCCGGCAGCGATGAGCTCCGCGCCGGGGTTGACGTCGCCAACGACGACGATGCTGCCGAAGGCCGACAGGCTCTGGCCCGAGCGCAGGGTCCCCTTATAGTAGCAAGTCTGCGCGGCGGTGCGGGCTGCACCCGAAACAGTCCCCGGCTGGCCAGACGACACCTCGCGGGCAGCCGCCCTGGCGGCCGCGTCGCTCCCCTCGTGGCGGGCTTTGCGAACGGCAGCCGGATCGGTTCGGTCGTCCTGCACCCGAGGCGCGGCAGCCACCGAGCCTGCCGTGATGCGCAGGCCCGCCGCCCGGGCTGTCTGCTCGACCTCCGGCGCATCGCACACGGCGCCGTCGGCCGTGATCCCAAACTCTTCTAAGGTCGCGATGATACCCTCGAGTTCGGCCGCGTCGAGCGGTTGCTCGCCCAGCATGAGCACCGCCCGGCCGCCGCGGTAGAAATTGGGCAGTGCCCCCAACCGCTCGCGGAGCTTGCCGATAATCGGCGTCAGCGGCCGCTCGTGGAGATGCAGCAGCAGGCCGGATTTGGTACCCTTGATTTGCACGGAGTCCTCTTGCTGGCAGCGCCTTTGCGGGCGGTGCCGGTTTCCCTTGTGGACGCACGGCGAATAGCTTGTGGACGCGCTGTGCACGGAAAAGTGTTGGCCGGCATCCAAAAAGGCGCAGGGACCCGCCCGCAGGGCGTCGCAAAACTCCACCCATCATCCCCTCGCCAAGGCTCCCCGCCGCAGGGAGCGCGCTCAGGGCGCCCGGGAGACCCGTCATGAAGAAGCTAACCCGCCGCAGCATCGCTCTCGCCGTGCTGCTCAGTTTGCTCTGCGCCAGCCTGCCGCCGCCGGCCGCGGCTGTGTCGACCGCTACCGAAATTCGCATGGGCCAGGAGGCGGCCCAGCAGGTTGACCGGCAAAACCCGATCCTCACCGATCCCATCCTCAACAATTGGGTGACCTCGATCGGTTCGTCCCTGGCGCAGTATCGCGCCCGGCCGGACATCAACTACACCTTCAAGATCATCGACACCAACGACGTCAATGCGTTCTCCTTGCCCGGCGGCTTCGTGTACGTCAACTACGGCCTGCTGAACTTCGTCAACTCGGACGACGAGCTGGCCGGCGTGCTGGGACACGAAATCGGCCACGTTGAGCGGCGCAACCAGATCACGCTCAACGCCAAGGCCCAGGTGCTCAACGTTCTGCTCGGCGTGCTCTCCATTTTCTCGCCCTTCGTGTGGCGCTTCGGCGGGCTCTTGGGCGACCTGTCCCTGGAAAAGATGTCGCGCGTGGACGAGCTCCAAGCCGACCAGTACGGCCTCTTGCTCATGACGCGGGCCGGCTACGACCCGGACGCCATGGTGTCGTTCATGAAGCGCCTGGGCGAACAGGAAGTCGGCGGTCAAAACGACTTGCTCAACAAGTACTTCGAAGATCACCCGCCGACGCCGGACCGCATCGCGCATCTGGAGGGCTATCCCGAACTGGCCAAGCGGACGACCGCCGACCTTTTGGCGGAGGCCCTGCATGACGAAGATGAAGGCCGCTACGCCTACGCACGCTACAAGCTTAGCGAAGTGCTCGCTCAGGATCCCAACAACCAGCTGGCGCTGCTCCACATCGGCCAGGTCGACATCGCGCTCGGTGATTTCCAGGAAGGCCAGCAGGCGTTGGCGCGCGTCGAGCGGGCGCCGGCGACTGCCGCGGCGGCCGATGCCGTGCGCCGAGAGCTCTCCCTCCTGCCCCAAGCCGAGGGCATCGGGTCCCGAATCTTGGATCCCAACTTGACGCCGCTGCGCACCGGCATCACGAATCTGCTGGCCGGTACCAAGCAGACCCAGGCGTCTTTGGACGACCACCTTAAGCTGGCGAAAGACGACCTGCACCGCTTCAACGACCGGTTGAACAACCTGTTGTACGAGGTGCCGAACTTCAGCCAGATCGACATTCAGCCCGGCAGCCGTCTGGAGGGTGTGACTTTCGACCTCGATCACATAGCCAAGGACATCAACATCGTTGAGGACAAGGCCGAGGCGTACATCGAGAACTCGCCCGACCTTCTGAAAGATGACATCAGCCTGCTCAACGAGATGCAGGCGCCCCTGCGGCGGTCCTCGATGACGCCGACCGACCGCGAGCTCCTACCCTTCTATCCCGACATCTTGAACCAGATGACGACCTCGGAGAACGAGCTGATCACAGGTGTCAACGCGTCGCGCGGCGCGATCGCTTTGGCCTGGCAGGCGTTGCCGGCGCTGGACGATTACTTCCGCGAACTGGACCGCGCCCAGCTGGACTTCGGCGGCGACATCTCCCCGCGTACGGCGCAAGATCTGAAACCTTTGGCCGTTAAGGCCGAGCAGGCGTTGGATCAGGCGGCCGCGGCCGCCGAGGTGGCGCAATCCTACTACTTCAATGCGCAGGGCCGCCAACTCGTCAGCCAGATCACCCTGCTCGGCGTGGGCGTCAGCCAACCGCGCTACGCCACGCTGGCGCGCGTGTTGCAACGGCGCCTGGGCGTTACGCCGCCAAGTTACGAGGAAACCGTGCGCCTAGGTCTGTCGGCGGGTGACGTTGCGGCGGCCTCGTGGCTGGCGGCGGAGGAAAAGGTGCCCGTCAGCACCGTCATCAACGAGCAGCGCGCGACTGGCAAGAGCATCGTGGACATGACGGCGGCCAAGAATCTGTCTCAGGAATCGTTTGAGGTCATTTTGGGCCTGATCTACGAGGGCTACGCGGAGAAACCGGTCACGTAATCGCGTAGTGGTCGCGCTTGCTCGCCTGCGTAGCGTAGTGGTCGCGCTTGCTCGACCGAAAGAGGGCTACATCTTGGTTCGTAGCGGTCGGCTTCCCCCGACCGTCGCCCTGCGTAGCATAGCGGTCGCGCTTGCGCGACCGGGAGAACGTCATGCCTTTTCGAGCGTATCCTCCCAAGGGTGGTTCTAGCGGCCGCGCAAGCGCGGCCGCTACGCGATTCCCAACGCGGCACATGCTCTCGGCCGCGCAAGCGCGGCCGCTACATGGCCTCGGCGGGCGCTCACCACGCCCCGGGACGTAATCCGGCTCACACAAAACGGGACAGCCGCGACAACCCGTCCGGGTTAGCCGTTATCGATACTGTAGGGGCCGCACACGGGAGGTGTTTCGCCATGCTTTCACGCCTGCTGCAAGGCCGTCACGCACCCGCGCTGGCCGCGCTGGGTTTGGCGGCCATGATGATACTTCAGACTCCTGTGCCCGCCACGCCGGCAACGGCCGGTCAAATCTCGACACGCAACATCATCTTAGGCGCCGTTGCCACGACCGCTGCGCTGATCCTGTATAACCAGTACAGGCATGAGGGCGGTGTAACGGTGGTGGGCGTGACGGCTGACGGCGGAAGAGTGCTTATCGACGGGCGGGTCATCTTCCCAAACGGGGTCGTCGTCTATCTCAGCAATGACGGCCGGCGTCCCTGTGACTTCGAGGGTGACGAGGACCGCTGCGAGCCTGAGGCACGGGGGTTTCTGTGGCGTTATCCGTGGGAGACGCAATGGCACGGTCGCGGCCTGCACCGAGGATGGGAAAAGGGACGTGGCAATCCGCATGCTGGGGATGAGGACGACGGAGGCTAAGGTGCCCAGCCGGGTCAGACATCGGTAACCCAAACCCGGCCGGGTCAGCCCAGCGAAGGAGGTCCGAACGATGGACGCACTCATTTTGATTCTTGTCGTGTTGATTTTACTGGCGGTTACGGGTCACCTCAAACTCTAACCTCGCAGCTTCGGTAGCGGCCGCGCAAGCGCGGCCGCTACGGGCTACGGGCACAGGATTTGATTCTGACGGCTACGAGAGCGGGCGGCGGCCCTCCAGTGCGCGGCTAAGCGTCACCTCGTCGGCGTAGTCGAGTTCTCCTCCGATAGGCAAACCATACGCCAGCCGCGTGACGGTCACCGCAAGGGGCGCGAGGATGCGCGCCACGTAGAGGGCGGTGGACTCTCCCTCGGCGTTGGGATTGGTTGCAACGATGACTTCCTGGATGCCTTCGGCAGGCACGCGCTGCACGAGCTCGGCAATGTGCAGCTTATCCACGCCGACGCCCTCCATGGGGGAAATCAGCCCGCCCAGGACGTGGTAGCGGCCGCGAAAACTGGCCGTCCTCTCGATGGCGTAGACGTCTTTGGCCTCCGCCACGACGCACAACTTCGAACCGTCGCGCCGCGGATCACGGCAGATCGCGCACGGATCGTCTTCCGTCAACGAGAAGCAGCGGCTGCAGAAGCGGACCTTGTCCTTTACATCCAAGATGGCCCGGCACAACGCCTGAGCTTCCTCCGCCGGAGCCGACAGTATGTAGAACGCCAGCCGGGCCGCGGTCTTCGGCCCGATGGTGGGCAGCTTTTCCAACTCGCCGATCAATGCCGAGAGCGGACCCGCCAGGTACTCCACACCCGCCGACGCTCGCCCTACAGCCCGGGCAATCCAAGACCGCCGGCCAGCGGACCCATCCGTGCCGCCGAAAGCTCCGCCACCTTGGTCTGAGCATCCTTAAACGCAATGCCGATGAGGTCTTCGAGCGTCTCGAGGTCGGCGGGATCGACGGCCTGCGCCGCAATCTTGATGCCGGCAAAAGACCCGTGACCGGTCAAGGTCACCTCGACCGCCCCCGCTCCCGCGCTACCGGTGACCGTCTCCTTGCCGAGCTCTTCTTGAATCTTTGCCAGCTGCTCCTGAAGCTTGCGGGCCTGGCGCAGGATGTTTGGGTTCATCAATCGTGCTGCGCTTTCGTGATCACAGCAGCTCGGTTCCAAGCACGGCTTCGGCCAGAGCGAATGCCCCGGAATCAGGCATCGGTGCCGCGGCCGCCGGCTGGGCCTGCCGCGCTGCCGTGACGATGCACTCCACCGCCACCGGGATGCCGGCAACCTCCCGGATCGCCTCGGCGACGATGTCAAGCATGGCCGGTTCGGCCAACAGATCGCGATTGAACTTGTTGCCCAAGCCCAGTGTGACGCGGCCCGACCCCGCATCGACGATCGTCGCGTTCTCCAAGTGACCGTAGCAGGGCTTGGAGCGCTCTTTGACCGCGCTCTTCACCTGAGGCCATAAAGCCGTCAGCTTGGCAAGAGTCAAACTCTCCGGCGCACCGGCTTGAGGCTGCATTTCGCTCTCATCCGCCTGCGCCGCATTGTCCGCCTGCGCTGCAACAGGGTCCACCGCGGGTGGTGCACTCGCCCCTGTGGCGCGCATACCCTCACAGTCATCCGCCCAGACACTGACGGCATTACCCTGGACAGACGCATCCGGCGTCGTGCGCGCCCGGGAACGTCCGGGTCCACCGGTACCGGCCGGCCTCCTTCCCGGTGACGGTCTGCGCGTTTCCGGCACCGCCGGAATGCGGTGATCGCCGGTGGCTGGTGCCCCCGTGCCCGAGCCCGCACTCCCTTTGCCGATCCCACCGCCGCTACTCCTGGTCGCACCCCTGCCAGCCCCGCCGCCCGCACCACCACCGGCCCCGGAAGAGCCGCCCCCACGGGCCTGAGACGGTCCGCCTGCGTCGTGCGGACCTGCCGCGCGGCCCGCCGACGGCGCAACCTCCAAGCGTTCCTCGACGGCACGCAGACGGTCGGAGAGAGCCGCCAGGCTCAACTCGTCGGCCGGCATGACGACCCGCAGCAATGCCAACTCGAGATCGATCCGGGGCTGGGCCGAATAGCGCTGGGCAATCGCCTCGGAGAGATTTCGCAAAACTGCGAGGATGCGCGTTCTTGGCATGCGCCCGGCCAACGCCTCAACCCGCCTTGCCGTTTCAGGGGCAGCTTCCGCTTGCAGCAGCTCGGGGCTCACCTGTGCGACGAGCGCCAGACGGAACCAGCGCAACAACTCCCTCGCCATCCAGGCGGGATCCGCACCGCGCGTCACAGCCGCAGCCACCGCCTCCAGGACGCGCCGCGCATCGCCCTGTGCGACGGCCTCGGCTGCCTTTTCGACGACATCCGCGACCGGCTCGCCAAAGGCCGCATCGAGCACCGCCTCGTCGATGACGCCGTCGCCCGCAAAGCCGCGCGCTTGTTCCAGGAGCACAAGCGCGTCACGCAGCGCCCCATCCGCCAGAAAGGCAATCCGAACAGCCGCACCCGGAGCCAGCGTTACGCCCTCGCGCCGCGCCACCTCGGTGAGCCGGCGCTCGATGTCGCCCGGTCCGAGGCGGTGAAATTCGTAGCGCTGGCAGCGTGAGAGGATGGTTTGCGGCACCTTGGCCGGTTCGGTCGTGGCCAGGACGAAGACGACGTTGTCGGGCGGCTCCTCGAGCGTCTTGAGCAGGGCGTTGAACGCCTCGGTCGTCAGCATGTGGACTTCGTCCACGATGTACACCTTGGTCCGGAATTGAGCCGGCGCGTACTTTACCCGCTCGCGCAGCTCCCGGATTTCGTTGATGCCGCGGTTGCTGGCCGCGTCAATCTCCACGACGTCGAAGGCCGTCCCCGCAGCTATGGCCAGGCAGGCTTCGCAGGCGCCGCACGGATCGGGGCGCGGGCCGCCTTGCAGGCAGTTGAGGCATTTGGCAAGGATGCGGGCGGCCGAGGTCTTTCCAGTGCCGCGCGGGCCCGCGAAGAGGTAGGCATGGGCCACGCGGCCGCCTGCGACTGCCGCCTGCAGGCCCGTAACGACGGCCGGCTGTCCGACAAGCTCGTCAAACGCCATCGGACGGTGCTTGCGATACAGCGTCAGGCTCGTACCGCCGGACATGACGGGGGACACGTTGCCTGCTTTCGGGCGCCCGACGGCCCCTTCCTATACGCGGCACAGGCACGGCGGCGCGCGTCGCAGGCGGATGCGGCCGCAGTCGCGGGCGACGTAGGTGAAACCGGTTTTGCGCGTCGAACTCTCGGGTACTACACTAGTACCGGCACCCAACCGATGTACCCCTCGTCCAGCCGGCCCGGCCCGTAAAAGCCAGCGGCCTGCTGTCATTACTCATCTAGGGCGCAGTCACACCCGACGAACAGGAAGGTTCGGAGCTTCACGCGTCATGTCAACCGACATCGACCTCCACGACGCCTTGCGGCGCTACTTCGGCTACAAGCACTTCTATCCGGGTCAGGAAGAGGTGATTCGCCGCGTGCTGGCCGGCAAGGATACGCTGGCGATTTTGGCCACCGGCGCCGGCAAGTCGCTGTGCTACCAGCTGCCCGCGCTCTTGCTGCCGGGCACGACCGTTGTCGTGTCCCCGCTCATTGCCCTGATGAAGGACCAGCTCGACATGCTGGCCGAGGCCGGCATTCGCGGCAGCGTTGCGCTCAACAGCACCTTGAGCGACGAAGAAGAGGCCGAGCACCTGCAGCGTATCGCCCAGGGCGGCCTTAAGCTCATCTACGTCACGCCCGAGCGCCTGGAAGACGAAAGCTTCGTCGACCTGCTCAAGCGGCTGCACATTCCGCTGTTCGTCGTCGATGAAGCGCACTGCATCTCGCAATGGGGGCACGACTTCCGCCCGGCGTACTTGAACTTGGGGCGGGTCATTGCCGCACTCGGGCACCCGACGGTCTTAGCTCTCACCGCCACCGCGACGCCGGCGGTTCGGGAAGACATCATCAATCAGCTCGGCATCCCAAACGCCAAAGCCATCGTGCGCGGCTTCGACCGGCCTAACCTCGTGTACCAAGTTGAGCGCACTTTGAGTGACGAGGACAAACTGCGCATTCTGCGTGCGCGCTTCAGCGGTCCGCTGCAGGGTGCATTGGGGATCATCTACACTGCGACGATCAAGAACACGTACGCGGTATCGGAGTACCTGCGGGAGGAGCTGGGGATCCAGGCCGACGTCTACCATAGCAAGCTGCAGAAAGCCGAGCGCGACCGCGTCCACAACCACTTCATGAGCGAAGAGGTCAAGGTCGTCGTGGCGACCAACGCCTTCGGCCTGGGCATCGACAAACCGAACATCCGCTTCGTCATCCACTACGATCTGCCGGGCAGCATCGAAGCCTACACGCAGGAGGCGGGCCGGGCGGGGCGCGACGGCGAGCGCTCGGATTGCCTGCTCCTGTACCGCCAGAGCGACACCCGGGTGCAGAATTACTTCTTGACGGGCAAGTACCCGGACGTCGAGGAAGTGCAGAAGGTCTTCGGCACCCTGCAGTACTTTGCCCAGCAGGACAACGGCGTCTCGCTGACCGACCTGCGCAAGATTTCCCAGCTGCCGCTGACCAAACTCAAGGTCATCTTGGCGCTGCTCAAAAAGGGCGGCTTCATCCGCAACGTCTCCAAGGGGACGTACGGCCTCGTGCCGGAACTCAAGAAGCGCGCTGATCGGTCGCTGAACCTGGCCAGTTACGAGACGAAGAAGTCGTACGATCAGAGCAAACTGGCCATGATGCTGCAGTACTGCGAGACGCGCAGCTGCCGGCGCAAGTTCATCCTCAACTACTTCGGTGAGGAGTACGACAAGCCCAACTGCGGCGCGTGTGACAACTGCCTGGCGGCGCTGGGGCGCGGCGAGGCGCCGGTCAGCGAGAGCAGCACGGATTTCCGCATCGGCGACGTCGTCTTCCATCCCAAGTTCGGGCAGGGGACGGTCGAGCGGTCGGAGCGCGACCTCGTCACGGTCCTCTTCCCCAGTCACGGGTACAAGACACTGTTGGCAAGCGCAGTGAGGCGCGAAGAGCAGCAGATCGCCTGATGGTGCGGGCGCTGTGGGTCGCTGGGCTGTGCGCGTGCACTCTTGTTGCCGCAGCCTGGATGCCTGCACCGGCGAACTCGCCGAGTTTCCCGCCGGCGCAACCCACCCCGGTCGCTACACCCTCGCCAGAGCAATCCGCACCGCCCGTTCCGGTACCGGCCGCCAGCCAGGCAGCGGCGACACCGTCCCCTCCGGCGACACCCTCGTCGACACCTGCGGCGTCGCCCGCGGCGGCACCCTCAGCCGGGCCCAGCGCACCAACGATGATCACGCCTCCGCCGGTATCGCCGTCGCCGGAGCCGGTCGTGTTGGGCCAAACGTCGCTGACGATGATCCTGGGACGCCGCGTCTCCGTGCCCGTCAGGTCTCCTCCCAGCGGCATCCTGACGCTGTCGGGTTTCGATCCGGAGATCGTGCAGGCGGTCTTCAACCCCGTCAGCCGCACGATCGACGTCGCCGCACAGCACCTGGGCAGCACGACGATCACGGCAACCGACATGTACGGTTTGTCGGCGACGCTGACGGTGACCGTGCAAGCCTATGCCGGCAAGGCCTATGCATCCACGTCCATCATCATCACCGGCAATCCGGCAGCGGCGGATTTCGTCGCAGAGTCCGCGGCCGCTGCGGCGACGCTGGTCGCCTACCCGCAGCCCGGTGCGCACGTCCACGCGGATCCGGCCGACGTTCGCGGTGCGATCCCGCTGTGGCCGGACAATCAGCTGCACGTCACGGCCCCGCTGACGATCGCCGGCCCGGGTTATGCGCCCTATCACCAAGATGTCGCGGTGACCGTCGTCAACCTGGCACAGCCTGAACTGCCGCCTAAGAACCTGCTCGTCTCCGACTATCCGGAAACGATCGCCGAGAACGGCACTCTCTTTTACGCCGACGTGTCGTTCGACCAGCCGGCGCGTCTTTTGTACTACCATTACGCCAACCCCGGCTCTCAACTGCGGCGCGTACTCGTCAAGGCCCAAAACAACGGCCTGACGTCAAGTTACCTGCATATGATCGCGGGCATTGCCGGACCCAGCCCGGACATTTTGGCCGTCGGCCACGAAGCCACCAAACGCTTTTTGGTCAACGACCTCGCAGCGCAGGGCCAGGTCTTCGAGGTGCCGCCTCACGCGACGATCAACGTCGTCAATCAACTGCTTCCTGGCGGGGACCTCGTCAGCGGGTTGATGCAGTTGCGTGTCTTGGCCGGGAGCGACGTGCGCGTGGCGGTCGTCGTCCAGGATGCGTCGGAGATCCCGGTTGAACCGATTTCGCAGACGCTGCTCTCCAGCGCGGTGAAGCACGCACGTGGTGTGTACGAGGTGCCGGATTTTTACTACGATGTGGCCTACACGGTCGGTCAGGATCCAGCCTCGCTCGTCATCGGCAAGATTCCGCTTCCCAACGCCGTGCAGGGCGAGGTGCTGGGCGGCGACTACGGCGTCAAGCAAGCCGCAACGCTGACCCTGCTCAACCCGTCTCCGTCGCCGGCGCGCGTCGGCATGTGGTTTGAGCCGCGCGGTGGAACGGCGACAGGCACGTTCCTCATCGATGGCGACCTGGTCGAACTCCATCCGGTGCGGGCCGGAAGCGTGGTGCTCGTGCGGACGTTTGACGTGCCGCCCCGAGGCTACCGGCGTGTGAACCTCGTCACGATGCCGGAGGGGGGATCGTCGTATCCGGTGGTCGTGTGGTTCTCGTCTCAGCCGCCGCCGGGGGCAAGCTGGAACGCCTCGCCGGCGGTGTACGCGCAGCGCCGCTAGCCCGGCTCGTCCATTTTCCTCGTT
Organism: bacterium; assembly: GCA_902812405.1. GTDB lineage: Bacteria > Vulcanimicrobiota > Vulcanimicrobiia > Eremiobacterales > Eremiobacteraceae > CADDZI01. The sequence continues at coordinate 567 of CADDZI010000042.1, read as the reverse complement.
CTCTCATCAACCTTTAAAGGTCCCTGCATCTTCCGCCGAAACAAAGACCGTCTTCTCTTCGTCTCCCTGGTGGGTGTGAACCACCTATCACCATTGCCGACGAGAAAGGTGTCCAAGAGACCATGAATCGCAAACTGTTCGCAGCCGCCGGCATGGCGGCTCTCCTCGCGGGGTCCGCCGCCCTGAGTCAGAAGGCGAGCGCCGATCCAGCTATCATCTCCTATCAGCCCGTGCCGATCGTTGCGTTCGATCGGGATGATCGCTTCGCCGGGGCCTACGACGTGCAGGGCGTCATTACGTACGCCGTGCCGTACCACCTGACGCTACGCGTGCGCGGCCGGGAGTTCCCCGTCGTGCTGCACGACGGCACGATCATCAAGCCGACCGGGACGACCCTGGCGCCGAGCATGGTCGTCAACATCGCCGGCTACTGGGGCCGCGACGGCGCGTTCCACGCCAACCGGATCGTCGTCTTGCGGTTCTGACGCCGCACCGTGCCCTGACCGCTAGGTGACCGTGCTCGTTCCCGCGCGCTCACGTAGTGGTATAGGCGTCTCGTAGCGGCCG
>CADDZI010000041.1 GCA_902812405.1 bacterium | reverse complement strand
TGGAGGATAGCGGGGTCGAACCGCTGACCTCTTGCATGCCATGCAAGCGCTCTACCAGCTGAGCTAATCCCCCACAACTGAACAATCTACGGCCGCGAGCGGTGCCTTCCCTCCGGCGGCGGCTTGACCTCGTCCGAGGGCAAGCGGCTTGGGGTTGGCGGGCCGGGCCGGGGTCGGACGGGTCAGTGCAGCGTTGTATCGGCCTGGCCGACGGGCACATTGGACGGGCTACGCATGATGAGCGTGACCGGACCGGCGTACCCTGCCGGCAAGTCGAAGAACATGACGACATTGCTTGCGGCCCCGGGGTCAATCGTGTCCGGATCGCAGACGTTATTTGCGCCCGGATCTGCGGCAAGCGTCGTGCCGTTTGCGAGTTGCAGCGAAAACTGGCTCTCGTCGCACAGCACGGGATCCGACCCGTTGTTCTTCGCGACAAACCGCAGGCGCACGACTGGTGCACCAGCCGTCGTCATCGCGACGTCCGTGAAGGTGATGGCGACGTATTCCTTGGCCCTCACGGCGGCCGGAATGGGCGTCGCAGGCTTGGGGGAGACCTGCCCGGAAGCGGCTGTACCCTGTGACTTGGGGCTGCAGGCCGCGGCCATGATGACGGCGGCGACAGCCGCAAGCGTACGTGCACATCTCACAGGCTTGACCCTCCTCTCCTTGGTAGGTAAGACCTCCGCCGCACGGAATCATGCCGCCCGGCGCGGGAATGTTGCGGCCGGGACCGAACCCAGGGCGCCATGCCGACGGCAGCCGGGCGTGACCTGCGGCGGGCGGTCACAACGTGGGGCTCCTACTCATGGGGCTACGCGGACGTCGGGGCCGACATTTACGTCGCTCTGGGCCTCGTCGTGGGTGCGGCCATGGGTGCGGCAAATGTCGCTTTTGCCTTCGCGGGCATCGTCTACGTCTGCATTGGACTGGCCTACACGGAGCTTGCGGCTGCCTATCCGGTCGCCGGCGGCGGCCAGTTTTTTGTGACCCGCGCCCTGGGCGACTTCATGGGTTTCATTGCCGGGTGGGCGGTATTGCTGGACTTTACGGTCGACATCGCCATCTTTGCATGGGCGACCGTGGCCTACGTCAGCATCCTCATCCCATGGTTTGACACCCACGGTCTCGTGCGCTTCCTCGTCGTGCTGGCGGTCACCGCCTTCTTGACCTTCCTCAATATCCTGGGCGTCCGCCAGTCTTCGCGCCTCAACGAACTCGTCACCGGCATCGACATCTGCAACGAGACGTTCATCCTCGTCGCCGGCTTTCTGTTTGCCTGGCATCCTCAGATGCTGCTGCACACGATGCGGCTACACTGGCCGCACACCCAGGAACTGCTGTTGGGCGCCTCCTTGGCCATCATCTCCTTTGTCGGCCTGGAAAGCATCTCGCAAGCCGCCGAGGAGACCCAGCGACCGTCAACGGTCATGCCCCGCACGTCGGTTGCGCTCATTTTGACCATCCTCATCTTCGCCCTAGCCTACTCCAACCTCGTCCTGGGTCTGCCCGACATGCACGGGCAGCCCGCGTACGCCTTTTTGGGGAACACCGACAACAACGACAAGGCGGTCGCCATCCTGGCCGCACAGCTCCCCGTCATCGGCAGCCTGTTTAAGCTGTACGTGCCGATCGTCGGTGCCCTGCTCGTCATGATCTCGAGCAATTCGGGCGTCTACGGTGCGTCGCGCATCGCGTACTCGATGGGCAAGTTTCAACTGCTGCCGGGATGGTTTCAGGTCACCAACCCCACGACGAAGACTCCCACCGGGACAATCTTGTTCTTTTCGGGATTCGCGACCTTGGTCTTAATTGTCGCCTACCTGCAAGGGCCGCGCGCGTTCGACTTCCTGGGCGACCTGTACGCGTTTGGTGCGGCCCTGTCGTACACGCTTGTCTTCGTCGCCCTCATGACGTTGCGCTTTACGGACCGCGCCGCCCCGCGCAGGTTCCGCATGCCGTGGAACATCCGCCTGACGATCCGGGGCGTTGGGGGCACGGTATCGCTGCTGTCGGTCGTGGGATTCTTGGGTATCGCGTCGATTCTCGTTTTTACCCTGCTGACGCACCCCACCGGACGCATTGCCGGCCCAGGCTGGGTCCTGTTTGGTATCCTCTTTTTCATCCTCTACCGCAAGCGCAGCGGACGCCCGGTCTTGCGATCGATCCCGCGCGACTGGGTCCGCCACCATCAGCAGACGTTGATCAATGCGGGCGAACTGGAGATGCTTGACGAATACAATGCCGCGCTGCGCGGCACGCGGCCAGCCGCGAGCGTGCGAGACGGACGGTGAGACTGGCATGGCAATAGCAACCATCAATCCGGCGACGGGACAGCTGGTCGCGCGCCGCGAGAGTCTGAGCGCACAGGAGATCGAGCGCAAGCTGGCGGCGGCCGAGGCTGCATGTCGGGTTTTGCGGGGTTGGACGTTCGATCAGCGGGGGGCCTGTTTGCGGCGTACGGCCGACCTCTTGGACTCCGGGAAGAGGGACTTGGCGCGCCTTGCGGTCCTCGAGATGGGAAAGCCTATCCGGCAAGCCATCGCCGAGGTCGAGAAGTGCGCCTGGGCCTGCCGCTACTACGCGGAGCACGGGGCCCGGCATCTGGCGGACGAGGTCATTGAGACCGATGCCCGGCGCAGCCTCGTGCGGTATGAGCCGCTGGGAGTGATCCTAGCGGTGATGCCGTGGAACTTTCCCTACTGGCAGGTATTCCGTTTCGCCGCACCTGCGCTCATGGCGGGTAATGCGGCGCTCCTCAAGCATGCCTCCAACGTGCCGCAGGTCGCCCTTGCCATCGAGGATCTCTTTGCCCACAGCGGCTTTCCGGCGGGCGCGTTTGCAACGCTGCTCATCGATGCGGGCCGGGTCGAGGAGATCATCCGCGACGACCGCATCCGTGCGGTCACGCTGACCGGAAGCGAGCCGGCGGGGCGCGCCGTGGCCGCGGCGGCTGGGCGCGCGATCAAGAAGACGGTGTTGGAATTGGGCGGCAGCGACCCGTTCATCGTCATGCCCAGCGCGGATCTCAGGCAGGCCGCGGCTGTCGCCACCCAGGCCCGGGTGCAGAACAACGGCCAGTCGTGCATTGCCGCCAAGCGCTTCATCGTCGCCCAGACAGTGGCCGAGGCCTTTGAGAGAGAACTGATAGCTCGCTTTTCGTCGCTGCGGGTCGGGGATCCGATGGACGAGGCGACCGACGTGGGACCGCTGGCGACGCGCGCGGGTCTGGAAGAGCTGGAGCGTCAGGTCGCCTCGCTTGTCGAGGCGGGAGGGACGGTGCTCGTCGGCGGACGGCGACTGGACGGCGAGGGCTACTTCTACGCTCCGACGATCGTGACCGGCGTACGACCCAACGCCCCCGCGGCACAAGAGGAAATTTTTGGGCCAGTGGCGCTCTTGTTCCGCGTTGCCGACGCTCGTGAGGCCGTCGCCGTGGCCAACGCGACTCGCTTCGGCCTGGGGGCGAGCGCCTGGACCAACGATCCGCAGGAGCAGGACCTCTTCATCACCGGCTTAGAGGCGGGGGCCGTGTTCATCAACGGCATGGTGAAGTCGGATCCACGTCTGCCCTTTGGAGGCGTTAAAGCCTCGGGGTACGGGCGCGAGTTGTCCGTCTTCGGTATCCGGGAGTTCGTCAACGTCAAGACTGTCTGGATCGGTCCGGCCCGTGCAGACTGACGGGGCAGTGGAAGGCGCCGGCGCAGGGGCATGATCGGCGGGCGTGGCTCGTTGGGCCAAGCCGGCGGCCCGACGTAAAGTCGCGGCGCGTCTCACTGGCGGACGAAAGGCCCGCACCGGTTGCAACTCCCGCGCGAACGACGAAGGCACACTGAACCGCGTGTGGAGGATAGCGGATTCGAACCGCTGACCTCATGCTTGCAAAGCACGCGCTCTACCAGCTGAGCTAATCCCCCGCGCCTGACGCAGCCAACGACGCCGGTTCGTTATGCACCGCAACAAGGTCCGCCTGCGCCGGGTGACGGGCGGCCTTTTCCTGCGCCAACGGTGTCTGCCTTTTTACACGCTGCGACCGCGCGGACCTTGCGCGGCTGCTTCGTCTCCGCCGGGGAAAGCCCGTGCGGAGCGATAGGCCTCCAGGGCACGGCCGCGCGCGGCGGCGTGGTCCACAATGGGCAGGGGGTAGTCGCGGCCCGGCCGGCAACGGCTCGCCGCAGCGACGTGTGGCGGCATTGTCCAGGGTGCATGAATGTAGGGAGCGGGAACGGCGGCCAGTTCCGGCAGCATCCGGCGGATGAAGGCTCCCTCGGGATCGAAGGTTTCGCTCTGTCGAATCGGATTGAAGATCCGAAAGTACGGCACGGGATCGGTGCCCGTGGAGGCGCACCATTGCCAGCCGCCGTTGTTGGCGGCCAGGTCGGCGTCTGCCAGGTGCGTCTCGAAGTAGCGTTCTCCCAGCCGCCAGTCGAGCAAGAGATCTTTGCTGAGAAACGACGCGACGAGCATACGCAGCCGATTGTGCATCCATCCGGTCGTGTTGAGCTGACGCATCGCGGCGTCCACCAGCGGGTACCCGGTCAGGCCCCGGCACCACGCGGAGAAGTCCTCGGGGGAACGGCGCCAGCGGATGCGAGACATTGCCGGGATGAACGGCCCCTCGGCGACGTGCGGAAAACGATCCAGAATCATCTGGTAGAAATCACGCCAGATCAGCTCGTCGACCCATGCATCCACCGACGCGCGGGCCGCAGCGCTGATGTGCGGTCGCAGGCGCCGTGCGGCCTCCACGCACGTGCGGATGCCGAGCGTCCCCAGCCGAAGGTGCGTGGAGAGCCGGGAGGTTCCGTCGACGGCCGGCAGGTTGCGCGTTCGCGCGTAGTCCGAGATCGCACCCGCCGGCGAGGCAAACGCAGCCAGCCGGCGCGCGGCCGCCGCCTCGCTGATGGCGTCGGGCAGGGCAAAGCTGGAAAAGCCGAGTTCGTCGGGTCTCGGCATGGCCCCGGTGTCTGCGTTCCCCGACGGTGCCTGTAACTTGCCGCGAAGGGCGGCGCGCGACGCAATGGGCGGCCGCCGTTCGCGGCGGGCGCGCTCGCGCCAGGCGCGCCGGTAGGCGCTGAAGATGCAAAACGGGCTTCCGTCGACACGCTGTACCTCATCTGAACCAAAGTACACGTGGTCCAGACACGCGTGGGTGTGGATGCCGTCGCGGTGCAGTGCCGCCGAGACCTCGCGGTCGCGGGTGCGCGCCGACGGCTCGTAGTCGATGCCATAGTAGACCGCCTGGACGCCTGCGCGATGGGCGAACGCGGGGATGACGTCGCTTGGACGCCCGCGCAGAATGGCAAGATCCCCGCCCATTGCCCGCACAGAGTCGCGCACGGAAGCGACGGCCGCAAGAAAGGCGGTCACGAGGGGTGCGCCGATGCTCGGACTGGCAAGAATATCGTCGTCGAGAACGACGACGGGCAGGACACTGCGGCTGCCTGCCGCCGCCGCGGCCAGTGCGGCATTGTCGTCGAGCCGCAGATCGCGGCGCAGCCACACGATCGCTCGCTCGTAGGAAGCAGGCACGCACGGCCCTTCGCAGGCCGGGTGAGAGGCTCCCTTTCGTCCGCGACCGCGCTCCAAACGAGCTCCTGACGACGAGAACGTTCGTAGGGCGGCCGCCCGACATGTGCGAACCCGTGGGTGCGCCTCGTGTGGAAAGGAGCGTGAAGCTTTGCCTCGTCAACGCCTGGTCGCCATTTTCCTGGTTGCTCTTGTTACGTGCGCCTGTTCGCAAACCAAATCTCCGCCATCCGGAGGGAGCGCCGGCGGCAGTTCGGCTCCGGCGCCCGCGGTGTCTGCCGCAACCGCTGGGTCGACCGCTTTCAACCCATGCAAGCTCGTCAGCCCGGCCGAAGTCTCGGTTGTGATGGGCCGTGCCTCGGGCAAGGGTGAGTATCACCCCATCCTTGGGGGCCGCTGTAACTTCTATGACGCGCAGTCGCAGGACGAGATCTTCCTGCAGAGCGTCGATCCGGCTCTCTTTGATGCGTATGCGCATGTGCCCAGCGCGGTCACCGTAACCGGTATCGGGGATCGTGCCATATGGGTCGGTGGGTCGCTCTACGTCCAGAAAGGCAGCCGCGGTCTGCAGATTGGATTTTTTCTGCCCCATTCACTCAAACAGCTGACACCGTCTGCCGAGAAGCTGGCCCGCATGATCGTGAGCCGCATGTAATGGGACGGTTACGGCCGCACGTGCACGGACGCGGCGGGGCAGACCCGCACGGGTTGGCTGCGCACGGCCTGCGGTCGGGAGCCGGACAGCACGGGGCCTCGCGGGTATGTCTTTGCTGCCCGTCGCCACACACATCGGGCGTGCCTCGCGGCGCAGGCGATAAGGGACTGGTGACGTGCGGTGAGGAGAGGATGGACTTCCCGGGATAGATAAGTCACGATCCGGCAGCGTTTTCCCAATGCAGCGGGCGGGCGATTAGCTCAGGTGGTTAGAGCGCATCCCTGATAAGGATGAGGTCCGAGGTTCGAGTCCTCGATCGCCCACGCACATGTGCCGGCATAGGAGAAACGAGCGCAACGCGTGACTCACAACTGGGTCTGGCCGGCCCTGTTTCTCCTCGGATGCTATCACGGCATCAACCCCGGCATGGGGTGGCTGTTTGCCGTGGCGCTGGCTCTCCAGGAGCGCAGCGTTCGGGCGATTTGGTTGGCTCTCGGCCCGATTACTCTGGGGCACCTGATGTCGGTCATGGCAATCGTCGGGATTGCCGTCATCCTAAAAGCCGCCGTGCCGGGCCTCGTCTTTCGTGCCGGCGCCGCAGCCGTGCTCCTCGGGATGGGCCTTTATCGAGGCATTCGCGCCCGTCATTTTCGTTGGGCCGGCTTGCGAGTGGGATTTTGGGGTTTGACGCTGTGGGCCTTTCTCATGGCCACCGGGCACGGAGCCGGATTGATGATGCTGCCCTTTGTGAACGTGCTGGACGCGTCGCCGGCAACACCCGGCATGGCCGGCATGGCGATGCCCGCAGACGCCCGCAATGCGTCATGGCTGGCGGCTGTCGGCGTGCACACGGCAGGCTATTTGGGAGCGATGACCGCGGTTGCGTTCATCGTCTACCGCTACTTTGGTGTGCGGATCTTGCGGACGGCATGGATAAACTTCGACCTCATGTGGGCTGTGGCATTGGCCGTCACGGGCGTCATCCTGCTGCTCACCTGAGGGCGGCACCCGCTGCGGGTGGCGAGCAATAGGCCGGGCGGAGGTCGCCGGGCCGGCTGCGAGGAAAGGGACTGTCTTGCCTGCAGGAGGTGGAAGCGATGCAGCTGCGACCAGATCCAACCTTTTATCCTTCCGCCAAACTGGCGATGGAAGCTCCGCGCGAACAGCTTGCGTACGTCGCCTTGCTGGCCGTCGATGGACACGCGCACGATGCGCTGGCGGTTGTCGACTGCGATCCTCAGTCGGCCGGCTACGGGCGCGCCATCACGGAGATCGAGATGCCGTCAGAGGGCGATGAACTCCACCATTTCGGCTGGAATGCTTGCAGCTCGGCGCTCTGCCCGTACGCACCACATCCCCACGTCGAGCGCCGGTACCTCATCCTTACGGGTCTGCGGTCGTCACGCATTTACATCCTGGACACAAAACCCGACCCCACGCTGCCGCGCATCGTCAAGACGGTCCAAGCCGAGGAGGTCGTCCGGCGAAGCGGCTACACCCGCCTGCACACGACGCATTGCGGGCCGGAGGGCGTGTACATCAGTGCCTTGGGCGACGCCGAGGGCAAGGGCCCGGGCGGTGTCCTGCTCCTGGACCACGACGACTTCAAGATTGTCGGGCGCTGGGAGTCGGACCGAGGACCCCAGTACCTGGCCTATGATTTCTTCTGGCACTTGGGCCATGACGTCATGGTGAGCAGCGAGTGGGGCACGCCGGAGATGATCGAAAACGGCGTCGTGCCGGAATTGCTCCTGGGGGGCAGGTACGGCCACCAACTGCATTTCTGGGATCTGCGCAGGCACAAGCATCTGACGAGCGTGGACTTGGGTGCCGAGCACCAGATGGCGCTCGAATTGCGACCCTCGCACGATCCCACGAAAACGTACGGCTTCGTCAACTCCGTAGTGTCGCTCAAGGACCTGTCCAGTGCGATTTGGGTGTGGCAATGGGACGGGAAGAAGGCCGACGTCACCAAGGTGATTGAGATTCCCGCTGAGCCGGCTGCAGCCGAGCAATTGCCGCCCCTGCTCCAGGGTTTCAAAGCTGTGCCGCCGCTCGTCACGGACATCGACCTGTCGCTTGATGATCGCTTCCTGTACGTGTCGTGCTGGGGTACGGGCGAGTTGCGCCAGTACGACGTCAGCGATCCGTGGAAGCCGACATTGACCGGCTCGGTGCATCTCGGGGGCATCGTGCGCCGAACGGAGCATCCGGCACGGCCAGGCGAACCCCGCAACGGGGGGCCGCAAATGGTCGAGATCAGCCGCGACGGCCGGCGCGTGTACGTCACGAATTCTCTCTACAGGTCGTGGGATGCACAGTTCTACCCGGATGGCATCGACGGCTGGATGGTGAAGCTCGACACGGGTGCAAACGGCGGCATCACGCTCGACAAGAATTTCTACGTGACCTTCGGCTCGCGCCGGCCGCACCAAGTGCGCCTGCAAGGCGGGGATGCGTCGTCGGACTCGTATTGTTACCCGCCGTAAGGCATCCCGGTCGCACGCGGCCTCCGAGGTCACTGTCTTGACGCCCACGTAACGGCCGGGCTTGCGCGGCCAAAAGAGGCCAAGCTGATGCCCACGTAACGGCCGGGCTTGCGCGGCCGACGGAACCTCTCCCGCGCGCAAGACACCCAAAGCGTGACGTTCTTTCGGTCGCGCAAGCGCAACCGCTACGACAGGAGCCGAATCCGTAACGCGCTCTCGGTTGCGCAAGCGCGATCGCTACGACAGGCGTCGAAGGCGGGTCGAAAGCCGGCCAGCCCAAGGAGCTGCGCGGACAAGACTCGCAGGTCACAAGAGCGAAGATCAACCCGTGGCGTTTATGTCCGTCGATGCGGTGGGGCTCGAGGAGCGAGCCGCCGTTTTGGCGACCCGGAGCATCAAGAAGCAGTCGAAGATCGTCGGGCTGCGCCTGGCAATCGCATGCATGGACCTGACCACCCTCGAGGGCAAGGACACCCCGCAGCGCGTGCGTCAGCTGTGCCGCAAAGCCGTCACGCCGGATATCGACGACCCCGACCTGCCGTCCGTCGCGGCCGTCTGCGTCTACCCGACGCTCGTCCGGGAGGCAAAGGACGCACTGGCCGGCACGCAGGTAAAGGTCGCCTCTGTGGCAACCGCCTTCCCCAGCGGCCTCGCTCCGGCCCACGTGAAGCTGCAAGAAGCCAAAGAAGCCGTCGCCGCCGGTGCAGACGAGATTGACATGGTCATTGATCGGGGAGCCTTTCTCGCCGGGCGGTACAGGGAGGTGGCAAACGAGATCGCGGCGATAAAGGACGCAACCCGTCCGGCGCTCCTGAAAGTTATTTTGGAGACGGGTGAACTCGGCACGTACGACAACGTACGGCGCGCCGCGTGGCTTGCGATGGAGGCGGGCGCCGACTTCATCAAAACCTCAACTGGTAAGATCCACCCCGCAGCCACGCTGCCGGTTGCATTGGCGATGCTCGAGGCGGCACGGGATTTCGAACAGTGCGGCGGCCGCCGCGTCGGGGTCAAGGTCGCGGGTGGTATTCGCACGGCCAAGCAGGCGCTCCAGTACCTGGTGGTGGTCAAGGAGACGATGGGTGACGAGTACCTGAGTCCCGCCACCTTTCGCATCGGCGCAAGTGCGCTCCTCAACGACGTCCTGATGCAACTGACGAAGGAACGCAGCGGTGTCTACCAATCTGAAGACTACTTCACGAAAGACTAGACGGCCCGCGGCCGGCGAGGGACGTCCGGCGGGTGTCCGGCTCACGGCGGATGTGGACGCCCGCATCACGGTCACCGCTCCCGGCGCGGCGGTGTGGCAGTACGCACCCGCGCCTGAAGCACATGAGTACATCCGTCTGGCGCCGCAGTATGACCTGTTTGTGGGCGGCACCTGGGTGCGGCCCGCACGCGAGCGGTATGCGCCGGTCATCGACCCGTCCACCGAGAATGTTCTGACACACGCCGCGGAAGCCGAGGAGGCCGATGTCGATCGGGCCGTGCGCGCGGCCCGCACGGCGTACGAAAAGTACTGGCGGCGGTGTCCGCCGGCCTCGCGTGCCAAGTACCTCTTCCGCATCGCGCGCGCCATCACCGAGCGCAGCCGGGAGCTGGCCGTGCTCGAATCGCTCAACGGCGGCAAGCCCATCCGCGAGTCGCGCGATGTCGACATTCCGCTTGCCGCCGCGCACTTTTTCTACTACGCGGGCTGGGCGGACAAGCTCGGGTATGCCTTCCGCAATACCGAGGTCGAACCGCTGGGTGTGGCGGGTCAGATCATCCCATGGAACTTTCCGCTGCTCATGGCCGCCTGGAAGATCGCGCCGGCGCTGGCGTGCGGCAATACGGTCGTCCTCAAACCGGCTGAGACGACGCCCCTGACGGCGTTGTGGCTTGCCGAGATCATCCGGCACGCCGACCTGCCGCCGGGCGTCGTCAATATTGTCACCGGAGGCCCGCAGACCGGTTCCGCGCTCGTTACGCACCCCGGGCTGGATAAGATCGCGTTCACCGGTTCGACCGAGGTGGGCAAGGACATCGCCCGCGCCTGCGCGCGCCTGGGGCGGCCCGTCACGTTGGAACTGGGCGGCAAGGCGGCCAACATCATCTTCGACGATGCGCCGCTGGATCAGGCGGTCGAGGGCATTGTGAACGGGATTTTCTTCAACCAGGGGCACGTCTGCTGCGCCGGGTCGCGCTTGCTCGTCCAGGAGTCCGTCCACGATGTCGTGGTGGCGAAACTCTACCGGCGCATGCAGACGCTGCGCATCGGCCCGCCGCTGGATAAGAACACGGACGTCGGCGCGATTAACTCGCGCGCTCAGCTGGAGAAAATTCAGAGCTTGGTCAAAAGTGGCGAGGAAGCCGGCTGCACGCGGTACGAGACCCAGTGCGTGCTGCCGTCCAGAGGCTACTGGTTCCGGCCGACATTCTTCACCGGCGTCGCGCTCTCGCACCGCATCGCCCGGGAGGAAATCTTCGGACCGGTCCTGTCGGTCATGACCTTCCGGACACCCGACGAGGCGGTCGAGAAGGCCAACAATACGCGCTATGGTCTGTCGGCCGGCGTGTGGACCGACAAGGGCAGCAAGAACTTCGAGGTGGCCGCCCGGCTGCGTGCCGGTGTCGTGTGGGGCAACACCTACAATAAGTTTGATCCAACGTCAGCCTTCGGCGGCTACAAGGAGAGCGGCTTCGGGCGGGAAGGCGGCCTCTTCGGTCTTGCGCCCTACGTCCGGCGCGTCTCATGAACCGTCTGGCCGTTCGCAAGACCCTCAAGCTGTTCATCGGCGGCGCGTTCGTGCGCTCCGAATCCGGCCGTACCGTGGCGTGCGAACTAGGCGGGCACGTCATGCAGGCAGCCCGCGCCACGCGCAAGGACGCCCGCGACGCCGTGCGCGCCGCGCGGGCAGCCTGGCCGGGGTGGTGCGGCCGTTCGGCGTACAACCGCGGGCAGATCATCTACCGCCTTGCCGAAATGATGGAATCGCGGCGCGCACAACTCGCCGACGGCCTGCGCGCTTCGGGTTCCAGCCGCGTCGCCGCGCAACGCGAGGTGGACGCTGCGATCGACCGGGCCGTCTTCTATGCCGGCTGGTGCGACAAGATCGAGCAGGTCCTGTCAACGAAGAATCCCGTTGCCAGCCCGCATTTTAACGTGAGCAGCCCGGAGCCTACCGGCGTCGTCGCGATCATTGCACCGCGGTTGCCCGCACTCGTGCCGCTCGTCTCGACGTTCCTCCCCGTCATCGCCGCCGGCAACAGCGTTGTCGTCCTTGCGGGTGACGCGGATCCGCAGACGGCCGTCAACGTGGCCGAGTGCGTCGCCACGGCCGACGTCCCAGCGGGTGTCGTGAACCTGCTCACCGGCTGCCGCGCGGAGGTTGCGCCGACGCTGGCTGGTCACATGGACGTCAACGCCCTCGACCTATGGCTGGGCGACGAGGCCGTGGCCTGTGCTCTCCACGACGCAGCGTGCACCAACCTCAAGCGGGTGCGGCGGCACAAGGAACCCGACGCTTCGTTTTGGTTTGGTCCCGACGCTGCGGGTCTCGCCTGGATCGAGCCCTTCGTGGAAATCAAGACCGTGTGGCATCCGGCGGGTGTGTAGGGAAGAAGAGCAGCGGGTTGTGCGGCCGGCGCTTCTCTACACCTCCCCCGAGGAAGAAAACGGCACGCCGTCGGCAGCCGGGGCGCGAGAGCGGCCGATGAAGCCGGCAAGAGCCACGATGGTCAAGACGTAGGGAAGCATCTCAAGCAGCTGGGCCGGCAGTGCAGCCCGCTGCAGCGCGATCTGCAATGCGCTGAAGAAGCCGAAGAAGAGACAAGCACCCGCTGCGCCAAGCGGAGTCCAGCGTCCGAAGATCACGGCGGCCAGAGCGATGAAGCCGCGCCCGGCCACCATACCGTCCGAGTATAGGTCCACCTCGCCGATCGAGAGGTAGGCGCCGCCGAGCGCAGCCAGAACGCTCCCGATCACGGTGGCGAGGTAACGGGTGCGGATGACGTCAATGCCGGCGGTCAGGGCGGTCTGCGGAGATTCGCCGACTGCGCGGAGATGGAGCCCGCCACGCGTACGATAGAGGAAGACGTGCAACGCGGCGATGGCGACCAGAGCCAGCCAGAAGAGAGCGTAGCGTTGCGGGTTACGCACGAGATCGCCAACGCCGAGCGAGCCGCCATGACCCAGGCTGCCGAAGCTGACGACTTCGGGCGATGCGCCCGGCTGGCCGAAGAGAACCGCCAAGAGGAATGCGGCACCGCCGACCGTCAGGACGTTGATGGCCATACCCGCGACGATTTGGTCAGCCCGTTGGGTGACCGCCAGGTAGGCCAAGAGCAGACCCCACGCCGCGCCGGTCAGGACGGCACACGCCAGTGCCACGGCCAGGCTATGCGTGTAGTACGCTCCGAGGACGGCGCAGAAAGCGCCGGCCGCCATCATGCCCTCGAGGCCGATGTTGACGACGCCGGCATTCTCCGAGAGCACGCCACCCATTGCTGCAAACCACAGCGGCGTGGCCTTGACGAGGGCGATCGCGATGATGGCGCCGACCAGCTCACGCATGGGTTGCGCCAAGGTCGGCAGGTTGCTCGGCCGGCTCGCTGGGAGCCGCGCCGTGCAGCGTTGCGCGGCGGCCGAACACGTTGACGGCGGCCAACAAAATGGCCAGGCCGGTGATGACCGAGACGAGGTCTTTGGGTACCCCGGCCAGGGCCTGCATCGACAACGCACCATTTTGCAGAATGCCGAAGAAGAAGGTACTGACGACGACACCCAGCGGGTTGGACTGCCCGACGAGCGCGGCCGCAATCGAGGTGAAACCATAGCCGGGGGACAGTTGGGCGTTGAAGCGATGCAGCATGCCGAGCACTTCGGCTGCACCGCCCACGCCGGCGCAGGCACCGGCGAGGGCCATGGTCTTCATGACGACACTCGGGGCCGTGATGCCGGCGTAGCGCGCGACACGCTCCGATCGACCCAAGACGCGCACCTCGTAGCCCCACACGGTGCGGAACAGCCACCACCAGGCCACGCACGCCGCGAGCAGCGCGAGCGGAAACGCCGCGGTGAGACGCGTGTCGGGCACTAGCGGGTGCAAGACGGCGCTCGCCGCAATGGGAGCCGTCTCGGGTGCGGCTCGGGATCCGCGTAACGGTCCCGTGACGGCATAGTTGGCCCCCAGATACGCGATGTAGTTCAGCATGATCGTCGTGATGACTTCGCTGGCACCATAGCGGGCCTTCAGCCAGCCTGCGATGAAAGCCCAGGCGGCTCCGGCAGCCGCACCGGCGGCAAAACAGAGCGGCACTTCCAGCGGTTTGGGCAGCGCGAGGTCGGCGCCGGCCACTGCGGCGGCCAGTGCACCGACGACGAGCTGGCCTTCGGCGCCGATATTGAACAGGCCGGCGCGAAATGCCAGAGCGACGCCCAGTGACGCAAAGAGCAAAATTGTTGTCTGGGCCAACGTCTCGCCCAGCCCCTGAACCGACCCCACAGCTCCCTGCAGCAGGGCGCCGTACGCCGTCACCGGGTTGGCCTTTGCAAGCAGGGTGACCGCAACCGCGGCGGCCACGATCCCCGCCAGCGGGGCGGCCGCTCGCAGCAGCGCCGATGCCTTCATGCGGTCGAACCGCCCATCAGGTGACCTAGGCGCGCATCATCTGCCTGGGCGGCGGGCATGTCGCCTGCGATCCGGCCGCCGTACAGGACGACGATGCGATCCGCCAGCTCGCGCAGCTCATCCAGGTCGTACGAGATGACGATCACGCAGGCTCCGCCCGCGCGCAAGGCGCGCAGCCGATCGTAAATGCTCCGCGCGGCACCGATATCGACGCCCCGCGTCGGCGCGAAGGCGACGAGCAGCCGCGTGCCATCGTCGGTTTCGCGGCCCACGAGAAATTTTTGCTGCGTACCGCCGGAATAGGCGCGCATGGGCAGCCGCGGCGCGTACGTGGCGATCCCGAAGGCGCGGGCGACGTCACGGGCACGGCCGGCGGCGGCTGGGAGGTCGAGAACAAGACCTCGGCGCAGGCGCCGCTGATTTCCGAGCAGCATGTTCTCGGGCGCGTTGAAGTCCACGACGAGACCCTCGCGCTGGCGATCCGGAGGCACGTAGCGGATACCCGCACGGCGGCGCTCGTCGTGGCCGGCGCGCGTAAACTCCCAACCGGCAAGCCACAGCCGGCCCGCGCCGACCGGTCGCATGCCGCAGAGCGCCTCGGCGAACTCGAGCTGGCCGTTGCCTTCGACTCCCGCCACGCCGACGATTTCGCCGGCGCGACAGGTGAGGCTCATCTCCATCACCCCGCCCCGCCCCCCATCGCCGCGAGCCGTGAGGTCCTGGATGCGCACAAGAGGCTCACCCGTGTGATTCGCAGTCGGGGCGTCCTGGGGCCGGGCTAGGTTGTCGCCGACCATGAGCGCGCCGAGGCGCTCCGCCGTGGCCTCGGCGCGAGCTAGGCGTGCGACGACTTTGCCATGACGCAGTACCGTAATGCGGTCGCTGATCGCAAGCACTTCCTTGAGACGATGACTGATGAAAATGACGGCCGTCCCCGCCTGACGCAGGCGCCGAATGACACCGAACAGGCCCTCCACTTCGACCGGCGAGAGCGCGGCCGTCGGCTCGTCCAAGATGACCACGCGCGGGTGGCGGCCCAGCACCCTGAGTAATTCCACTTGCTGCCGGGCGCCAACCCCGAGTTGTTCGACCGGCGTGTCCGGATCCAGGTCAAAGCCGTACTCACGGGCTGCGGTACGCACCTCGGCGCGAGCCTCGGCGTCGCGAAGGAAGCCGTAACGTGCAGGCTCGCGTCCCAAGAGAACGTTGTGGGTCACGCTGAACCGCTCGACGAGTAGGAAGTGCTGGAAGACCATCCCGATGCCGGCGTGCATGGCGTCGGCACAGTTGGAAAAGCGCACCTGCCGGCCGGCAATCTCAATCTGCCCTTCGTCGGGGGTGAGCAGTCCGTAGAGGATGCTCATGAAGGTCGTCTTGCCGGCGCCATTTTCGCCGACCACCGCGTGGACCTCACCCACGCAGACGTCAAAATCGATCCGGTCATTGGCGACCAGTCTGCCGAACCGTTTGGTGATGCCCTGGCAGCGGACCAGCGGTGCCGCAGCCGGCTCGGTCATCGTACGGGGG
>CADDZI010000040.1 GCA_902812405.1 bacterium | reverse complement strand
TGGGTGCCTACGTCCAGTGGGTCCCCGAACAGCACGTCGTCGTCGTCCGCTACATCCCGCCCACACCCGTGCCCACACCGGCGCCCACCGCACCGCCAACACCCGTCCCGACACCCGCACCCACCGCTACACCCAAGCCGATTTTGGGGTATATCGAGGGCGGCTACACGATCGGTCGCGTCTACAACGAGTTTGCCAGCGGCGTGAACTCACGCAACGCGTCCTACGTGGCGTCCGGCGCCTACTTGTTTAGCCCGCTGGCGCTCAAGGTCGACTTCCGCCAGGACCAGTACGTCACGACGCAAAACGTCGCGGCCGGGACTCAGTTCAACACCATTGACGGTGGGTCGGCAGTCGTGCCGCAGTTCACCGCCCGTCAGTCCACGTTGGACGGCCGGCTCGAGTTCAAGGTGGCTAACCCGTGGATCAACTTCGGCATAGGTTACCTGAGAGCGTCCACCAACTACGGCTATCCGGTCGTCACCGGCATCGGCGCAGGACTGGAGAAATTCCCGGATCTGGGCGCCGGCCAGCTGGGTATCTTCGGCTCGTTCTTCTACTACCCGAACACGCGTGGGCAGTATGTCGTGCAGACGGGTCCCAATACGGGCCTCAGCAAGACGGTGGAATACCAAATCTACAAGTACGATATCGGATTGGACTACGTCCTCGGCGATTCGCCGTTCTACGTCTACGGCGGATACAGCGGCGACCGCTACCAAGCGCGTCAAGCCGCCCCCGCCAACGAGACGCACTCCGGTCCGTACCTGGGCCTGGGCGTTAAGTTCTAGGCACATCGCGGTCGCACAACACCGAGCACCCCGCCTCTGTGCGGGGTGCTCGTCTTTCTTGCCCGGGTGTCCGGGCGGCGGTTGGCGTTGTGGTTACCGGCGCGCGTCTCTGTAGCGGCTGCGGCTGCGGCGCAGCTTTAGGGGTTCTTCGCTGCCGGCGCCGCCGACGGCGCGGTCACGGGTGCAATAATCTCTTTGGTTTCGTGACGGGCGAGCATCGCCCAGTGGGACGTCGGGAATTGCTTGAACAGCAGTTCGCGGCATCGCTCTGCGGCGGCATCCGCTTGCGGCGTGTGCATCTGCCAGAAGACATGCGACATGAAGTAAGCGCGGCCCGGTAGCCAGTTGTCGCGCGGGTACTTGCGGGCCCAGTCGTGGAGTGCGTCCTCGGCCCACTCCAGAGTTTGGTAGTACTGACCCGCATGCGCCGGATCGTAGTGGACCCGCAGGTTGGTGTCGTGAATCGTGTTGTTGATGCCCAGCGGGCTCATCTTCATCTTCCCAAAATATTCGTCCAGCGGCGCAACTTTTACCGGCGCCGGCTTTGGATGCAGGGCCGCTGCGGCGACGGTCTTGTGCGTTGCGCTTGCCGCTTGTACCGGCCCTCCGGCCCAGGCAAGGCCCAGGGACATCGCAAAGACAACCATCACATACCGCATGTTCGTTCTCCTCATCGCGCCTCCGCGCCGGATGCGGCAGCGGAGCACTTGCTAGTATATGGCCGCATTGCAGGCCCGACGAGTGCGGCCGGTCACGCTTCGCGTGGCGTGCGCGCAGTTGGCGGCACGCCCGTGGGAAGATGCACCGGTCACGTTGCGTGATATCCGGTCGGCTCTGCGTGCCGCACACGACGCGGGAGCTCGGCTGGTCGTCTTTCCGGAGGCCTCTTACCCGGGGTACGTCGTGCCGGAGCGGGGTCCCGTTCGGACGACCCCTTCCGTACGAGAGGCAGTGGCCGCAATCGCCCAGCATGCACGCCGTTACCGGATGACGGTCGTCATCGGCGTCGTGCAAAACCGCTCGCGAGCCCTGTACAACGTAGCACTCGTGATCGAACCCGACGGCAGTGTGGCGGGTTCGTACGCCAAGACCTGTTTGTGGAGCCAGGACCATCGCTGGTTTCGCGCCGGCCGCAGCCCGCGTATCATCCCGACCAGTTGCGGTCCCATCGGTATCATGATCTGTGCGGATGGCCGGTATCCCGAGATCGCGCGCAGCCTCGCCGCCGGAGGCGCCCGTCTCATCTGCGACCCGACGGCCTGGGTCGGCTGGGGCCCATCCTACGACCGCATCCCCAATCTGCAGGCAGATTGCATGCTGCGCGTGCGGGCGGCTGAGAACGGCATCTGGATCGCGGCTGCCGACAAATGCGGCTCGGAACGGGAAGCGGTCGTTTACGCCGGCAAAAGCCAGATCGTATCGCCTGAAGGTCGCCTGGCTGCCGTCGCACCACCCGACAGGGCCGCAGTTATCACCGCGGACGTCACTCTCGCCCCGGCACGGCCCTGCGTCGTCGCTCTCTCGGAAGAACAGCGCAACGCGCTTTCCGGCACCCACAAGCCGCGCGCACACAGCGGGCGCGGCTCACGGTACCCGCCGGTTTTCCGCCTCGGCGTGTACCAGGGAATGCGCACGCGCGGACGCGCCGCGTTTGCCGCCTTGCATGCCCAGGGCGCAGATGCGATCCTAGCCACCGGTGACTCGCCCGCCCAGATTCGGCGTATCTTGGGGCGCCTGCGCGGTCTGCGCTGGCGCGTGCTGCAGGGCGGCGACATGCTGGCGCCGGAGCCCGCGCGTGCGGCGGCCTTGGCAGGCGCGGATCTGATCCTGTGGCTGCGGCCGCCACGGACCGCGTCGGCTCTTGACATCGCACGCACGCGGGCGGCGGAGAATCGCGTCTACGTCATCCTAGGCTTGCATCCGTCCAGGGTAGCCGCGGCGTGTGTCATAGGCCCGGACGGCATGATTGCAAGCAGCACGCTGCTGGGAGCTCCCAGCGGTTGCTTGTCTTGTATCGATACCCGTTTGTCACGGGAGAAAACGATCGCTTTCGCCACGCGGGCATTCGTGCCGGAAAGTCTGCAAGGGATCTGCTGGCTGGACCGCCGCCGGGGCGTCTTCAGGGTATGAAACAGCTGCTGACCGCCGGTCTCACAGCCCTTCTGGCGGGAACTCTGGCCGCGCCCTCCGGAGGCGGCAGCGCACCCATACCGTTTGCCGGACGGTTGCTTGTCCGGCCTCGCCAAGCGGTTGTCTTTGCCGGCAACAGCCTGCAATTTCAGGCCACGCTACTCGATCCGCAGACAGCGCAAGGGGCCGGCGCTCCGATCCGGTGGTCGCTCATCGGCCCGGGCAGCATCACGCAGAGCGGCCTCTACCGTGCGCCGTCGACGCCCGGTTCCGCAACGTTGGTGGCCAGCACGGGCGACGGACTGGCCGTTGCCACGTCCATCCGGATCGTACCGCCGCCACCGCCACGCCTTCGTCTCGTCATCTCCAGCTGCTACGATGACGGTATGCTCAACGTGTACCGAGCGGGTGACGGCGATCTTCTCGGTTCCCTGACGCTGGGAGGACGCGCGGCCGGCCTGGCTGTGGCTCGCAATCCCGGCCTGCTCCTTGTCGCCGACGAGACGCGCCTCGTCGTACTCGATCTCACTCGCATGCGCTGGATTGCCGCCTCAGCCGGCCCGAACGTTCGGTTGTCGGAAGTCACCACCTTGGCTTGGGGACTTGCCGCCGCCAGCAACAACGATGCCCTGGCCGGCGGCAGGGGTATTTTCGTCTACCGTATTTCCCCGAGCGGCGTGCCGCATCTGGTGGCAACCGCAGCCGCGGGAGAAACGCCCGAAGGCCTCGCAGCGGCAGACGGCGGGCGCACGTTGTTCGTTTCGAGCATCAACAGCAACAGCGTCATGCGCTTTGCCGTGACGCCCGGCGGGCGCCTGCACCTCACAGCCGTCGTGCATACGGCGGCTCGGCCGTTTGGGGTCGCCGTGGACGAGCGGGACCACGAGTTGTTCGTCGCCGATAACGACACGCCGACCATCAACGGTATGCGAGCACGCCCGGGTCTGGAACGCTTTGACACGCGCTCCTTGCGCCGCATGGGCGGCCTCCTGCCCACCGGTTCCATCAACGCTCTGCCGCTGGGCGTGGCTGTGGACGCATCCGCGGGCCGTGTCTTTGTGACCAATGAGGGCGAGTCACGCGTCATCGTGTACGGACTGCCGAACCTGCGACGAGATGCCCGGCTGCCGACGGGGCTCACGCCGTGGTTGCCGACCCTCGATCCGCAGGAACACAGGCTATACATCCCCAATGCGCGCGCGGATTCCATCAGTATCTACGACTCGCGGACGCTGCATCGCGTACTGCCGGACGTCGCGACGTGCTCCTACCCGACGTCCGTTGCGGTTGCGGGGCCGCGCCGCTAGGAGGAACGGCATGCTGGCTGCGTATGCCCGCGCCTTGGGGGGAGACAGGCCGCTTGAGAATCTTGAGATCGGCGAGCGGCCGACTCCACAACCCGGGCCGGGGCAGGTACGGGTGCGCATGCGTGCAGTCACTCTCAACCACCACGACCTCTGGACGCTGCGGGGAGTCGTCGGCGCACCCATCACGGTGCCCCGCATTTTAGGGTGCGACGGGGTCGGCACGGTCGACGAGTATGGCCCCGACAGGCCCCCGGGAACCCCCGACCCGGGTAGCGAGGTCCTCATCTACCCGATGCGCTTCTGCGGCCGCTGCCGCGCATGTCAGGGCGACGACCCGATGCTGTGCCGTTCCTTCACGCTGCTCAGCGACGGCGACATGGAGGGGTCGCTCGCCGAGTTCGTCATCGTCCCGGCTTTGCACGTGCTGCCCAAACCGGCGTCCCTTTCGGATGCCCAGGCGGCGGCACTTGCGGTGAGCTTCCTGACGGCCTACCGCATGCTATTCGTGAAGGCCGCTCTGAGGCCCGGCAGTCGGGTTCTCATCCAAGGCGCCGGAGGTGGCGTGGGTACCGCCGCCGTGCAGCTGGCCTCAGCAGCCGGCTGCATCGTCTTTGCCTCATCTTCGTCCAAGGCCAAGCTCGATGTTCTGGCCGGCCTCGGTGCACAGCACGTGATTCCGGCAGGCCGTGACGCGGCCAAGACCATCCTGGCGTTGACTGAGGGCGAAGGCGTGGATGCGGTTATCGAAACCGTGGGTGAGGCGACATGGGGGACAAGCTTGCGCGCCGTGCGCCGCGGCGGCAAGATCGCCGTTGCCGGCGCAACGACCGGGCCCAACCCGCCGGCCGACCTGGCGCGCGTCTTCTGGCACCAGTTGCGGATCGTCGGCTCCACGATGGGTTCGCTGCCCGAGTTTCGCGACCTCATCGCCTTCGTCGAGCGGGCCCGCATCAAACCGGTCATTGACGCCGTCTATCCGCTCTCGCGCGCGCGGGACGCCTTCGCAATGCTCGACAGCAACACCCACATTGGCAAGATTGCACTGACGATCCCGTGACGCCCTGATGCGTAGATGGGATGAGAAGGCCGGTCTCCAACGGTAAGGACATTACCGCCATACCACGCACTTGCTGTGCAAAGGAGACCGACCCATGCGTAAGCATACCAAATCCTGCCTGTCTGCCGCAACTTCCGTCGCCGCGATTGGTTTGGACGTCGGGGATCAGTACAGTCAGGTGTACCTGCTGGATGGGCAGGGGAACAAGCTGGCGGAGGACCGGATCCGCAGCACGCGACCGAAAACCCGCGCAGGGTGACGCGTAGCGGTCGCGCTTGCGCGACCGAAAAAATGTCACGCTTCGAAGACCACCACGGTGTAAGGTTCCGTCGGCCGTGCAAGCACGGCCGCTACAAGAGGATTGAGAGCCCCCGCCGTAGCGGTCGGCCTTGGCCGGCGGTCGCGCGTGGGCGATCGAAAACCCACGCACCACACGGGTTGCTCGTCAGTCACACGGAAGAAAGCGCGCAAGGGAGAAACTCTGAGCTTCAATGCGCAGGGCGACGTCGCGGAACTCTTTGCCGGGTGCCGTCTCACCCGCCACCCAGCGGTCCAGGCTGGCGTTGTACAGGTGCGCCTGATACCGCTGTTCGGTCTCGACGAGACGAGCCAGAGAGAGTGGAAACGTATAGGCGACATCCAGCGTACTGCCGACGCAGATGAGGAGCTCGCCTCCCCGTCGCAGGCCCATGGCGACCATATCCGGGTCGCGCCGGTCAATGCGGTCGCTGACGTCCTCGTCGAAGATCTCGAGCTCTCCGTCCACCTCGAGATCTGCATTCGCAAAAACCCGAAAACGTTCGCCTTCCCGGATGACGAAGTAACTGACGAAGCGCCCTCCCAGCGGCAGCCGGCGCACTCCCAGCCAGCGCCATCCGGAGGGCATGAGCGGTGAGACGCGCAGGCGGCCGGGAGCCCGATCCAGCGCAAGGCCGCACGCCCCCTCGATCGCCGCCCAGAGATAACGCGGCGGCTCCCAGGGAGACAGACGCATGCCGCGGTTGACCAGCGATTCGCCGTCAAACCATTCCGAGAACTGGCCGGGCACCGTGTTGTAGATCTTGGGATCGCGAAGATATTGGGCGTAGCCCTGCTTGAGGTTACGTGCCATTGCATCCGGGTAAATCTTGGCTGCCGCGAAGGCATACCAAAACGACAGGCCCGGCCAGACCCCGCCGATGAGGCCCACGTCGCGGTAGGGCGTGTAGTCCGGTGAGAGCCGTGAGACCGTTCGCAAGCCGGCCTCCGTCTGGAAGTCGGGTGTGTTGAGCCGGCTGATGATGCGATACGCAACCGGAGGCGGCGCAACGCCGAACATGACGGGGAAGACTTCATCGCCCGTGACGTCGGCATGCGGGCGGCCCTGTGCGTCGATGTTCAGCAGGTACATGCCGTTTTGGGGATTGAGCAAGTGCCGGTTGATGGCGTCGCGCAGCGCTTCGGCTTGCACATGGTACCGGATCTCGAGGCTATCGGAAGGCGCACTGGGCACGGGCTCATCAGCCGCACGCGCCATGCGTGCTGCTGCGGCCAATGCAGCGTAGCATTCGGCGTTGACCTCGGTAACCGCCCCGTTGATGCTGAGGCGGGGAATGATGTTCCGCCAGCCGGCGATGCCGTAGACGGCTTCCCCGCGGGCCGTGCAGACCACGAGCCCGCGTTCGTCACGCTGCGAGAGAATGTACTCGGCGGCCTTGCGGACGACCGGCCACACCTCGCGCAGGAATGCCTCATCGCCCGACGTCTGGTAGTGATGCCAGCAGGCGAGAATGAAGAGCGGCGTATCGTCGTTGATGTTGAGGCCGTAGTCTTCGATCCGGCCGGTCACGCCATGGTAGTATTCGGGCATCTTGCCGGATGGGTATTGGGTGCGGGCAAAGCGCCGCAGCATCTCGGCGGCCAGCTCGGGATTCAGGTAGTCGCACCCGAAGGTAAACCAGGCCATATCGCGGCCCACGACCGCAGCCGAGTTACCGGGATCGTTCGTGAAGGCGATCCCCTGGGGGTAGCGGGCGATGACGCGCGTCATGTTCGCCTTGGCCCAATACGCCCCGTCATTAATGACCTTCTCGGGCGTGATGATCTCCGCCACCGAGAGCGCCTGGGCGTAGAAGCGCTGGGTCGCTGCCAGCGCCGCCTGCGCGTCGCGTGCGGCTGCGGCAATCGCTCGGGCAGATTCCTCACCCCGCTCGGAGAAAATCTCCGTAAAGACGACACGCTGGCCGGCGTGGCGCGGTATCGAGAGGAGCGTTCCCAAGACGCCGACGATGTTGCCCTCCACGCTCGTATCATTGGTTAACGGGGGCACGTTGAGCGGATCGTAGGATTCGGCCGCGTGTTCCAGCGTTTGGTAGCCGCGCGGCACGACGCTGGAAGAAAGGATGCGGACCCACTGAGGTTGAGATGCGTTCCACGCAACCAGACCCCGCAGGCTCGGGTCATAGCGCGCGACGACGTCCTTGGGCGTCGTCCCGGCCAGTTTCGCATAGGCGTGGACAGTCAGGTCGCGGGCGGTCTCGCCGTGGTTGGTGATGTCGATGATGATGTAGGCCACGGCCGGGTCGTCCAAACCGGTCCTCGGAACAAACAGCGTCTCGCAGACTTCGAGGTCGCTCGGCAGTTCGAAGCGGTGACGCTGGCAGCCGGGGTGGAATGCGAAGGTTCCCGGTGCCACCGGCGTCATGATGACGTGACCGATCTCTCGCCCGATACGCTCCTCCGGTGTTCGGTCGCTCACGTCAAGGCCGACCAGCACATGGTGCTTGGGACTCCCATAGGTGATGACGGTCGACCAAAAGACGTCCTGGTCGATGGCCAACGCATACATCTTTTGAATGGCACCGGTTGCTTTCCCAACGATCCAGGCGCGTGAGTTGCCGAGCGATGCGCCGACCAGGACGCGGTCATCGGGAACCTCGTACGAACAGTCGAAGTTGCGGTGAACGGGCGTATCGGGCGCCGTCGTCATGGCGTGGCCGTAGCGGCGCCGCGCGGCCTGGTCCCCGGAACGACAGCACCCGCAAGCCCGGCTGCGATCGCCCCCCAGCCAAGCCACAGGAAAACCGCAGGTGGGCGCGGTGCGACGACGACGACCGGATACGTCCCCAGGATGAATTCCAAGCGCACGCCCGCCGCGCGTACCGGCCGGCCGCTCACCGCAACCCCCGAGGCAAGCACGCCGCCGTTCTCCTCGGAGATCGCCCACTGGACAAACGGGATCGTGATCCCATGTTGGGGCAAACCCGGGTAGTACTTCACGTGCACGTCACGGTGCAAGGCTGGGACGGAGAAGGAATCGACCGGTAGCCCGTCGCGGTCGAGGTCGGGGAATTGCAAGACCGGTGAAACGAACGCCTCGCTCTGCGGCTGCGTGACGGTTTGGGCGCGGCCATCCGGCGACCAGGCTCGGACATACGCCGCGGGCCACGACTGCGCAGTGAGGACGAAGGAACCAACCTGGATCCGGGATCCAGCCGTGAGGTCGCGATGGGATCGGGTGGTAACCACGCGGATCGGGGTTCGGGCCGTAAGGTTGCCGGCTGTATCGCGGACCGGAGGAAATACCAGCCCCACGGCTGACGCCTCCGGAAAGGTGTAGGTTTGACCCGGGGCGGCGGCCAGACGCCTCGGCAAACCGGCAGTCAGTTCCGCGACAACGTACGCCACGGCGATCATGCAACCGCCCGCGGCCGCCAAAGCCGTCCAGCCGCCGCGCCCGCCTTCGGTAAGGACACAACGCGCCCCCAGAATGGCGAGAACCAGCGCACCAAGGGCGACACACAGCGTAACCCCCCACGTGTGCCATCCGAAGGTGTAGGGATGGGCACTTTCCTGCCAGGCCACGATGCCGACGGCGCACCCAATCAGCACCACACCTGTGAGCGTCTTCATACCACGAGCGCCGGTCGCAGGGGCGCCGCGAAAATAGGCTGGTTAACCTGACGTGTGTGGTGGCGGCTAGCTGCCGCGGGCTTCATGGGCGTGGCGGCGATACCTCGAGCTTCTTGTCGTGCGTTGATCAAGACCCAGGTCGGACCCAGTTGCATGCGGCAAGGCTGGCCTTCGAACACACCGCGGCCCCCGCCTGTGTAACGTTCGCCGGCGGCCGAGGTCATATCCGTGGACGCGGCACACCCGGCTGCCGTCCAGGAGAGGTTCCCATGTCAACCTGTGCGTTCTGCGGCACCCAACGGCGCTTTGGGCACCACTTCCTCGCACACCGTTTGAGCACGTCGCGGCTGCATACCGTGAAGGTCTGCGAAACCTGCCTGGCCGAGGCCCGCCAGTCTGGATACCAAATTGCCGAGCGCGAATCGGGCTGGGGATCCGATGCCGGTTTGCTCCGGCCGTGTGACGGCGGGCCGGCCCACGCCCATCCCCTGATCACGCACCTCTAGAAGACCTTTCTCGTCCGGTCGGAGCCGCAGGGCCTCCGGCCGAAGCGCGCGACGGCTATTCCCAATAGCGTTCTTCGCGCCACGGATCGGCGTCGTTGTGGTAGCCCCGGGTTTCCCAGAATCCCGGCTCATCGTCGATGCGAAACTCAATTTCGGTACACCACTTCGTGCTCTTCCAAAAGTACCGCGAGGGGACGAGCATGCGCACCGGGCCGCCGTGCACGGGTTCCAATGGCTTGCCTTCGTAGGTATGCGCCAGCAAGACGTCACCGCTCGTCACGACGTCGAGGGGAAGGTTTGCGCTGTAACCATGCGCACCCCGGCTGACCACGTACCGCGCCTCCGGCCGGACGCGCGCGGCGGCAATCAGATAGCGCAGGGGAACTCCAGCCCACCGCGTGTCGAACTTTGACCACCGTGTGACGCAGTGAATGTCCGCCGTCACCTCGTGCACCGGCAGGCGCTGGAATTCATCCCACGTGTACTCGAGAGGCGCAGCCACGGCACCCGTGACGCGAAATCGCCACGACGCCGGATCAAAGGCCGGCACGTCCCCGACGTGCAAAACGGGAAAATCCCTCGCGACGTATTGTCCGGGGGGCAGGCGATCTCGCCAGACCGGCGGCGCTTGTCGGGTCACCCCGATGCGCCGGCATTGGCCGGGGCGGTATGCCCGGCGGCGTCCATGGCACGTAGCAGCGCCGCGGCCGCCTCGCGGGGTTGCGCCGCCTGGGACACCCATCGCAGCACCGCGATGCCGTGCGCGCCGGCCTTAGCAACCTGCCCGGCGTTGGACGGATCGATGCCGCCGATGGCAACAAACGGTTGACGAGCGTGGCCTGCCGCGTACCGCACCAGGTCCAGGCCGACGGCGGGCCGGCCCTCTTTCGTCGGCGTCGGATAGACCGGGCCCACACCGATGTAGTCGACGGGCAGTTCGCCGGCCGCAGCAATCTGTTCCGGGCTGTGCGTCGACAAACCGATGAGGAAATCATCACCTGCGATGCGGCGAGCGTCCACAGGTGATAGGTCGTCTTGACCCAGGTGGACACCGTCGGCGCCGCATGCCAAGGCGATATCCAGGCGATCGTTGATGATGCAGGGAACGCCCGCCCGGCGGCAGACCTCGACGCAGCGCCGCCCGGCGGCGACAAGCTCGGCATCACCGGCATTCTTGTCGCGCAATTGAAACATGCCCGTACCGCCGGCAATCGCCTGTTCCAAAAACATTTCGAGCGGGCTTACGCGTGGATGAAGGTCGGCAATGACGTACAGCCGGAGGGCCGTGGGGTAGGCCTGCGTCCGTCGTGCGAGCCGGCTCATCCGCCACCCACCATCTGAGCGATTTCAAGCCGATCGCCGTCCCGTAGCCGCACCTCACCCAGGCTGGCTCTGGGCACCGGTTCGCCGTTGCGCTCGATGACGACCATATCCGGCCGAAGGCGCCACTGGCTAAGCAGCTCCACGAGACTGCAATCGACCCGCACAGTGCGCGGTTTGCCGTTGGCCACGATCGTGATCATCTTTCCGTCGCTCATGCTCGCACCGTCTCCTGTAACCGGGCGGCCGGCGCGTCCGACAGGCGCTCCCAATCTTTGAACACCGCCTCATATCCCAGCTCGGCCAGGCGCGCTGCGACCTGTGCTGGGGAGCGGCGGTCTTCGAGATGAAACTGCTCGCCGGCCTCCCCGGGAGTTGTGTATCCACCGGGCTCGGTACTGGACCCGGCACTCATGTGCGTGATACCCAAACGGACCAGGCCGTCACGTAATACCGCGCGCTCGCGCGTCGAGAGGACGATCCCGGCGGCCGGAAGCGCCAGGCGCAGGACGCAAACGATCTGCGCCAGTTCAGCGTCGCTGACAGGCACCTGCGGCACGAAGCCGCCGGCTGACGGGTTGATGCGTGGGACTGAAACGTTCACCTGCGAGCGCCAACAGTGAGCAGCCAGGTACCGCGCGTGCTGAACAAGTGCCAGAACCTCAAAACGCCAGTCCCCAAGCCCCAACAGGGCGCCAATCCCAAGATGCCGGGCGCCGGCTGCCGCCGCACGCTCGGGTGCGCCCAAACGAAACGTATAATTTTTCTTTGGGCCTCCCGTGTGGTAGCGGGGATAGAGCTGCGGATCATACGTCTCCTGGTACAGCACGATGCCGTCGCACCCGGCCTCGACACACGCCTTGTAATCGGATGTCTCGAGCGCCGCGACCTCCAGTCCCACGTAGGACACGATATGCTTGACGGCGGCGACGCACTCCGTCAGATAGCCGACGCTGACACTTTTGGGATGTTCGGAGGACACGAGCAGGATGCTGCGCATTCCCTGCCCGGCCAGCAGAGACGCCTCGCGGACAACCTCGTCCGGGCCCAAGGTACGGCGCCGTATATTCAATCCGCGGGAGAAGCCACAATAGGTGCACGTGCAGACGCAGTCGTTGCTGAGGTAGAGCGGTGCGAAGAGCGCGATCGTCTTGCCAAAACGCTCGATGGTCGAGCGATGCGCCCGGAGCGCGAGCTCCTCCAACAACGGTGCGGCCGCCGGGGAGAGCAAGGCCGCGACGGACGCCAAAGGCATAAGCTCCCGTCCATCCCGACCCAAAGCTGCGCGAATGTGCCCCTCCGACGCATGCTGCACCTGCTCCGCCAGACGGCGTGTAGCGGCAGGATCGAAAGCTTCGGCAAACGTCATGAGGCGGACGAATCCCGCAAAAAGCCGGTCAAGGGGCTCGAGGCGCTGGCAGTGGCGAGCTCGGGAGCGCGGCCTGCTAGGCGCGCTTCGCGGCCGGCGCGGACCGCATCCGCGAACGCGCGCGCCATGCGCACCGGGTTTGCGGCGGTAGCGATTGCCGTATTCACCAAGACGGCATCCGCCCCCATTTCCATGGCGGCCGCGGCATGCGACGGGACGCCGAGACCGGCATCGACGACAACCGGAACGGTGGCCTGTTCGATGATGATGCCGAGGGCGGCCTGCATCTGCAATCCGCGCGCCGAACCGATGGGCGCGGCGAGCGGCATGACTGCAGCGACACCGACATCCTCGAGCCGCTTGGCGAGGACCGGATCGGCGTGGATGTAGGGCAGAACGACAAAGCCCTCGTCGGCCAGCTCTTCGCAGGCGCGCAAGGTTTCGACCGGATCCGGCATGAGATACACGGGGTCGGGAATGACTTCGACCTTCACCCAGGGCGGAAGACCGGCCGAACGGGCAAGCCGAGCCAGCCGCACCGCCTCCGCGGCGGTCGAGGCGCCCGACGTATTGGGCAGGATGAGGTAGCGCGACCGATCGATGAAGTCGGTGATTGGGTTGGCGGGGGCGTCGAGATCAACGCGGCGCACGGCCACGGTCACAAGTTCGGCACCCGAGGCGGCCAACGCATCTGCCATCACCTCGGGGCTCGAAAACTTTCCTGTGCCCAGGATGAGCCGGGACCCGAACGTGCGGTCGCCCAGCCTAAAGGCGTCTTCGTTTGCCATTCGCGGGTGTTGCTCGTGCATGAGTACTGCTTAACTTTTCGCGCTTGCGGCGTCGCTTCCCCCGGCGGACTTGCGCCGCACGCAGGAGAATCGCCGGCTGCGACGCAAGTCGCACGCGAATGGTCCGCCAGCGCACCCCGGTATCGGCGTTAGCACTGGGCGGACCCTCGCGCATGCGCACCGGAGGGCCAACATGGTGAACCGTCAGTTTGACGCCATTGCGGAGCTGCAGAACGCCTTGAGTATCCTCTTCAAGAATTGGGTTTTGGTCGTTCCGACGGCCATTGCCAGTCTCGTGGTCGCGGCCGTTGCGATCTTCCTTGGCGTCGCGACCTTTGGGGCCTTTTCGCTGGGTGGGCTGATGGGGGGATTCCACGCTGGCGCAGCGCTCGGCATCGCGGGAAGCATCCTCCTCGCACTGTTCGTCATGATTTGCGCCTACCTCGTTGCGGCTGCGGTGGTCATAGCCGCCGCAGAGAACATCTGGCACGGGCAGCCCGCGGACCTTGCGGCCGGGTTGTCCAAGGCGCTGGGCATGCTCGGCGGCCTCATCGTCCTGCTGCTGGTATGGCTTGTGGTCTGCATTCTCTGCGTGCCGCTCTTCCTTGCAGCCGGGCTCGGGCTTTTGATTCTGGCCGTCTTGGGCTTCCTGTGGATGTACGCTTTGCCGGCGATTGTTCTCGGCGGAGAGTCGCCCTTCGCGGCCTTGAGAACATCCTACCACCTGGTCCGCAGCAACTTCTCGCCCAGCCTGACCGCCTTCATCGCAATTGTCGTCGTGAATATCATCGGGCTCATCATCAATCATATCTTCCACTTCATCCCACCGCTTTTTCTCATCGCTTCCCTGGTGATCAGCGGTTTGACGTCCGCCTATGCGGCATTGGTCGTCGTGCGGTTCTACGATTTGCTGCGCGGCGCATCCCACGCCGCTCACAGCACCGGTCCGACGGCCTGACGCCCAACTTTGTCCCGATCCCGGTTCGACGCCGGGCTACCGCCGCCGTCTTCTCGGCGGCGGTCGTGGCCATCGCCGCCTGCACCAAGGTGGGCACGGTTACCCATCAGCCGCTCGGCAACTCCCGGACTGTGCCTGGAATCGTCCGCCTCGGCATCGTCACTGAGCCCGACACCCTCAACCCCGTGACGAGCGGTCTGACGCAGGAAGGCTACATCGAGGCTGCGATCTTCGACGGCCTGACCATGCTCGACGGCCGCGGCAACGTGGTTGCGGACCTTGCCAGCGTCGTGCCCAGTCAGGCCAACGGCGGCATCAGCCCCGATGGCAAGACAATCACCTATCATCTACGCCACGGCGTCCGGTGGCAGGACGGAGCGCCCCTCACATCGGCCGACGTCGCCTTCACGTACCGGGCATACACCAACCCGAAGGTCAACAGCTTCTACACGACGACCTACCAGCACATTGCATGGCTTGGTACGCCGGATCCGTATACGGTCGTCCTGCATGTGCGTGCGCCGTTTGCACCGGCGTTCGTGCAATTCTTCGAGCGGGGAACCGGCGGCTTTGTGCTGCCGCGTCACATTCTGGAACACGCGGCGGACCTCAACACGGATCCGTTCGGCAAGCATCCGGTCGGCTCGGGGCCGTATCGCCTTGTACGCTGGGACCATGGGTCGCGCATCGTCTTGGAGGCCAATGCGGGCTACTTTGCCGGTGCACCGCACGTCCACAGGGTGGACGTACGCATCATCGGCAACCCCAATACGCAGCTGGAGATGGTCTTGAGCGGCGAGTTGGACGTGGCGTCGCAACTCGTCCCGTCCCAGTACCGGGAACTGCAGCACCTGCGCGGTTCGCACGCACTTTTGGTGCCGTCGCTCTTCGAGCGCTTTCTCACCTTCAACCTCCGGCGTCCCCCCTTCGACGACGTACGCGTGCGTCGCGCCTTGGCTTTGGCTCTCGATCGGCCGCGCATCGTGGCGACGGCGTACGACGGGACGTCCAGTCTGGCTCAGACGCTCATTCCGCCCTGGAACTGGGCGTACGATCCGGCCGGCGCACCGGGCTACAATCCCCAACGTGCAGAGGCGCTGCTGGACGCAGCCGGATGGGTGACCGGGCGCGACGGGATCCGCATAAAAAACGGCCGGCGGCTGGCTTTTTCGCTGGTCACACAGAGTGAGTCCAATCCTTTAAGCGAGATGGCGCAGGAGATGCAGCGGGCGTGGCGTCGCATCGGGGCCGATGTATCGATCGTTGCGGTCACCCGCAACGTCATCTACGGCAATCCGGGCCTCACGACCCAGGGCACGTTCGACGCCCTCATCGACGATTGGGGCGCCGACCCGGATCCGGATCGCGGGGTTCTCATCGAAACCAAGAACTTCGAGCCGCACGGCTACAACGATGCCTTCTATTCAGACCCGGACGTCGACCGCTGGTCGGAAGAGGCACTCGCCACCTACGATCGGGCCCGTCGAAAGAATCTCTATGCGAAAATTCAGCGACGGCTCAACCGGGATCTGCCGTACGTGCCGCTGGCCTGGGAGGGTAGGATTTACGCGCTGAACGACGACCTGCGGGGGTTCGTCCCAGAGCCCATTTGGTCCGATTTCTGGAACGCCCAGAACTGGCGCATCTAGCAAGGCTTCCATCGAGCCCGCGTCAATGCTCCCTCTCCTGGCGCACATGCGACCTCTTCTCTCGCACGTGCGCCCCCTTGTATCGCACGCCCGCCCCTTTGACGTAG
>CADDZI010000039.1 GCA_902812405.1 bacterium | reverse complement strand
GTCACAAGGTTGAGGAGTTGCACGGCGCGCAGCCCCAGCTCGCGTAGGTAGACGCCAGGTCCGTAGCGGCCCGTGCGGCCGGCGGTACGTAACGCTCCGCAGAGCGTGACGAGGAAGCGAGATATGTAGCGGCCGCGCTTGCGCGGCCGGCGGTACGTAACGCTCTGCAGAGCGTGACGAGCAAGCGACATATGTAGCGGCCGCGCTTGCGCGGCCGATAGAACGTAAGGCCTTGGGAAGTGCAACGGACGGGGGAAAGCGGGAGGACTCTGTCGGTCGCGCAAGCGCGACGGCTACGCGTCGGGCTTTCAAACGGCATCGCCGAACCTCGTTAGTCCAGGTGTCCCGCTTTTGACAGCCCTTGACGCCCTGGTGTATAGTAGGGAACGTTTGAGGCCAGGGTCATCTGTCCCGCAAAGCGGTCTCAAACGGAAAGGCGCCTTTGTCAAAGTCCCTCATCATCGTCGAATCGCCGGCCAAGGCACGCACGCTCAAGAAGTTCCTCGGCTCTCGTTACCAGGTCTTGGCCTCCGTGGGGCACGTCCGAGACCTGCCCAAGAGCCGCCTGGGAGTGGATATCGAGGATGGCTTTCGGCCCACGTACGTCACGATCAAGGGCAAGGGCGACGTCATTAAAGAACTGCGGGCCGCGGCGAAAAAGGCGTCCCGCGTGTACCTGGCAACCGACCCGGACCGCGAAGGGGAAGCAATCGCCTGGCACCTCGCCGAGCTTCTGAAACTCCCCAACCCACAGCGGATCGAGCTACACGAGATCACCAAAGCCGCCGCCGAGCGGGCGCTAAAAAATCCAAGTCCGATTAATCTCGACCGGGTCAACGCCCAGCAGGCGCGGCGCATCTTGGACCGCTTGGTGGGGTACCAAATCTCTCCGCTCCTGTGGCGCAAGGTGCGCAGCGGTCTCTCCGCAGGTCGCGTCCAGTCGGTGGCGGTCAAGCTCATCGTCGACCGGGAGCGCGAGATTGCCGCCTTCCGCAAGCACGAGTACTGGACGGTGAAGGCCACACTCTGGCCGCACGGGCATCACGATGCGCTGCACACGTTTGAGGCTGACCTCGTGGCGGTCGACGGCCGCAAGGCGAACTTGCCCGAGGACGTGGCCGCGGCGGTCGGTCAGAAGAACGTCTACGTAACGATTGCCGAAGAGGCTCGGCAGCTGGCCGACCGGTTGCGTGGGTCGGAGTTTTCGGTCACTGCCATCAAACGGACGGAGCGGCGCGACTTCCCGCGCGGTCCCTTCACGACGAGCACCCTGCAGCAGGAAGCCTCGCGGCGCTTGAAGATGCGCGTGCGCAAAACGATGCAGATCGCGCAGGGCCTGTACGAAGGCGTGGACACACCCGACGGTACGGTTGGCCTCATCACCTACATGCGCACGGACTCCACACGCGTCTCCGAGACAGCACAAGCGATGGCCAGGGAATACATCCTCGAGCGTTTCGGTGAGGAGTACTACGGCGGACGTCAGTACAAGGTCTCAGAGACGGCACAGGATGCGCACGAGGCAATTCGTCCCACAGACGTGCGCCGCACGCCCGAGAGCGTGGCCGCATTTTTGGATCCTGCCGCGCTCAAGGTGTATAAGCTCATCTGGGAGCGTTTTGTCGCCAGCCAGATGGCGCCCGCGGTGTACGACCAAACGACGATCGAGGTGCGGGCAGGCGAGTGCACGCTGCGGGCCACGGGCAGCGTCCTGAAATTCCCCGGTTACACGGCCATTTATCCCGAGGCGCGCGACGAGGATACGACCGAAGAGGAGGAACGCCGCAAGCAGCTGCCGCCGGTGGAAGAAGGTCAGCGTCTTGACCCGCGCAAGGTCGAGCCCCAGCGCCACGAAACGCAGCCGCCGCCCCGGTACACGGAAGCCAGCCTGGTGAAGACCCTCGAGGAAAAGGGCATCGGCCGGCCCAGCACCTACGCGACGATCGTCGAGACGATCCAGGGCCGCGGCTACGTCCGGCTGCAAGACCGCCGCTTCGTCCCGCAAGAAATCGGGTTCATCGTCACCGACCTGCTCGATCAGTATTTTAAGGAAATCGTCGACGAGAACTTTACGTCGGAGATGGAACGCCGCCTGGACCGGGTCGAGGAAGCCCACGATGACTGGGTCTCCCTCTTACGCGCTTTCTACGAGCCCTTCTCGGTCGACCTCAAGCGCGCGGAGGCGCTGCTCCCCAAGGTCGAGCTCGAAGAAGAGCCGACGGACGAGGTCTGCCCGGCCTGCGGCAAACCGATGAAAGTCAAGAGCGGCCGGTTTGGCAAGTTTTTGGCGTGCTCGGGCTACCCGCAGTGCAAGACGACCAAGCCCATCGTGCGGGAAGCCGGGGTCACCTGTCCCCAGGACGGCGGGCGCATGCTCGAGCGGCGCAGCAAGCGTGGCCGGGTGTTCTATGGATGCGAGAAGTATCCGGCCTGTACGTTTGTGGCTTGGGATACCCCGATCGTCGGGTCGTCTTGCGCCGTGTGCGGTTCCTTCCTCGTGCGCAAGCAAGGCCGGGCACAAGGCAAGGTGGTATGCCCGGTTGACGGCAGCCACGAGCACGGATACGAGGCCGGGAGCGTGTCGGAAAATGGCGTGGCCGCCGGCGTCGCGGAGAGCGAGGGGGCGGCGCGCATCATAGCAGGCAGCCCCCCTGGCGGGGGAACGCCATGTGGCGAATCGGACGAATCGGACGAGCCTGCGGCCCAATCCTCGCAAGCCGGGGCTGCCCTAAAGCAATGAGGGTTTCGCGCGAGCGCAACCGGCGAGCATCCGCCCCAACCCACGGGCGGAGTCCCAGGCAAGGTCCGCCATTCGGTGTGGCGGCGGATGGAGCTCCAACGGATCTGCGGCCTGAGCCCAAGGGCGCGCCCCCACGCAGATTTCACGCGACGACCATCTGCGCGGTGCTACGCGATGGGCAGCTGGCCATCGCAGGGGACGGCCAGGTAACCTTTGACCGCACGGTCCTGAAGCACCAGGCACGCAAAGTGCGCCGACTGGCTGACGGCAAGGTGCTTGCGGGCTTCGCGGGTTCGGCCGCCGACGGCATCACGCTCTTGGATCGCTTTGAGTCGAAGCTCTCCGAATTTCGTGGCAATATTACCCGAGCGGCGGTTGAACTTGCCAAGGAGTGGCGGACGGATCGCTACCTGCGCCGCCTGGAGGCTCTACTCTTGGTGGGCGACCGGGAGCACCTCTTTGTTCTCTCCGGCACCGGCGACGTCGTCGAGCCGGACGACAAAGTGGCCGCAATCGGCAGCGGAGGTCCGTATGCCCAGGCAGCTGCTGCCGCCTTGGTACGCCATACGACGTTATCCGCGGCGGAGATAGCACGGGAGGCAGTCGAGATAGCTGCCGACATCTGCATCTACACGAATCGCGAGATCACGGTGGAGACGCTCTAGGGCGCGCGGGCAGCGCTTACCTTAAAAAAGGCCGCGCTCGTCCGCTCGGTCTGGTCTGTGGGACGTCCGGGTGGGGACCGGGACGAAAGGTTAAAGCCGCCTTAAAGCAGAACCGCGGTTCTGAAAATCGGCATCCCCTGCAAGGGGGCGGCCGGTTATCCGCGTTTGGCCGGCACGCAAACACGGAAGATCACGCCCGGACTGAACGCGCACCCTTCCTCGAAAGAGAGCGTAAAGCGTAGCAGAAAGGGTCATGATGTTAAAGAAGAAATTCGTCTGGTTAAGCATCGTGACGCTCTTGCTTGTGCTGAGTCAGGCAACCAGGACACTGGCGGTCAGCACAACCGGAGTGCTCACAGGCTACGTGCTGCTCCAGAGCGGCGCACCCCTAGCCGGGGCTAAGGTCACGGCCGTGTCGCCCTCTCAGAGCGCGACGACGACAACCGACGCGTCGGGTCACTTCGAGTTCCTGACGCTGAACCCGGATACGTATACGGTTACGGCCAGCAAGGATGGCTACGACACCGTCCGCGTAGAGGGCGTGACTGTTATTGCCAACAGCAGCGCAAACGTCACGCTCCGGACGGAGCAGACCGGCATTAAGACGCTGGGCGTTGTCACGACGCGCGCGGCAGGTGCGTTGGTGAGACCCGGCACGACTACGGATGTCTATTCGGTGTCGCCAACCGTACAAGAGAAGGTCGCCTCACTGGGCGGCGGGGGCAGCCTGAGCCAGGCGTACTCGGCAATTGCCACCACGCCCGGAGCGGTCGTTCCCCCCGGCGGATACGGGTGGTTCCAGACCGTGTACATCCGCGGCGGAGATTACGATCAAATCGGCTACGAATTTGATGGCGTCCCCGTTTTGCGAGAGTACGACAACTACCCGTCCGTGACGGCCTCCACGCTCGGCCAGCAAGAGCTGCAGGTGTACACAGGCGCACCGCCTGCGACGGCGCAATCGCAGGGTCTGGCCGGTTTTATCAACCAGGTCGTCAAGTCGGGTACCTATCCCGGTTTTTCGAACCTGACGCTTGGTATCGGGGCTCCCTCGATGGCCAACTCCTACAGCTTCGAGATCGGCGGAGCAACGCCGGACCGCAACTTCTCGTACTACCTGGGAAGTTCAATCAGTTCGGCGGAGCCTCGCCCACTGGACAACTTCAACGGTGCCAGTGAGAGCGCGCTCTGGGGTCCGCCGGTGGCGCTTGCCCTCTGTCCGGGCGGAGCTGCTGCTGTCAACTTTGCTTCATGCTACGCCTCGGGCATCGGACCGGGAGGCTACATCTTGGGTCCGTACCAGGCCGGTTCACTGGCTCAGGTTGAGGATCGCGAGAACGTTGTGAACCTGCACTTTGGTATCCCCAATGGCAGCGGCAAAGATGATATCCAACTGCTCTATGACGTCTCGTACCTTAACAACTTCTACTACATGTCGGCTTCGGACTGGGGCTTTAGCAGTCCCGCGATCCAGTCGGCTTACGGATTCTCCGCATTTCCGTACTTCGCCGGCAACCTGGGCTACGGGCTCGAGTACACGGGTCAAGTCGGTGCACCATTGGCGAGCAACTACCAGGCGCTGACGCACCCGGTGTACTTCGCGTACAATCCGGCCAGCGTCGGGAACGGCCTGCTGTTCATCCCATTCAACCAGCGTGACGGAACGGCAAATCCCAACTCGATCCTCAAACTCCAGTACCAGCATAACATGGGATCCAACGCCTACCTACGGATCTACGGCTATGCAGACTATTCGGAGTGGCCGCAGACCTGCCCCGACGGTTTGGCGTCAAACTACATCGCGGATTGCCCGTACAACTATTATGTCTCCAACCACATCAACGGCGCCAACCTCGAATACGGCAATCAAATCAATGACAAGAACCTTTTGACGATCGACCTTTCCGACCGCTTCTCGATCGACTACCGGGCAAATGACCTTACCATGATCAACCAGTTGGTCGGTCTCCACAAGTTCGCCTACGCCGTCAACGCGAACAACCCAACAGCCGGCATCTGCTACAATGCCTCGGGTCAGCCCGTGAGTTGCTTCTCGGCCAATGCGTTGGCGTTCACCCTCGCAAAGGCCGCCGCGGGTGCTCCGCTGCCCACGCTGCCGACGACGTGCGGCACGGGTCCCTGCGAATGGTACGTAACCGAGGACGGCGAGTACGGTGGGAACAACTTCACCAAGCCGAACTTTGCGACAGCCTCGATCACCGACCAGATTAAGGCGGGGTCCAAACTGCAGTTGAATATCGGCGTGCGCGAGGACCGCTTCCAGTACGTCGAGTCCAACACGCTGTGCGGTGGCACCGCCGTCGTCAAGGGGACCTGCGCCAGCGCCGGCGCACGCGAGTTCTGGTTCAACGCATGGAACAACTCATACTGCGTCGTGCCGGGTTTGGGGCAGGTACCATTCTACAACCCGGGTGGCAACGCGGCCGCAAATGCGCCGTGTCCGGTCATCAACGGCACGGTGCAAACGGTTCCCGCGACACTGACCAACCTGCCGAACTTCGTGCAGAACTATTGGGTCTTCCAGCCGCGTTTTGGCGCCACGTACACGGCAAACGACGACAACGTGTTCCGTCTCAGCTACGGCCGCGTGGATCAGGCCCCGAGCACGGCCTTCGAGCAGTACAACGTCTTCCAACAGGACCTTGCGAAGTATGACGGCCTGAACTTCTGGCCGCTGGGCTTTACGACGACCTCGCACTACATCCCGCCGCCGACCTCCCAAACCGTTGACCTGTCGTGGGAGCACCAGTTTGGGGGCAGCGAAACGAGCTTCAAGCTGACGCCATACTGGCGGCAAACCGACGGCCAAATCCAAAACTTCTTCCTGAACCAGAAGACGAACTTCGTGTCGGGTTTGGGTGTGGGGCAACAAACCGCAAGCGGTGTGGAGTTCGCTCTGAACGTGGGGAACTTCAACCAGAACGGGCTGTCGGCGCTGTTGTCGTACACCTGGACGCACGCCTTCATCCGCTATACGCCCCTGGCAACGGGAGATACCGCGCTGGCGACGGTGAACGTTGCCATTCAGCAGTACAACTCGTTCACCAAGGGCTGCGCGGGCGCTGTGGGCAACACAAGCAATTACAGCCCGTGCGGGTCCTTCGGTGGCGCGAATGCGGTGCCGTGCTTCACCACAGCTGGAGTGCCTGATCCGACATGCGCGGCGGGAGACGTTTCGAATCCCTACTACAACGCCCCGCTGCAATCCACGCTGAACCCGAATGCGGTCTACGCTCCGTTCGACCTCATCCCGGGAGCACTGGAATCATCCGCCGATTC
Organism: bacterium; assembly: GCA_902812405.1. Classification (GTDB taxonomy): domain Bacteria; phylum Vulcanimicrobiota; class Vulcanimicrobiia; order Eremiobacterales; family Eremiobacteraceae; genus CADDZI01. Next base: position 10,314 of record CADDZI010000039.1, on the reverse strand, counting down.
GTACATCTATCCGCAGAACGCGACGTTGGTACTGAACTACAAGCGCGATAAGTGGGCCTTCTCGCCGCAGCTACAGTTCTTCCAAGGGACTCGCTATGGTGCGCCTCTCTCGACTCCCGGGTTCGATCCGAGCACCTGCACTGCCGTTTTGACAGGCTCGGTGAGCGGAGACCCGCGCTATCCGTATGGAGGGCAGGGACAGCCGGCGGATGCAACAAGCTGCAGCGGGTCCATTGTCATACCCAACCCCTACACGGGCGTGTTTGACACGATGGGGGCATTCCAGAACCCGAACCAGTTGCTCTTGCACGCCCAACTGTCGTACCAAGCCTCGCCCCGCGTCACGTTCCAGGTGTTCGCAGCGAACATTGTGGACACGTGCTTTGGCGGGACAAAAGCCCCGTGGACGCAGTATGCCAACCACCAGGTCTGCTCGTATGGTCTGCCGGGGTACGCCCCACTGACCTGGGCAGGCAACTTCTACAACCCGGGTGCGACCTTCCAGCCCATCGTCCAGTACCCATACATGCAGTACTTCGGTACGCAGCCGTTCCTGGCAAACTTCCAGGTGAAGATCAGCCTGTAGAGGATACCGGAAGCTAAGACAAAGACGCCCGAGGCCTTCAGGGGCCTCGGGCGTTCTCTTCGCTTGTGTGAAGACTCGCGGCTTAGGCGGGCAGCCGATCAGCGCTGCGCGGCGGGAGACGTGCCCTTCGTGTCTGAGACGAGGCTGAAACGAAGGGTCAAAATACGAGTGCGTTCCGCCATGCCGCCGGACGTGGTGTCCAGTTGGCCGGCTTGCATGGTGAAACCGCTGCCTGTGTCCTCGTAAGAGGTCTGCATGCGCTTGGTGACCAGTCCCGATACCGGAGCCAGCGTCGCCGCATCATATTGAACGTCGCCGTGGGCAGACACGTTGAAGTGCTCAACGCTTTGTTCCTCGTGGACGGAGGCCAGATTGTTCTCCAGTTTTGTGATGGCGTAGTCGGTTTCGACCTGGGCGTTTGCGTAGTTCTGGAGTGTATGCCAGCGCGTGCCCTGGGTGATCGTCGTATCCGGCACGAACTTCGTCCCAAAGTAGGACAGAATCTCGCGCGTCACGTCGTTGATCGTTTGCGGGGGAAAAATAACTGTGCCGTCCGGCGAGACGATGCCTTCGAAGGAAACCGGACGCGGAGTCCCCTGCCAGTTTTCGATGGCACGAACTGCTAGAGTCCCATCAGGTCCGGCGGCTAAAACGTCGATCGTGACCGTGCCGGCTTGGCTTGTCTGCGCCGTCGTGGCGGGTGCCGTCTGTTCGAAGGATTGCATCGTTTGGTTGATCTGAAGCGCCGTGTTGACATTATAGACGACTTCCCGGAGCGGCGGGGGCGAAGCGGGGGGTTGGGAGTTTGAGGTGCTCGTTGTCGTGGCGACGGCAAGGGCGAATGCGAGAAGCATCATCTTTTCACCAACCTGGGCCTCCCGTTCGGGTTGGGCACAGCGCCCAGTGGGAGCCCGCAAAGGGAGTTCGAGGCGGGCAGCCGGCCCCCCCGGGCCTGCAGGTGACTGGTACGCATACAGCCGCTCGGCCTCGATGTGCACCCCGGGCCTGCAGGCCACTACGTGGCGACGGTCCAGGTTTTGCTGCCGCGCAATGCGGCCCGGGTGGAGCAGCCACGAGACGTGGCTCTGGCGCGGAGGCTTTCACAAGACGCGAGAGGAAGGCGGGGGGTTATGAAGACAGCGCCACAAGCTCGTAGGTATATCCTTCTCGCCCTGCTCCTCGCCTGGGTTATCGGGATAGCGTCGGTGTCGGCGGCGGCTATGAAAACTGCGCCCACACCGGCTCCGGCCATGTCGCCCAGCGAAGCCTCCTTTGTCCGCTCGGTGACGGCCGATTTGCAGAGGCGCTTTGGGACGCCCGCCCAAGCGGCGGCAGTGGGCTACTTTCAGTACACCAATGAAGACAAGACGGGTGCCATCAGCTGGGTCAACACGAAGTACTGGAAGAGCGATCCGCAGCACCCGAGCCAGCTGTGGTACGATGCCAAGGGACACCTCATCGGGGTTGACCTTTCGGTGCCTAAGGATGGGCTGGCGAAGCCTCCACACCTATGGGGCGTATCGCCGTCGCGCTGGTTCCTCTTCGACCAACACGTACACTACGGGATCAAGACGGAAAGCGGCATCCTATTCGGCGCGGTAGGCCCGAAGGCGATCCGCCGGGTCGGCGGGTCAGCGAGCCATCCGACGCCCGAAGATATCGTCAAGTTGGGCAAGGCAAAGTCGCCGGCCGAAGTGGCTTTCGTGTTTGAATTCCCCGAGGTGTGGGACCTGGAGTTTTGGCTTGTGCCCAACCCGTTGGGACCGTTTGCCGAGTTCAATCCCAACGTGCACCCGACGGCGGCCGCGCGGTCGAGCATGTGACGCGGCGTCGGTCGCGCAAGCGCGACCGCTACGATAGAGCATCCGGGGAAGCGTATGTCGCGATGCTGACGTTCCGTCGGTCGCGCAAGCGCGACCGCTACACGGTGGTCGCAAGGAAGTTGCGTAGCGGCCGCGTTGACGCGGCCGACGGAACGGAACGTTGTGGGGCGTTAGGCTGACTGTACCGCGGCTGCTAGCTTCGAGACGGAATCCTTGGCGTCTCCAAAGAGCATCATCGTCTTCGGATTCTCGTAGAGCGGGTTGTCGATGCCCGCAAATCCCGGGTTCATGCTGCGCTTGAGCACGATGACGTGCTGCGCTTTGTCCACGTCCAGAATCGGCATGCCGTAGATGGGGCTGTTGGGAACGTTGCGGGCGGCAGGGTTGGTCACGTCGTTGGCGCCGATGACGAGGGCGACATCCGTGTGCTCGAACTGCGGATTGATTTCGTCCATCTCCTTGAGCTGGTCGTAGGGGACGTTGGCCTCGGCGAGCAGCACGTTCATGTGGCCCGGCATGCGGCCGGCGACGGGGTGGATGGCAAAGGCAACTTCGACGCCGCGCTTTTCCAGATTCTGCGCCAGCTCGCGAACGGCGTGCTGGGCCTGGGCAACGGCCATGCCGTAGCCGGGTACGATGATAACTTTGCGGGAGTACGCCAGGAGCGTGGCTACGTCTTCGACGGAGGCGGACCGCACGCCGGCGCCGGACGCGGCGGCCGGGCCGGCGGCACCGGCCTTGACGCTGCCGAAGGCCCCGAAGAGCACGTTGGTCAGCGAGCGGTTCATCGCCGTGGCCATGAGCATCGTCAACAGCGTTCCCGAAGCGCCGACCAGCGTACCGCTGATGATGAGCACGGTCGAACTGAGCGCAAAGCCTGTGATCGCGACCGCGACGCCCGTGAACGAGTTGAGTAGCGAAATGACGACCGGCATGTCCGCGCCCCCGATAGGCAGCACACCCAGAACTCCCAGGAGAAGCGAGGCCGCCGCGAGACCGCCGAAGAGGGAGGGCGTCAGGTGCCCGGTCAGGACAAGGCCGGCCAACGCGAGGATCGCAATGAGGACGAGCGCGTTGACGACCTGCTGGCCGGTGTAGGTGATCGGTCTGCCGGTCATGAGCTCCTGCAGCTTGGCAAACGCGATGAGGCTACCCGCGAAGCTGATGCAGCCGATAATCGTGCTCAGCACGATAGGCAAAAGCGTGACCCAGCTGGCCGGTGTTTGGCCGGAGAGGACTTTGAGGAACTCGCCGCTTGAGACCAGCGCCGCCGCACCGCCGCCCGCGCCGTTGAAGAGGGCCACCATCTGCGGCATGGCGGTCATTTTGACCAAGCGGGCCGAGACGAATCCGATTGGGGCCCCGATGACCGCGCCGATGAGGATGTCGCGCCAGCTGAGGATGTGGGTGTCGAAACACGTCGCTGCGACCGCGATCAGCATGCCGAACATGGCCAAGAGATTGCCGCGGCGCGCTGTCTTCGGCGAACTCAGAAACTTTAAGCCGAGGATGAAGAGGATCGCGGTAACGAGGTAGGCGGCGGTCAGAACGATCTGCGTCGTGGTCATGCGCGGCCTTTCGGCGTGCCGGTCCCGGTTTGGCCCCGTCCCTTGAACATTTCGAGCATGCGCTCGGTGACGGCAAAGCCTCCGACGACGTTGATCGTGGCCAGGATCATTGCGGCCAACCCGATGGCATGCCCCACGGCTCCTCCGATGGCCGCCCCCGCCACCAGCATCGCACCCACGACCACGATGCCGTGGATGGCGTTGGTGGCCGACATGAGCGGCGTGTGGAGCATCGAGGGCACCTTGGAGATGACTTCAAAGCCGACGAAGATGGCCAGGACGAAGACCGTCAACTCCGTAAAGAGTAACTCCATCTCTTACGTTCCCACTCCCGTCTGGCGGGCTTTGACCGCCTCGTTGACAACCGCGCCGTCATGGGTCACGGTAATGGCGCGCGTAATTTCTTCGCTCATGTCAAGCGCAAGCCGGCCGTCGCGCACCAGGTGCTCGCACAGGGCCGCCACGTTGCGGGCGTAGAGGAAACTGGCGTGCTGCGGCATCGAACTGGGCAGATTCAGCGGCGCCATGATCGTGACGCCGTTGCGCACGACGGTTGCGCCAGGTTCGCAGCCCTCGGTGTTGCCGCCCTGTTCGGCGGCCAGATCCACGATGACCGAGCCGGCCCGCATGCCGGCCAGAGCCGCCGCGGTGATCAAGATCGGGGCCCGCTTGCCGGGAATGAGGGCGGTCGTGATGATGACATCGGTGCCGGCGGCCGTCTTGGCGATGAGCTCCTGATCCCGGCGCTGCTGCTCCTCGGGCAGCTCCTTGGCATAGCCGCCCGCACCCTCGGCTCCTTCGTGGGGTGCGGACGCCAAAAAGGTGGCGCCCAGGCTCTCAACCTGCTCCTTGACGGCCGGCCGCACGTCGAAACCGGTCACGATGGCCCCCAGGCGGCGTGCCGTTGCGATAGCCTGCAGACCCGCCACGCCGGCCCCCAGCACGAGCACCTTGGCCGGCGGGATTGTGCCCGCCGCCGTCATGAGCATCGGGAAGAATTTGGGCAAGGCGCCGGCTGCCAAGAGGACCGCCTTGTACCCACTGACCGTCGCCTGTGAGGACAGGGCGTCCATGCTCTGAGCGCGCGAAATGCGCGGTATGAGCTCCATCGCAAACGACGTCACCCCCGCGCGCGCCAGTTTCTCGATGGTCTCGATCGCAAACAGCGGCTGCAGGAAGGCGATGAGCGCGCTGCCACGGGGCAAGAGGCCGATCTCGTCGTCGTTCGGCCGCTGGACCTTGATGACAAGCCCGGCGTTTGCGTACGCGGACGGCGCGTCGGGGGCGACGTCGGCTCCGGTGGCAGCGTACTGGGAGTCCGAAAATCCCGCCGCTTCACCGGCGCCGCTCTGGACGACGACCCGGTTGCCGCCTTTGAGGATGCGAGGCAGCGCGTCGGGCGTAAGTGCCACGCGCTGCTCGCCGGAAACGACTTCCTTGGGAACGACAACGTTCACACGCTCTCCTCCCGGGCACACAGGGGGCCGGCGGCATCGTAAAGGCCCGTGCACACAAGGCCCGGCCGCCAAGCACGCGCTGGCCTAGGTTCCCGCGGACCCGCGCGGCGCCCTGTTGAGCCCGCGCCGTTTCAAGGCGGTCCCTGTGCCGGTCCTCGCAGGCGCAGGTTGGCCCACGGCGACCGGCCACGGGAATCGTTTGCGCCCCGCGCGAATCGCCTCGGGCACCAGATGGATCCCGCCGAACTTACCCCAGCGCGCATCGTCGCCGAGCTGGACCGCTACATCGTCGGCCAGGCCGACGCGAAGCGGGCCGTCGCCGTTGCCCTGCGCAACCGCTATCGACGCGAGCGCATCGCGTCGCCCGAGCTGCGCAAGGAAGTTATCCCCAAGAACATCCTCATGATCGGGCCGACTGGCGTCGGGAAGACCGAAATTGCCCGCCGTCTGGCGCAATTGGTGTCGGCGCCCTTCATCAAGGTCGAGGCCACCAAGTACACGGAGGTCGGCTACGTGGGGCGGGATGTCGAGTCCATGGTGCGCGACCTGGTCGAGGCCGCCATTCGCATGGTGCGCGCCGAACGGATGGAAGAAACCCGCGACCTAGCGGAGGATTTGGCCATCGAGCGCCTGGCCGACATTTTGGACCCGTCGACCCGCATTGCACCGCCGGCCGCGGGCAACCCGCTGTCGGCTCTTTCGGCCATGCTCGGGCAGAGCGCCGGTGCTGGCACGGGGGGCGTCGCGACCGAACCGCCACGCCAGCGGACGTCGGAGCTTGAAGAACGCCGCCGGCGGCTCAAAGAAGAAATCCGCACCGGTTTCTACGACGTCCGCCTCATCGAAATCGACGTCGAAGAGACGCCCCACGTGATCGGCACGCTGGGTGGTCCGAATCTCGACGAGCTTGGGGGCAACATGGGCGAACTTTTGGCCGGCATTCTGCCCAAGAAGCGCAGCAAGCGCCGCGTCTCCGTGGCCGAAGCCAGGGAGATCTTCAAGCAGGAAGAGGCCGCCAAGTTGATCGACAACGAGTCCCTGAAGCGGGAAGCCGTGCGCCGCGCCGAGGAGAACGGCATCATCTTCATCGATGAAATGGACAAGATTGCGGGCAGCGGCGGGCGGGGCGCCGGCCCGGACGTTTCGCGCGAGGGCGTGCAGCGCGACATTCTGCCCATCGTGGAAGGTTCGACGGTCATGACGAAGTACGGGCCGGTGAAGACCGACCACGTCCTCTTCATCGGCGCCGGCGCCTTCCACATCAGCAAGCCCAGCGACCTCATCCCGGAGTTGCAGGGGCGCTTCCCGGTGCGGGTCGAGCTGCAAAGCCTCACCAAGGACGACTTCGTCACCATCCTCACCCAGCCCAAGAACGCGCTGATTGAGCAGTACAAGCAGCTGCTGGCGACCGACGGGGTCACGCTCAACTTCACCGACTCGGGGATCGACGCCATCGCCCGCTTGGCCACGGTCGTCAACGAGCAGACCGAGAACATCGGGGCGCGCCGCCTCCACACGATGCTCGAACGGGTCCTCGAACTGGTGGCCTTCGAGGCGCCTGAGAAGAGCGGGACGGTGACGATCGATGCGGCCTACGTCCAGCAGCGTCTGGACGACATCGTCAAGAACCAAGACCTGTCGCACTATATCCTGTAACCCGAGCGCAGGCCGGCTCCGCAGGCACGGCAAAGCAAGACAACCGCTCCACGGCCGACAACCCAGGCAACCCAGGACAACGCAGGACGAAGAAGAGCATGGCTTACCGTCGCCGCATCCTCACCGACCCCCACCCCATCTTGCGCAAGGTTGCCAAGAAGGTGACGGCGCTCGAACTGCGCATGCCGCTGACCCAGCAACTTATCGACGACATGCTCGAGACGATGTACGCCGCTCCCGGGATCGGCTTAGCGGCGCCCCAGGTTGGAGTCAGCAAACGCATCTTCGTGGCCGATGTGGCGGACGAAGAAGGCCAGCGCAAGCCGTACGTCTTCGTCAATCCGGTCATCACTGAGCTGCAGGGCGAGGAAACCGCAACCGAGGGCTGCCTCTCGTTGCCAGGCATCCTTGGCGACGTGACGCGGGCGCAGTCCTGCGTCGTCACCGGCTGGGACCGGCACGGGCGCAAGGTGCGGGTCGAGGCAAGCGGTCTCTTGGCACGCTGCTTTCAGCACGAGGCCGATCACTTGGACGGGATCCTCATTACGGACAAGGCCACCAACATACGGGAAGCAGTTGCGGTGACGAGCGATTCTGCCGGCGCCCGGTCGGCGCCCACAGACGTCAGCATTTGAGATGGCCGGCCGCAGGTTGCGGACGGTCTTCTTCGGCAGTGCGGCGTTTGCGGTCCCTTCGTTGGAGCGTCTGCTCTCCGAGCACGAAGTGCTCGCCGTCTGCTCGCAGCCGCCGCGACCCGCAGGGCGCGGGCTGCGCCTGACGCCGACACCGGTTGCCGCTGCGGCCGGCCAAGCCGGGGTGCCGGTTCTGACGCCGCCCCGGCTGGATGCTGAGTTCGTGCGGGAGCTTAGGGATCTCCGACCGGAGCTTCTCGCGTGCGCCGCGTACGGCAAGATTTTACCGGCTGCCGTGCTGTCGATCCCGAGCCTGGCCGCGCTCAACGTCCACCCGAGCTTGCTGCCTGCCTATCGCGGGGCAACCCCGATTCAGGCTGCCCTACGTGACGGCTGTGAGGTAACCGGCGTGACCGTCTTTTGGATGGGCGCGGGTATGGATGACGGCGACATCGCCCTGCAGGAAGCTATCCCCATAAACCCCGATGACACCTATGGAACTCTCCATGACAAGCTGGCCACCACCGGTGCGCGTCTGCTCGGCGAAGCAGCAACGCGGTTGGCTTTGGGGAGCCTGCCGCGCGTGCCGCAAGAGCACTCTCAGGCGACGTATACGCGGCCTCTCTCGAAGGAGGACACGAAGATCCGTTGGGACGCGCCGGCGGCGGCCGTCGTCAACCAAATACGGAGCCTGAGCCCCAAGCCCGGGGCATGGATGCTCTATGCAGGCAAACGTCTGAAAGTGCTTGAGGCTGCGGTGGACAGCGCGGGCGGCAACGATGGGGTTGCGGCGCCGGGCGAGGTTGTCTCAATCGATCGAGGAGGCGTGGTGGTTGCGGCGCAGCCGGGATGGGTGCGCCTGCGCCGCCTCGTCCTTGAAGGCAAGCCCCCCATGACAGGAGAGGAATTTGCCGCCTTGGCAGGCCGTGCCGGTTAAAGCCAAGGTATCCGGCGCGCGGGAGCGCGCGGTGAAGACCCTGTTGGCGGGCGGCGGTCCGGCCGCCGTGGACGCCGCGCTGCGCGAACCGGGTTTGGACGCACGCGAGCGGCACTTCTTGACGCAGCTCGTGTACGGCAGCCTGAAGATGCGGCGGGCTTTGGACTGGTCTCTTGCGGCAGTTCTTACTCGTCCAGTGGATGTCTTGGACGAGCTGGCTCGGTGGGTGCTGCGCGTGGGAGCGTACCAGCTGTTGTACCTGGACCGGGTGCCGCAGCACAGCGCGGTGGATGAGAGCGTCACGGTTGCACGCCGCCTTGGCCACCGGGGGATGGCTTCGCTGGCCAATGCGGTTCTGCGCAAGCTTGCGGCCCGCCCGCAGCGTCCGCCGGTGCCGTCCGGTCCCCACGACATCCAGGCCTTTTGCGTGTGGGCCTCGCTGCCGGACTGGCTGGGCCAGCATCTCATTGACCGCTTCGGCTTTGAGACCGCAATACGCATTGCCGAAGGAGTCAATCAACCGGCGAAGCGCGCCGTGCGGGTGACGACCGGGCGCGCCGACGTGCGCGAGATACATGACAAGCTACACCACGCGGGCATCGACGCGGCTGCGGGTCGCTACGGCATTCCGGAGTGCCTGGTGCTGAAGGACGTGCCGGCCGGGGCGGGGGCATCGTTGCAACGGATGATCAACGCCGGTCTGGTGACGATGCAGAGCGAGGAGAGCCAGCTGGCGGGACAGATCTTGGCGCCGCATACGGGGGAGTTGATCTTTGACGTCTGCGCCGGGCGCGGTGTGAAAACCGGTGCTCTCGCAGGCCGCGGACCGAGCCGGATCGTGGCGATCGACGATAACGAGGCCTCACTCGCGATTCTGCGTGCCGACATGGCCCGGCTGGGTTGGACGAACGTGGAGATCGTTCGGGCCGACGCTACCCGGCACTACCCCGCAGGGCTGGAGCAGGCGGATGCGGTGTTGGTCGACGCGCCCTGTACGGGGATTGGAACGATTGGCCGGCGCGCGGAACTACGCTGGAAGAAGGGCCCGGATGACGGAGCACGCCTTGCGCTCACGCAAGCGCGGATTCTCGAAGTAGCGGCCCAACATGTGCGCCCAGGCGGCCGTTTGCTGTACGTCACGTGTTCGACCGATCCGCGCGAGGATGAGGAAATTGTTGTGCCCTTCCTGAGCCGGACTCCGGGCTGGAGCGCCGAGCCTGTTTTGCCGCTCATCCAGGCCGGCATCCGCTCTCGTGTGGAGGGCGATTTCGAAGGTGGCACTACCGCTCCCGGGGACGCCGTCCTGCAATTGGGTGATTTTGCCCTGACCATTCCGGGAATAGATGGCGCCGATGGTTTTTTCTTCGCACTGCTGCGCCGCCGCAGTGGCGCCCCGTAGGCGGCTTTCATAAGGGGTCGCGCTTGCGCGACCGCAAGAGGGTACCGCCGTGGGAACTCTGCGCCAAAGGCGTCAGGTTCCGTCGGCCGTGCAAGCACGGCCGCTACGGGGTGTGGATTGTCGTGTAGCGGTCGCGCTTGCGCGACCACAAGATGCCAACGTTTCGGCGTTTCCCTTGAAGCCGCCGCACGGTGCCCGGCAGGCGGGCGACGTTCGCTCGGTGTAGGCTCTATGGCACCATGGACTCTATCGCCGT
>CADDZI010000038.1 GCA_902812405.1 bacterium | reverse complement strand
TGGACGAAGCACGCCGCGCGGCGGCATCCGTCTGCGTCGCCGCGTGTTGCGCCCGCTCGCGGCAGGCCGCCTGTTGGCGCTCCAAGGCCTCCTGCGAGGAACGCGCCGCCACGACGCCACTGCCCGCGCCGGTCGCTATACAGCCGCCCCGAATGACGTCGCCATCCAAGGTGGCAAACGTCATCTCGCCGGCGGCGCGGGCTGCGGACAGCGCCTCTTCCAGATCGTCAACGATCCAACACCCGCGCAAGAGCTGCGCCAGCGCCCCAAAGACATCAGGCGGGCAGCGCACGAGGCCGGCAGCTTCGCGCGCGGTCCCTATGTCGCGGCGCACCATCGCCGCCGCAGGCCGCTCGTCCCGTGGAAAGGATTCGAGCACGAGAAGACAGGCGCGGCCCACGCGGTGCTCCTTGAGCAGAGCCAGGGCGGCGCGAGCTTCCTTCATCCCGCGCACGACGACGTCGCCGGCATGCGAACCCAAGAGAGCGTCCATCGCCTTGGCATCGGCCGCGTCAACCTCAATGAGGGAACCGAGCGTACCCACGACGCCGGCCACCTCTCCCCGTGCGGCAGCCGCAAGCAGGACCCGTGCGCCCTCGGACAGCGCCGCATCACCGGCAACAAACTCCCGCAGCGCCTCGATCCGGGCGTCGCAAGCCGCCAGCTGCGCCATGGCCTGCTGGTCGACGGCGCGAGCCGCCTCAAGCTCTTCGGACGCCCGCGCCAATCTCGCGGCAGCCTCCTCGCGGGCCTTTGCGGCTTCCTCAACCTCGCGCGCGATGCGGCGCGCGCTCTCCTCGCAGGCGTGCAGCGCGGCCGCGCCCTCGGCTTGCGCGCGTTCGAGCCCGCTGCGTTCTTCTTCCAAGCGCGCGCGGGCGGAACGCAGGCGTCCGCACTGGGCCTGCGCGGCCTCGGCCGCCGCCGCGGCTTGTGCGGCATGGGCGGCTTGTTGCGCGCGCGCCTCCTCGGCCTGGCGCAGTGCGGCATACGCCTTCTCCCACTTCGCCGCGGCTTCTGTCTCCCGCGTCGCAGCAGCTTGCGCCTGGGCCAGCACGCGGTCGCGCTCGCTGCGCGCCCGCGTCAGAGCTTGGGTCGCCTCAACCAAACGCTGTTCCAGCTCCGCGACCGTCTGCGCCGCCTCGTCGCTCTCGCGCTCGAGCGAGTCGCAGGCGCGTGCGCACTCCTCAAACCGGGCGGCAGCCGTTGCATGCTGCGCGGCAAGCGTCTCGAGCTCATGGGCCAGGCGTGCGTGTTCCGCGGCCCGTTCGTCGAGGGCCAGCGTCGCTCGGTACTCCTCGTCGCGCGCTCGTGCGGCCGCATCATGCAGCGCCTCGTGGTCGTGCGTGCTCTCGGCAGCCGACCGCTCTTCGGCTTCCAACTCGTCAGCAATGCGGGCCCGTTCCTCGCGGCGCTCGGCGCTGCGATGCACGTACGAAAAGATCTCAAAATCGCGCAGCTGTTGCTGGACCTTCTGGTAGCGCTTGGCGCGGCGCACTTGCTGCTCGATGGCGGGCAGCTGCTTCTCCAATTCGGTCAACAGGTCGTTGACGCGCAGCGCGTTGGCCGCGGTCTGCTCAAGGCGCCGTTGGGCTTCGCGCTTGCGCAGGCGATAGCGAGCGGTGCCGGCCACGCCCTCGAAGAGCTCGCGACGCGCTTCGGGCTTGGCCGAGAGCAGACCGTCGATCTCGCCCTGCGAGACGATGGCCGCGAGCTCGGCCGCCAGCCCGGTGCCGAGCATGAGGTCGGTGATGTCGCGCAAGCGCACGGGCGCCTGGTTGATGAAGAATTCGCTCTCGCCGTTGCGGTAGGCGCGCCGGGTGATCGCGACCTCGGCAAACGGCGTGGCCAGGCTGCCGTCGGCGTTGTCGAACGTCAGGGTCACCTCGGCCATCCCGAGCGCGCGGCGCTGCAGGTTGCCGGCGAAGATGACGTCCTCCATGCGCGCTCCGCGCAGCTGGCGGGCGCTTTGCTCGCCCAACACCCAGCGCACGGCGTCAACGAAGTTCGACTTTCCCGAACCGTTGGGGCCGACGATGGCGGTGATGCCGGGAGCGAACTCCAGACGCGTGCGTTCGGCGAACGTCTTGAAACCGAAGAGGTCGATGCTCTTAAGGTAGATGGGCTAGTGCCTCCCGCGCCGCGCCGGCCTCCGCTTCCTTCTTCGTGGGACCGCTGGCGCGCCCCAAGACGCGCCCGGCAACCTCCACCGCAACCGTAAAGACGCGTGCGTGCGGCGGCCCACTCTGCGCGGTGACCGCGTAGTGCGGAGCCTTCTTAAACTTTGCTTGGACGTATTCTTGCAGAGCCGTCTTGGGATCACGCTCGTCCGTGTGCGGCACGCGCTCGAGGTGATGGCGGCGCACGAAGGCCCGCGCCTTCTCCCAGCCGCCGGCGGCAAAGACCGCTCCCACGAGGGCCTCGAAAGCCGCCGCGAGCATCTTTGGGCGCTGCGCGCCACCCGCGGCCCGCTCCCCGCGTCCCAGGAGGATGAGCGGCCCGAGTTCGAGTGCCTGCGCCGAGCGCGCCAGTGCCTCGCGCGACACCAGCGCCGCACGCATGCGCGAGAGGCGCCCCTCGGCCAGTCCGGGATGTGCTTCATAGAGCGCCTGTGCCACGGCAGCGCCCAAAACGGCGTCCCCAAGAAACTCCAGCCGCTCGTTGGATTCCACCGCGCGACCGGCTGCCGCTTGCTCGGCTGCATATGAATCGTGGGTCAAGGCGGTCTCGACGACCGCCGCCGCCTCTGCTGGCAAACCCAGCCGGCTCAGCAGACGGCGTAGGTGCCGCTTGCGTCCCAGGTCTACCGTCATACAGTCACGTCGCGGCGTACTTGCGGAACACCAAAACCGCGTTATGGCCGCCGAAGCCGAATGAATTGGAGAGAGCGACGTCGACGTCCATGCGCCGGGCCACGTTGGGTACGCAGTCCAGGTTGCACTGCGGGTCGACCTGCTCGTAGTTGATCGTCGGGGGCACGATGCTCTCGTGGATCGTGAGCACGGTGCAGATGCCTTCCAGGGCGCCGGCCGCTCCCAGGGCATGACCGAACATGCTCTTGTTGGAACTGACGGGAATCTTGGCGGCGTGGTCGCCGAAGACCGCGTGGATGGCTTGCGTCTCGGCGACGTCCCCCAAATCCGTCGAGGTGGCGTGGGCGTTGATGTAATCGACCTCGTGCGGCGCGACGCCGGCATCCTGCAAGGCACGCTGGATGGCCAGCTTGACGCCGCGCGCCTCCGGGTCTGGGGCGACCATGTGGTAGGCATCCGACGACTGCCCGTAACCGATGAGCTCGGCGTAGATCCGGGCACCTCGCGCGTGGGCATACCCCAGTTCCTCGAGCACGAGCGCACCGCCGCCTTCGCCGATGACGAAGCCGTCGCGCGTGCGATCGAAGGGGCGGCTGGCGCGCTTGGGGTCGTCGTTTTTCGTGGACAGCGCTCGCATGGCGCAAAAACCACCCACCGCGAGCGGCGTGATCGGGGCCTCCGAGCCGCCGCAGATGACGACCTCCGCCTCTCCGAACTGGATGAGACGCAGCGCCTCTCCGATGGCGTTGTTGGATGAGGCGCAGGCCGAGACCGTCGTGTGGGTCGGGCCGCGCAGGCCCATGCGCATGGAGATGAGGCCCGGTGCGATGTTGCTGATCAGCATCGGGATGAAGAACGGCGAGAGCCGGTCGGGTCCCTGTTCGGTCATCACTCTCGTCTGCTGCTCGATCGTCGTGATGCCCCCGATCCCCGACCCCATGATGACCCCGATGTTGTCGCGGTTGGCATCGGTGACGGCCAGGCCGGCGTCCTCGACCGCCTCCTGGGCCGCCGCGAGGGCGAACTGCGCGAAGCGGTCCATCTTGCGGGCGTCCTTCTTGCCGAGCATGGCCGCGGGGTCGAAGTCGCGCACTTCGGCCGCAAAACGCGTTGGGAGGTTCGAGGCGTCGAAGAGGGTGATCTGATCGACCCCACTGACGCCGCGGACGACGTTGTGCCAAAACTGCTGGACGTTGTTGCCGAGCGGCGTGACGGCTCCCAAGCCGGTCACCACGACCCGCCGTGCGTTCTTCATGCTCGGCCGGCATGCTTCGTCACGCCTTGCGGGGCGGCCCTTGTGCGCACCCCAAGACAACCCAGGCTGCTGCGATGACCCAGCCTACCCTGCACGCGAGCCGTCGCACGCGCCCATGCTATGCGCGCCCGCCGGGTACGCCCCAGGGTTGCTTTGATCAGCCCGGGCGCGAGCCGTAGCGTGCGAGCATGCCATGATGCGTGCCGGCCCGGCACGAGGTGCATAGCGTTCGACCGATGAGCGATGCGCCGCAAGCTCCGACGGACACGCGCGATGAGTTGCGCGCGCACGCGTGTTTTTCCAAGAGGCACCGCCGAGCCTGGCTGCACACGTTGCTCGGGCGCTGTGCGGGCGCGGCACTGCGCGATGCACCGCATGCGTCATAGAGAGCGCGCGGGAGACGGCGCGTGTCTCGCCAGCGCTCTTGCGAGCGTGCTCTGCAGATGATCCGCCCACATGACGTGTGCGCGGCGAGCTCTCCCTCCCGGTTGTGCTGCGCTCTCGCTGCCGCACCGCAGGTAAAGTTTTCTTTGCGCGTGCCGATGAGGCCAAGAGGGGAAGTGCTCTGAGAACAGAACTTCCGCGCGCGAGGAGCATCTGGCTGGTGTTCCCGCACCCTTCGGCAACGCGCGATAACTGCCGGCGCTCCGCACCGGCGGGTAGGTGAAGACAGGAGAGGCGTACAGCAACGCTCCGCGCGCCCGAAAGTCCAGGGGGGAGGTGACCTCAACACCGTGGCAAAGAAAGCGAAGAAAGCGAAGAAGGCGAAGAAAAAGTAAGCGCGCTTTCGCCTAGCGCGTAACAGATGTCTCAAGGGGGGCTGCGTGTCGCGCGGCACCCCCTTCTTTACGCCCTGGGGGCGAGGAGGCCACCACCATGTCGGGATTTGACACCGCCGCCGTGCATGCCGCGGCATGCGAACCGCCCTGTAACGAGCCTGCTGCAGCGCCGATCTACGCCGCCGCGGGCTGGACGTTCCGTTCGCTGGATGAGGTCGATGCTGTCTATGAAGGAAGGGCCCACGGCACGGTCTATGGGGGTTCGGGAGGGCCCAATCACGAGCTCCTCGAGAACCTGCTGGCGTCGCTCCACGATGCCCAGGCTTGCGTCGTCACGGGCTCGGGCATGTCGGCCTTGGCCGTTACTCTCCTTGCTCTGGGATCGGCTCGCAGCCGGGTTGTCGCGTCTCACGATGTCTACGGCAACACGACCCGCCTTCTCGGCGACCTCGAACGTTTTGGCGTGCGGGTCGAACACGGCGACCTGGTCGACAGATCATCGGTCGAGTCTTTGCTGGCTCAGCCGGCGCAGTTCGTCATTGTGGAAACCATTTCGAACCCGCGGCTGCGGGTAGCAGACGTCGCCTGGTTGGCCCAGCGGGCGCACGCTTGCGGTGCTTGGCTTGTGGTGGACAACACGATGGCCACCCCCTACCACTGCCGACCATTGGCGTTGGGAGCAGACCTGGTTGTCGAGAGCCTCACGAAGTTCATCGGCGGCCACCACGACGTCGTCTGCGGCGCGGTAGCCGGCTCTCAAAAACTCGTGGAGCCGATTCGGGTTCTCGCGGGCCGGCTGGGCGTCGTGGGGTCACCCTTTGAGGCCTGGCTTGCGGCCCGGTCGTGCAGCACGCTGGGTTTGCGCCTGGGCCGCTCGAGCAAGGGCGCCCTGGAGATCGCGCGGTGGCTGCAGGGCCGACGGGAGGTGCACAAAGTTCATTACCCCGGGCTGGAACCGGCGCGGGATGCTGCGTCGCAGACGCTGAGCAATGGCTTTGGCTCCGTCGTTTCCTTTGAGCTGGCGCCGGAGCGGGCTGCGGTCAACCGCTTCTTGGCGGCATTGAGGCACCTCACATTGGTTCTCTCATTCGGAGGCGTTGCGACCACTCTCTCGCATCCCGCCACCTCATCGCACCGCGCGTTGACCCAGCAGCAGCGTCAGGCGCTGGGGATTCACGATGGGTTTCTGCGCTTGTCGGTTGGTATTGAGGAGCCGGAGGATGTCATCGCCGACCTCGAGCGCGGCCTCGCGGCCCTCGCGTAGCGGTCGCGCTCGAGCAAAAGGCGTCGCGGTCGCGCTTGCGCGACCGAGAGAGCGTAACGCGTCGGACGCCTTCCCCAGAGGGCAACGTTCCTTCGGCCGCGCAAGCGCGGCCGCTACATGGGGTAGAACGCGACGGAACGCAGGACGAGGGGATTATCCCATACGCCAGGTAGTCGCGCCCATGCGCAACCATTTCTTCACCGCCCTCGTGCTGATTTTCGTGCTGATTTTCGCCCCGCCGCACGCCGCCGCTGCGCGGACGCTGACGCTCCTTGACGTGCGCCGCGAGGTGACGCTCGCCGATCCCCGGATCTCGCGCGACGGCAGCCGGGTCGCACTTCTGGTCGGCACTAATGACTTTGACACCAACCAGGTCGTCGTCCGCCTCGACCTCCTGACGACGGCGACCGGAGCGCGCACGACGCTGCCCCTTCCCTTCGATGACGTCTCCTCACCCCGCTGGTCACCCGACGGCACGCAGCTGGCCTTCTTGGCCGCGCGCGCCGATGCCCCGCACCAGCTCTACGTCTGGACGGTCGCTAAAGCCCGGCTGCACCGTCTGACGAGCACAAGCCAAGACGTCGAGTACTTTGCCTGGCGCCCCGACGGCAAGGCCATTGCCTTCGTCAGAGCCGACGCCCCGCCGCAGCGTCACGGCATCGCCCGCTTCGAAACCTCCTTCGAAGTCGGGGACAACGATTACATGACGACCGCGCCACCCTTGCCGTCGCACGTGTGGCTTGTCGCGACCCAGCCTCCCTGGACAACGCAACGGCTCACTCAAGGACCCTGGAGCCTCCCCCCGGGAACGCACGAACTCTCCCAACCCTATCTCAACGCGCTCATTGCACCGCAGCACTTTCCCAATCAGTTCATCTGTTGGTCGCGCGACGGCCGGCATCTAGTGCTCACCGCTATGCCCGATCCCTACATCGCGCATGGCGATCGGGCGGTCATGCGCGTCTTGGACCTTTCCCGCGTCCCGGCGGGATGGGCCGACCTCCAGCCCCTCACCGCGCACGCCGGCTTGGAGGCCGGTTGCGACACCTCACCGGATGGCACCAAGATCGCGTACTGGTACCCCGCGCACGGCCACGCGCTGGACGTCAGCGACATCTTCGTCACGACAGCGGCGGCGCGCGGCGTCAATGGCCTGGACGTCACGCGGCGGCTGGATCGCTCGCCCTGGGGGGTGCACTGGATGCCGGACAGTCTGTCGTTGCTCGTGCTCGCGCACGACGGTACCCACGAAGGCATGTGGCGCGTCAGCCTGGATGGCACGGCGCAACCGCTGGAGCTCGGCGACCTCAATGCGAGCGGCGCCACTATCAGCCGAACCGGCGCGATCGCCTTTGTGGCGTCGGGTCCGCAAGCTCCGTCCGAACTCTACGTCATGTCGAACTGGCATGACCGCCCGCGCAAGCTGACGTCGTACAATGCGTTCTTCGGCAGTCTGCACCTGGGAGTGGTCCGGACGATCACGTGGACCAACGACGGGTTTCGCGAAAACGGCGTCCTGACGTACCCGCCCGGGTTTGTCGCCGGGCGCCTCTATCCGTTGGTTTTGCAGATTCACGGCTGGCCGCAGTATGCCAGCCAAGCCGCCTTTGACACGGACTATCCCGGGCTGTCGCAACTCTTCGCCGCCCACGGCTATCTCGTGTTCGAACCCAACTACCGGGGCAGCGACGATGAGGGCACTGATTATGAAACCGCGATCGTCGGCGACACGGTGGCGGGTCCGGCCCGCGACATCCTGGCCGGCATTGCGGCCGTCGAGCGCCTGGGCATCGTTGACAAAAACGAGATCGCGGTCAGCGGGTGGTCGTACGGCGGGCTTTTGACCGCCTGGCTCATCGGCCACGACCATCGCTGGAAGGCGGCCGTAGCGGGCGCCGCGCCGACCGACCTGCCACCCGACTACGCAATCAGCAGTTACAACGTCCTCGACCGCTATTTCTACGGCGCACCGCTGTGGTCGTCGCGGCGCGCCTACCAGGTGTATGTCGCCCAGTCGCCCATCACGTACGCCTGGAACATCACCACGCCGACTCTCATTGTGGCGTGCACCGGCGACACGACCGTGCCCATCGTCCACTCCTACGAGCTGTACCATGCCCTGCGGGAGCGCGGGGTGCGGGTGCAGTTTATCGCCTATCCTTCCAGCGAGCACTACCCGTCGGATCCGGTATCCAGCGAGGACGTTTATCGGCGCTGGGTCGGATGGCTGGATCGGTGGCTGCGTCCACGCAATGCGGGCCAAGCCGCCCCGGCAAGGCATTAAAAACGCACCCCGCGAATGCGCGCCCCACGATTCGGGGCGCGTCGCGTGGGAGGAAGGCACATGGTGAAAAAATTGGCCTGCCGCCTCAGTGCGGTCCTTGCAGGCCTTGCCGTAAGTTTTTCGCCGCTGCTGGCTGAGGCCGGCACGACGGGCGGTATTCAAGGCTACGTGACGGACACCGCGGGTCATCCGCTGGCCGGCGTGCACGTGACGGCCGCGTCGCCCTCCGCCCAGACCTCGACCTTCACCGGGTCCGACGGCTTTTACTCACTGAACGGGCTGCCGCTTGACACGTATCGCGTGACCTTCATGAAGGACGGCTACGATACGTTTGTCAGCCCCGGCATCACGCTCATCCAGGACCAGCCCCTGCGGCTCAACGTGCACCTCACGCAAAGCGGTATCCGCACGCTGGGCAAGGTGACCGTGCGCAGTTCGACCTCGCTCGTGCAGCCGACGGTCACCGCCGACACCTACGTCATCAACCAGCAGAGTCTGTCCAACATCAACGGGACGCCCCAGGACCTCAACGGCTTCCAGGCATTCAACTCCTTGCCCGGCGTCACGACGGACAACTTCGGCTACCCCGTGATCCGGGCCGGCGCCGAGAACGACGTGGGCTACGAGTATGATGGCGTCGACAACACGGATGCCGTCACAGGCCAATTCCTCAACGCGGTCTCGCTCAACGGTGCGCGCAGCGTCGAGCTCTCAACCGGCGGCTACGACGTCTCGGCCGGCAACACGAACTCGGGCGTCATCAACGAGGTCATCCAGCGCGGGACGTACCCGGGCGAAGGTCAGGCCACGGCGCGCATCTCGGGACCCACGTACGGCCACGAGATTTCCATCGACTACGGCTCGGCGACGGCCAACAACCGCTTCAGCTACTTCCTCTCCTACGGCGGCCAGCGCGACGCCAGCGACTACGGCGACCGGCGCACGCTCTTGCCGCTCGAGCTTGGCAACACAGTCTTCAGCACCCTCAACGACGAGGTGATGAATCTCTTCTACCACTTCGGGCAGGGTAACCGCAACGAAGTGCAATTCCTGACCAATCTCTCGGGCCAGACGTTTTTCTTCAACTATCTGGCCGCCCCGCAGTTCGCCCCCTATGCCTCCAACAACGGCAACGTCTGGGCGGCCAGTGATCCGTTCTTTTTACAGTCTTTCCCGACATACCAGAGCACGTACATCACGCTCTTTCCCGCTCAAGTGGCGTACGCCGAGAACACCAACACTCCGGACACCCAGACGTACAACTCGGTCATCGATAAGCTCAACTTCAAGCGGCAGCTCTCGCCCTCCAGCTTCGCGGACCTGCGCGTCTTCAAGACCTACGAGAACCTGATTTTCTGGTACCCGTACGACGTCGGATCGTTCTCCGACTTCTATGAAGACCTCAACACGACCAACCTTGGCGAGGCCTTCGACTACACCAATCAGCTCAACAGCAAGCACGAGCTCAGTCTGGGAGGCGACGGCTCCTACTTCCACAACCGCTACTTCGCCGCGTTTCCCAGTTTCGAACCGACCTACGAGCCGCTCGAGGACTTGGGCTGCCCGCAGGTTGCCCCGCTGTTGGTTGGGGTGACGAGCATGCCCGGTTATGGCGGCTGCTACATCGCCCCTTTCAACAACGCGCTCAATGCGGCGCTGGGCTCAAGCCTCAACGGGACCCTCCCGACCAACCCGGCCCTGGCCCCGCTGCGCACGTACGTCTCCGACTTCTCATACACCAACGGCCCCCTGCACCGCTGGGATGCGTGGATCAAAGACCGCTACCAACCCAGCGACCGGATCACGATCACGCTGGGGTTGCGCTGGGACAAAGAGTCGATCCCGCTGCCTGCCGACGCAGCCGCGCAGAACACGACCTATTACATCGACAACACCCGCCCGGCCGGCTGCACGACGACCTACGCGCCGCCCGCGCCGCTGTGCGACCTCGTGACGCTGCCCGGCGCGCCCATCAGCGCGAACGTGACCCAACCGCAACAGCTTAGTCCGCGCCTGGCGGCAAGTTTTGAAATCAGCCCAACCGACACGCTGCGTTTCTCGTTCGGCAAGAACATCGAGTTCATTCCGTTGTCCGCGATCGAAGACACCTACCAGGTGCCGGGATGGCTGCAGGGATGCACCGTCGCCAACGGCTGCTTTTTGCCCTTGCCCGGCTACGGCGTCACCAATTTCGTCAGCAACCTGTACCAGCAAGTGCTCTTGGACCTGACGACCAACGACTTCGCCCAATACACGCCCGTGCTGCCGCAGACCGCCGTCAATTACGACTTCTCGTTCGAGCACGACTTCGGGCACGGCATCCAGCTGCGCATCACGCCGTACTACCGGCGCGGCTTCAACTACGTCGTGGGCAGCCAACCCTTACTCTTCACGCTGCCCAGCGGCACCCCGGTTTTCGGACCGAGTAAAGAAGAAAACGCCGGCATCAACGAAAACACGGGCGTCGAGTTCGCCCTGCAGCGCAGCGCCGAGTTCGGGCTGTCCGGCCTGTTCGACATGACGTACGACAACACGCTGGCCAATTACGACGGCGACTTCTTCCCCACTGTCAACGCAGCGGCGCTGGCGGCCAACCACTTCTTCCACGTCACGTACGTCTCGCCGCTCATCGGCACCCTCAACCTCAACTACAATACACGCGACGGCTTCCACGCCGCGACGACCATCTCGTACGAGTACGGCTACCGCTACGGGGTCGGCACGAAGCGCTTCATCTTCGAAAACGGCGTGCCGGTTGAGGTGCTCAATACCGATTTGGCCGCGCCGACGCCGTCGCAGGCCTACTACTTCACCGATCCCACGAACCCGGGCACAATCGACCATCCTAACATCGTCGGCTCGCGCGGCACGCCCGAAGGCTCAGATCCGGGTTCGCTCTTCACGCCCGCCACCACCCTCGTCAACCTCACGATCTCCCACGACGTCGGCGTCGGACCCAAGAACATGATCCTCGGCTTGCGGGTGGAAAATCTGCTCGGCAATTACACGCCAACGCGGATTCCGGCCAACCTATACTATGTGCCCCAGGGGCTGGGATCGTACGGACCGGGTTCGGGCTACAACCCCAACCAGTGCGCGCCGGGGCAGACCTACGCGTGCGAGCCGTTTATGTACAATCAAAGCGTCTACCCGTACGAGAACGAGCCCAGCGGTCCGCCGCGTCTGTACACGCTGTTCCTCAGCGCCAAGTACTGATCGCGCGGCGCCGAGCACCCGCGACCGCGACCAAGACGGCGGCGTGCGCGGCGCCGAGCGCAAGGCTGCCGCGCAGCAGCGGCTCCGGCGCCGGTGAAGCGGCTGGCCTGTGACGTGCGGTGCGGGAAAATCCTGGGCTCGCGCCCAAAAAGCGGCCATCAAGGGGCGGAGCGGCAAGGTCGTGGTAACCGTCGATCTTCGTCGAGAAGGAACGCGGCGCACCGGTCCGCGCAACACTCCGCAAGGCGGGAAGGCCCAGGCTGCTTTCCCGGCGCGCGCAGTGCGATCGTGCAGCAGCGGCTGGGCCGTCATGCCGTACAACTGCTTTCCCGGCGCGCGCAGTGCGATCTGTGATAGAATAGAAGCCTAAGGTCCATGCTCGACGCTGCCGGACAATTTGCCCTGGCCTACGCACTGACGACCACCGCCGGCGTCCGTGGTTTCCTCACGCTCTTCGCCGCCTCGGTTGCCACGCACTATCACTGGATCCATCCGTCGCCGGACTTCGCCTGGCTCGGCTCGACCAGCGCGACCGTCGTGCTGGGCATCTTTTCGCTGCTTGAGATCGCCGCCGACAAGATCCCAGCCGTCGATCACGCGCTGCACGCGGTGTCGTTTGCCGTGCGACCGGTTGCGGGCGCCATCCTGGTGGGCAGCACAGTCCATGCCGCAAGCGGTGGAACCTTGTACACCTTGATGGCGCTGGGAGCCCTCAACAGCCTCTTCATCCACAGCTCCTCGGCCGCCGCGCGGGCCGCCTCGACCGTCGGCACGCTGGGGACTGCCAACGCACCGCTGAGCGCCGGCGAAGACGTCGCCGCCGTCGGCGGCATCATCCTCGCATTCTTGCATCCGTACATTGCAGCCGCCATCGCCGTGCTCGTCGCGCTGGCGCTCCTGACGGTGGCAATTGTCGTGCTGCGCGCGCGGCGCCGCCGAGCAGCCACGCGGGGCGCCGCTCCGGGAGCGTCATGATCGAGCAGGCCCCTCGCGGCGGTAGGGATGCCATCCGCCACCTGCCCGACCATCCTCAAGACCTCTTCACCGGCTCGCACTCGCTGCGCTATCCGAGCGAGGGCCGCGCCTTTTGGACGACGCTGGCGTTTGCGCCTCTGACTGCAGGCATCGTGGCAACCCTCCTCCATTCACCCTTTACCGTCTCGGAAGTTGGCGTTTTGCTCGTCGTCGCAATGGTCTACATCACGATCGCCCGAGGACGCCTGTTGGGCACCAGCCTGCGCGTGACGGAGCGACAGTTTCCCGACGTCTTGCGCGTCGTGCGCCGTTGCTGCGCTCTGCTTAGGGTGCCCGAGCCTTTGGTCTTCGTCCGCGAGGACCTGTTCACACCGGTGACGTCGTTCGGGCTCAGCGAACCGTATGGGATTCTCATCTCGAGCGAATGGCTGGGTCACCTCGACGAGGACGAGTTGGCGTTTGCCGTAGGCTGCGAATTGGCGCACGTGTACGCCGGCCACACGCGCATCAGCTCTCTCTTCTCGGCCTCGGGTCATGAAAATCTGTTCGTTGCGCTCGTCTTCGGGGCGTGGCTGCGCCGCACGGAGTACACGGCCGACAGGCTTGGTCTTCTGTGTTGCGGCTCGCTGGAGGCCGCGGCCCGGGCTCTGTGTGCGCTGAGCTTCCGCCACCTCAAGGCGCATGTGGACATGGAGGCGTTCCTCGAGCAGCGCCGTGTCATCGAGACGGATACGTCACTTGCGATGGGTGAGTGGCTTGGGGAAATGCCGTACGTGGTCAACCGTCGCGTTGCGGACCTTCGCCCAGACGCCCCTCTATGCGGTGTGGCAGCGGCGGCTGGCAGCGGGTCCGCTCTCGGCGCCGCAAGCAACCCGGATTCGCGCCGATGGGCCCGTCCCTGCCAGCTTTCTCCTGCGATCGTTGGCGTGTCTGGTGGACCTGGTCATCGTCGCCTCAATTATGTTTTCGGGCGGGATCATCGTCGACCAGGGCGGCCCGCAAGACCTGCCACCCGGACCCGTATATCATGGGGTCGTCGTCGGGCCCGAGGACGTGCAGGGCCTGCGCCAGCTTGCGGCATCGGGAAATGCGGGACGGGCGATCTTCGCCCGCTGGCTACTGGCGCACCACGCCCTAACCGCTCTTGCGCTGACGGAAGCGCTCATTTTCTTTTGGATGCTGTACAGCGCCCTCATGGTGGGCGTTGTGGGCCGGACGTGCGGTATGCTGGTGTTCGACCTTCGCGTCGCGCGGGGCAATGACGTCACGCGGCCGCCCGGGTTTGTGCGCAGCCTCTGGCGCTACCTGCTAGGCGGCATCACGTGCCTCACGGTCGTGCCCTGGCTTGTTGGCGCGTTCACCGGATGGTGGCCGCACGAGCGTCTCTCCGGAACGCGCCTCTGGCGCACTCTGCACCTGTCCGCGTAACGGTTACCTAGGCGTCGCGCTCACCTGCCAAGCGACGCGTAGCGGATGCCCATTGGCCGCGGCGCGTAGCGGTCGCGCTTGCGCGACCGAGAGAGGATATCGCCTTACGTGAGCATCCTCCAAGACGTCAGGTTCTCTCGGCCGGCCAAGCCCGGCCGCTACGGACGCAAGGTGGAAAGAGCGCATCGGCCGCCACGGACGGAAGCCGGAAAAGTGAATCAGCGGCGGCCCGACCAGTGCGGCTCGCGTTTGTCGAGAAACGCCGTGATGCCCTCCCGCGCGTCCGGTTGCCCGGCGTTGATCGCCATGACTTCCTTGGTGTACTCATACGCTTCGTGCTGCGGCAGATCGATCTGCTTGTAGAAAGCAGCCTTTCCCAAGCCCACGGTTGCCGGGCTCAAGGCGGCGATCGTGAACGCAAGAGCCCGCACCTCGGTCATGAGGTCGGCGGGCGGCACGACGCGATTGACCAGTCCGTAGGCCAGCGCCTCCCGGGCCGGCATCGGCTCGCCGGTCAGAAGCATCTCCATCACCCGTTTGCGGCCGATGACACGGCTCACCGCAACCATCGGCGTCGAACAGAAGAGCCCGATCTTGACCCCCGGCGTCGCGAACCACGCGCTTTCCGCCGCAACCGCAAGATCGCACGTTGCAACCAGCTGGCAGCCGGCTGCGGTCGCCGGCCCTCCCACCGCCGCAATGACCGGCTGGGGGATGCTTTGGATGAGCTCCATCATCTTCACGCAGGCGTCGAAGATGCGCCGGTACGTCTCGCGATCGCGATCGACGAGCTCGCGCAGGTCGTGACCGGCCGAGAAGACCGGCCCGCGTGCGGCCAGGATGACGACCTGGACGGCCGGGTTGGCGGCCACTTCCCGCAGCGCCTCGCAGATGTCGTTCATCATGTCCAGCGAGAGCGCATTCCGCTTCTCGGGGCGGTTCAAGGTCAGCGTCGCAAGTGGCCCTTCGATCTCGCACAGCACCTGCGCGCCGGATGCAGTCTCATTGGTTCGTAGCTCGGCCATAGCTTGTTCCCTCCGCGCCGGCAATCTCGGCCTCATCATTGTACCATGTGCCATGCCGTGGTGCACGTGTGCTCCGTTTCTCAAGGGATCCGGCCGCAAAAACAGAGGCGCGGGGTCTCCCCGCGCCTCTGGCTTTGCTTTCGCGACGTCTGCTGCGAAATTACGGAATGTTACCGCAAGAGACGTACTTGGCCAGGTTCGTCGTGGACTCGTGGACGTTGATCGCGTAGTGCTTGCCCAGCAAGTCCGACAGCGGCACCTTCACGATCGTCGTCGAAGATCCGTTGACGACGTTGCTCAGCGCATACTTTGGCGCGGGCGCCAGCTTGCTGCACGGACCCGGGTGGATGTGCGCGGGCTGCGTGCCCTTGGCGTTCGTGAGGCTGATGACAACCTTCGTACCGCCGCTCACCGACGTCAGTGTCGCCGTGCCATTCTCGCCCGACCCGTTCTGGGCGTGCATGACGACAACCGTGGGCTTCATGGACATCATGTGCATGCTGCCCATCGGCTGATTGGCGGCCAGCACCGCAACGCCCGTCAGCGCGCAACACGCCGCGGCGGCACCCGCCATAACTCCCTTGTGCATGAACTCTCCTCTCCTCTTTAC
The DNA here is from genome assembly GCA_902812405.1 of bacterium. Taxonomy (GTDB): domain Bacteria; phylum Vulcanimicrobiota; class Vulcanimicrobiia; order Eremiobacterales; family Eremiobacteraceae; genus CADDZI01. The sequence goes on along the minus strand of CADDZI010000038.1, from coordinate 4,180 downwards.
GAACAAGAGTCTGTGTCATTGTGTTGGTCTTTCCGACCGGTAAGGAAACGCAACGTTGCCACGAAAGATTGCGCGGCCCGGAACCCGAACTGTAACCGTTTCGCGGGTTGTCCCTTTTCTGGGGACAGGCGCATAGTGTTACTGGACTTTGCGTTAACCCGCTTTCGGTCGCGCGAGCGCGACTGCTACGGATGTTGCGCAGGGGGGAGATGCAAGGTGCAACTGCTGGCTTTGGAAGGACTTGCAATGTGGTCCGTGTGGCAGCCGGACCGCAGCCTCTACTTCAATGCCTTCTTCCTGCAACGGCCTGAAGGCAACATCGTCGTCGACCCGCTGCCGGCATCTGAAACCGACCTTGCATTCATCCGCGATAGGGGCGGGGTGCGTTGGGTCGTCCTCACGCATCCCGAGCGCGAGCCGGCTGCCCGCGAAGTGGCGGCCGCATTCGGCGCGACCGTTGCCACCGGAGCTCGCACGGCACAGGTGCTGCAGGGGCCGGTCGAGCGTCTGCTCAAAGACGGCGAAGAGCTCGCCTCCAGCATCTGGATTATCGAGATCGAGAGCAGCCGCAAGCCGGGCGAGATCGCTCTATCTTTGCCCGAGCGGCGCGCGGCGATCGTCGGGGACGGCTTGCGAGGCGAACCTGCGGGCGCGTTGTGTATGCCGCCGGATAACTTGCTCGGCGATCCGCCACGCACCGCACTCTCGCTGCGCCGGATCTGGGCGCTCACTCTGGACGTGCTCCTCGTCGGACAGGGGGCCTGCATTTTCGCGGGCGCTGATGCGCTCATCGGCCGCTGTCTGCAAGGCCGCCATGACGTGTTTGTCAACCGCATTAACATCGACGAAGCCCCTGCGCAGCCTCGTGTGGGCGCCGGGGGCAAGTACGCGAGTCTGCGACAGGAACTGGGGCTTCTCATCGACGCCCGAAAACTCGGCTACCAGGTCGTGACCGTCGAGCCTGGCAAGCGTTACTGCCCGCTGCACGCCGAACAGTACGAAGAGGAAGTCTTCATCGTGCTGGACGGTCATCCGACGATCCGCACTCTGCACGGCGAATTCGTCTGCCGTCCGGGTGATGTCATTGCTTTCCCGCCAGGCGATGTTGGTTCGCACCAGCTTCTGAACGCCGGCACGACCTCGTGCCGGGTCTTCATGCTCGGCATGGACGGCATGGAAGGCCTCAGTAGCGTTACCTATTACCCCGACTCCGATAAGTTCTTGATCTCGGCCTCGGGAAAACGCATCATCGTGCGTGGATCACCCCAACTCGACTACTACGACGGCGAATGACGCCGCGGCGCAGCTGCGACAATTGGCGGAGGCGTTCGGTGAAGGTAGGAAGGTACCGGCTGCGGGAGGCAGCTGATGCGTGGACACGACGTGTCAAGCCCCTTGAGAGCCAGGGTTCACCGGCTACCGCCGACGAAGCAGCGCCTGGACCACATGGTCCACCAAAGGCTACCCGGTGACGGCCGGTGCGTCTGCGTTTGACCCTTGCAAGCGGGCTTTGCTATACTACACGGGCGCCGTTTCGTCAACCAGACACAAAAAGGGAGTAATCGAGGACCGTGGCGTTCATCATCAACCTGCAGCGGTTCGCCCACAAGAAGGGCCTGGGTTCGTCTCGCAACGGGCGTGATTCCCAGAGCAAGCGTTTGGGCGTCAAGAAGTTCGGAGGCGAACGGGTCGCCGCCGGCAACATCATCCTGCGCCAGCGGGGCACGCAGTTCTACCCCGGGCCCAACGTCGGCATGGGCAAGGACAACACGCTCTTCGCACTCACCGACGGCGTCGTCGAATTCGCACGCCGCGGCCGGGATAAGCAGGTCGTCCGCGTCGTTGCCGGCGAGCTGGCCGGGACCGCCGCTTCCTAACAACGAAACCGCACCTCCCGGCGAAGCAACCTGACTCCCAGAGTCGAAGAGAAGGCCGGCGGCATGCGCCGGTCTCCTTGTTTGCGCCACCCCGACCAAGGGCAGCCAAGCGGCCAACAGACATGTTCATCGATCGAGCACGCATACGCGTCATAGGCGGCAAAGGCGGCGACGGCATCGTCTCCTTTCACCGCGAGAAGTACGTACCTCGAGGAGGCCCGGACGGCGGCGACGGCGGCCGGGGCGGTTCCGTCTTTTTGCTCGCCGATCCGGAGCGTACGACCTTAAGCGAGTTTCGTCACGCCACGTCGTTTGCCGCCGAGCCGGGGGGCCGGGGAGGGCCCAACAAGCGCCACGGCAAGAAGGGCGCTGATACGATCATTCCCGTACCGCTCGGCACGCTTGTGTACGCGGGCGATACGCTCATCGCGGACGTGAGCACCCCGGGTGAGCGCGTCTGTGTCGCGCGCGGCGGGCGCGGCGGTCTGGGCAACCAGCACTTTGCAACGAGCACGCACCAAGCGCCGCGCTTTGCCCAGCGCGGCGAGCCCGGGGAGTCCTTCGAACTGGATCTACAGTTGAAGTTGCTGGCTGACGCGGGTATCGTCGGCGCCCCCAACGCCGGCAAGTCCACCTTGCTTGCGACGATCTCGAGCGCCAAACCCAAGATCGCCGATTATCCCTTCACGACGCTCGAACCGCAGCTCGGCGTGGTCCGCGTCGACGACGACGCAAGCTTCGTCGCTGTGGACGTTCCGGGCCTCATCCAAGGCGCCAGTCAGGGCGCGGGTCTGGGCGATCAGTTTCTCAACCACGTCGAGCGCACCCGCGTCCTCGTGCATCTGGTGGACGGTGCGCTCGACCCGCAGGCGGCCGTCGCTCAACTGGGCATGATCGAACGCGAGCTTGGCGCATGGAACCCGCGCCTGCTGACCTTGCGGCGCCTCGTCGTCGTCTCCAAACTGGATCTGCCGCAAGCGCAGGCCGTGCTGCAGGCGGTCCGGGATGCGGCTGGCCCCGGCGTCCTCGGTATCTCGGCGGCAACGAGACAGGGCATTCGTGAGCTCGTGCACGCCATGTATGAGGCGATTGGCGAGGCCCGGGCGCGCGGCGAAGAGGGGGCGGTTGCCGCGGATGTCGTCGTCCGGCCGCGTCCGCATCCGGCGTATTCCAGCGTCACCGTGAAGCGCGAAGGTCGGGCCTTTCGCCTCAGCGGTCGCAGCATCGAACGCGTCGCCGCCATGACGGATCTTGACAGCGACGAGGGACGGGCCTACTTCGACAAAGCGCTCGTGCGGGTCGGCGCGAGGCGCAAGCTGGAGCGCGCAGGTGCCAAACCCGGCGACCGCGTCCGCATCGGCGAGGCGGAGATCCGCCTGACGTGACGCGTCTGGGGATTTTCGGCGGCACTTTCGATCCGATTCACAATGGCCATCTCTTCATCGCGCAGGCAGTCGCCCACGAAGCGCGTTTGGACCGCGTCCTCTTTCTGCCGGTGGGCGACCCGGCGCACCGCACGGCCGTGGCGCACGCTGCAGACCGCCAAGTGATGGTCGAACTGGCGATCGCCGGCAACGACGCCTTTGCCCTCGACGACACCGCGCTTGTGCAGCCCGGGCCGGTTTACACGGCGGATACGATGCCCCTGCTGCGCGCTGCATACCCAAATGCCGCCTTGTGCTTCATCGCCGGCGCCGATTCCCTGGTGGACACGCCCTGGCGGCGCTTCGACGAGGTCCTCTCGCACCTGGAAACCTTTTATGTCGCTCTGCGCGAGGGAACCGATATCCGGCGACTGGAACCCGCCTTCGCCGGGCTACCGCCCGATCTCGCGCGGCGCTGCACGGTCCTCAATCTGCCGCTCGTCGACGTGTCCTCAACGGTCATCCGGAAGCGCGTGCGCGCCGGACAACCCATACGTTACCTGGTGCCGGACGCGGTCCTCACCTACATCAACCGGCAAGGGCTGTATCGTGAGGCAGCTGGAGAGTAACGTCAGTTCGCCGCGAAGGCAGGATACGAGAGCGACCCGGTGGCAACGGGGCGTCTCGACCGTGCGCGCTGACATGCCGGGCCGCCGCCGAAGAAGACAATACGAACCTGACCTGCGGCGCGCACGAGGCGTTGCGCTCCTGGCGCTCTGAAAGTTCGACGAGATTGAAGCTCTGGTTCGTCCGCGAAAAAGTACGGCATGAGAGGCGGCAACGCAGGTTGCTCGTAGGCCTTATACCCATGCAGGCTCTTCCCGACACCTTCGAACGTATGAGCGAAAACCGCGTCGGTCGCGCAAGCGCGACCGCTAC
>CADDZI010000037.1 GCA_902812405.1 bacterium | reverse complement strand
TTTCTCGGTCGGGCGAGCGCGACCGCTACACACGAGCGTCGGGTGGGATAGCCGCGAGAGCTTCGAGGTGGGGGTTAGCCCAGGCCGCGGCGGGCGATTTCGATGTTGAGGATCAACTGCGGCAGCGAGCGTACAAAGGCGGACGTGACGCGCTGCAGCTCGGTGCGCTGCGCCTCCTCGATGCCCCGTTCCTCCAGCAGGCGTTCATGCAGGAAAAGCCCCAGCGGCAGCTGCTGAGCGGCCTGCCTGCCGCGAGCCGCCACGTGCTCCGCCAGGTTTGCGTACGCCGGCAGCGAGGTCATCGGCTTGCAGTCCCGCCACCACACGTCGAGCCAATCCGGATAGGAGGCCATCGCCTGGTACTCGGTTTCGATGAGCGGCACGCCCAGCGTCGTGCGCATGTCCTCGTAGATGGCGCGCACGCGCGGCGGGGCGTCGCGCTCCTCGACGAGCGAAAAGCGCACCCCGCGAAACTCGCGCGGCACCTCGCGATCTTCCTCGCGGCGCGGCCCCCCGGTTCCAACACCGCCCACCGGCTCGCCCGTCAGCGCACGTTCGACCGCGCACGCCACGATGACGAGCTTGGGGTTCACCTCGGCGAAGAGCGCCACGATTTCCCGCATCCGCGACAGGTCCGCCTCCCCCGCCGTGCGCGCGCGCAAACGCGAGGCATGGTCGGCAACCGGCCACGGCGCAATGGCGTCGCGCACCTCGGCCTCCAGACGCGCCGCAGCGGCGCCAAATTCGGGGCTCACGACATTGGGGCGCAAACGCCGCCACACGACATCCAAAAAATCGGGGACCGCAGCCCAGGCTTGAAAGAGCGCGCTGACGACGGGAACGCGCAGCGAGCCCTTGATGTCGCGGAAGGCTTCCCGGACGCGCTCGTCGGTTGCATCCGCCGGACGCAAAATGCGGATCGGCTGCATGGGTCTTTACGTTTGCGCGCGGGGCGGCACGTCAATGCGCAGGTGCAACTCGCGCAGCGCGGCCGGCTCCACGGGCCCCGGAGCGCCGATCATAACGTCCTGAAAACGCTGATTTTTGGGGAACGCGATCGTATCGCGGATGGAATCCGTTCCGAGCATGAGCGCCACAATGCGGTCCACGCCGAGCGCGATGCCGCCGTGAGGCGGCGCCCCGTACGCGAACGCCTCCAAGAGAAATCCAAAGCGTTCTTCCACCTGCTGGGCTGTGTACCCCAAGAGCTCGAAGATCCGCCGCTGCAACTGCGGATCGTGAATGCGGATCGAACCCGAACCCAACTCCGTGCCGTTGAGCACAAGGTCGTAGTGCTGGGCGCGCAGCGCCAGCGGATCGCCGCTCAACGACTCGCTGCCCGGCGCGGGCGCCGTGAACGGGTGGTGGGCCGGCATGAGCGCGTGCGTCTCGGGATCGCGTTCGAAGAGCGGAAAGTCCACGACCCAACAGAACGCAAAGGTTTTGGGATCGCGCAGCCCGCGCAGCTGGGCGATGTGCAGGCGCATGTTGCCGGCCAACGTCTGCGTGGCCGTGCGCTCCCCGGCCAGCATGTACACGGCGTCCCCATCGCCCGCCCCGGTGAGCGATCGCAGGCGTGCGAGCGTCTCCTCTCCGAGCGCCACCTTGGGCAAGGACGACTTGACGCCGTCCGAACCCAAGGCCACCCACGCCAGACCGGCTGCGCCACGTTCCATCGCTGCGGCTGTCAGCGCATCGAAGTCGCGTCGGGAGCGGGCCGCCCCGCCGGGTTCGGCCCAGCCGATGATCGCCTGACCGGCCGCCAAGGCGGCGGCGAAGATCTTGAACTCGGTCCCGGCAAACGCCGGGCTAAGGTCACACAAACGCATGCCAAAGCGGAGATCAGGTTTGTCGGTGCCATACTCGGCTTGCGCCTGGGCGTGGCTTAGGCGCACGAAGGGCGTCGTGAGCTCGACGCCGAGCGCCTCGCGGAAGACGGCGGCCATCGTTCCTTCCATGACGGTCATGACGTCATCCTGAGTCGGGAAGCTCATTTCGACGTCGATTTGGGTGAATTCGGGCTGGCGATCGGCACGCGTGTCCTCATCCCGAAAACAGCGCGCAATCTGAAAGTAGCGGTGGAAGCCGGCAACCATCAGCAGTTGCTTGAAGAGCTGCGGCGACTGCGGCAACGCGTAGAATAGGCCGGGGTGCAGGCGGCTGGGCACCACGAAGTCGCGCGCACCTTCGGGCGTCTGCTTGATGAGCATCGGCGTCTCGATCTCCAAAAACCCCTGCGCATCCAGGTAGTCGCGCACGGCCTTGACGACCCGGTGGCGCAGCGCGATGGCGCGCTGCATTGCCGGCCGGCGCAGGTCGAGATACCGGTAACGCAGGCGCAGGCTTTCATCCACCTCGACGTCGCCGCGAATGGGAAAGGGCGGCGTCTTCGAGCGGTTGAGGACGGTCAGCGACTGCGCCCCCACCTCGATCGCTCCGGTTGCGAGCTTGGGATTTTCGGTGCCGGTCGGGCGGCGGCGCACGACGCCCGTCACCGCGACGACATCCTCGGACCGCAACTCCGACGCCTGCGGCAGGCTATGCGGGTCGAAGACGATCTGCGTCACGCCGAAGCGGTCGCGCAGGTCCACGAAGAGCAGGCCGCCGTGGTCGCGCGTCGCGTGCACCCATCCGCGCAGGTCCACGACCTGCCCCGCGGCATCCAGCGTCAGCTCGCCGCACGTGGCGCGGCGCACCTGGTCGGCGGACTGCGTCACGATGCGGCTCGCTCCTCGCGCAGCGCACGCTTGATGCCGCCGACGTAGCGGTACTGGTACGCAATCTGGCGGGCCAGGTAGGGCCAGGTGTTCTTGCGCGGTGCTTCTTCGCGCGCCCCGGCTCTTTCGAAGACACGCACGAGGCCGGGCAGGGCGGACAAGAGCGAGTGCAGGCCCAGGGAAACGGGCGTCATGCCCAGGTTGATCATGACGGCCGGGTCCTTGTGCTTGCGGTAGAAGCGTACCGTCGAGATGCCCGCCAATTCCATTCGTCCCATCTGCTCCCCAAACGCCACCGGGTGCCAGTGGTAGTTGATCGCCTGCGGATCGTAGAGAATCTCTACGCCGTGCCGCACGAGCCTATATCCGAGTTCCAAGTCCTCGTGTCCGTATCCCGTAAAGGCTTCGTCGAATCCCCCCACGGCCAGCAGGTCCTCGCGCCGCACGGAGGCATTGCCCGTCAAAAAGTACAGCCAGGACAGGCGGCGCCGGGTCGGCGGGTGCAGCGGCCGGCGCACGGACGGTTCGTCGCGCTGGCGCCGGTAATCCTCAAGCGAGCGGACCTGCAGCTCGCACCCGACGATCGCGACTTTGCGTGCGCCGTGCGCCGCGTGCCCCGCTGCGTGGCGTTCGCACAAGTCCGGCGACGCAATGATGTCGGCGTCGGTAAAGAGCACAACGGGCGCACGCGACGCCACGATGCCGGCGTTGCGCGCCGCGGCCCGGCTGCCGTACGCACCGGGCAGGTAGCGCACCCGACCGGTCCCCTCGCGCTCCGCTATCTCGCGCGCGAAGGCGTCCGTTCCATCCGTGCTCTGCGAATCCGCGATGAGAATCTCGTACGCCTGTGCCGGCAGCGTCTGGTTCAGGAGCGACGGCAGGACGTGGCGCAGCGTGGTTAGCCGGTTGAAGGTCGGTATGACGACCGACAGCGACGGTGTGTTCACAATTCCTGCGAGGCGGCGACGATGCGCTCGACGAGCGGGTGTGGGTCTTCGCTTGCCGCGGGCTTGCACAAAACCGCGTGCGGCACCCGCCAGGGTCCCCATTCCTGGGAGCACAAGGTGAAGTACTCGCGCTCGAAGACGACCACCACCGGGCGGCGCAGCGCTGCCGCGACGTGAGTCGCACCGGTATCGACCGTGATGACGACCGCAGACTGCGCGACAACCGCGGCCCAGTGCAAGAGCGGCAGGGATCCCATCCAAGTGACGTTGGGCGGTGCCGGACGCGCGCGCAGTCGCTGAGCGTGGCTGCTGGTCTCCGGACCGTACGTGACGACGACGTGCGGCCAAGCATCTGCCAGAGCCGTGATGAGCTTGCCGACCGCCGCCGGGCCGAAGTTGTGCGTGAACCAGCGCGGCGCGAGCGCCAAAAGCGCAGCTCCGGCGGGCGCCTTGGCCTGAGCCCAGGCGACGTCATCCGGGCCGAGGTTCAAGGTGAGGTCTTCGGTCAGCTGGGTGCCGCCCGCCAAGCGCACGAGGGCCAACACTTGGTGGACCTCGTGCAGAACGGGCCGGTCGGGGAAACGCTCGGAGACGTCGGGATCCGCCTCCGACAGGCACCACTGCGTGAGACACGTGCGCGCCAAGAGGCGGGTCAGGATGCGACGCCGATAGACGTACCCGATACGCTCGGGGGCCCCCGAGATTTTCGTCAAGACGATGTCGTCGGTGCGGGGTGCCAGACCCACGGCCAGTTGCGCCCCGCGGCCGGCCCGCTTGACGAGCCCGCAGGCAACGGCGGGTTGCGCGCGCGGCACGATGACGATCTCGTCGACGTCCGGGTTGTGGCGCAGAACGGGCGCGGTGTAGGCCGTGACCACGGCCGTGATGTGAGCCCGCGGCCACGACTTGCGGAAAGAGGCGATCGCAGGCGTCGAGAGCACGAGGTCACCGACGCGATCCGTGCGGATGAGCAGGATGCGGTCGTACGCCGCCCCGTTCCCGCGCGCGCCGCGCGCTTTTACCTCGACCACGATTCTTTTTGTGCGCGCGCCGCCTCCGCGTAGTATTCGCTGCGCGCCCAACGGCGCGCCGCCCAGCGGCGCAGGGACAAGGGGAAGGGAGCCAACTCTTCGTCCGGGCGCGCAATAGCAGCCAGCACGCGTCCCCACCCCGCGCGGCGCACCAGGCCGCTCCAGGTGAGGAGCGGGGGAAGGAGGCCCGTCGCAAGCGCGATGCGCCAATGCGGGTGCTTCTGCAGAAATTGCACCGCGGTGCGCGCTTGCGCGCGGGCTTGGCGTGCAGCCGGGCCGAAGTGGCGGGGCTGCATGGGCGGCTTGTAGTGGTAGACGATGGCGTTGCGGGCGACAATCGACGGCACACCCATGCGGCGTAGGCGAAACCCGAGTTCGAGATCTTCCCACCCGTACTCGCGGAAGCGCTCGTCGAAAAGGCCGGCTTCCCTCACGAGCGCCAGCGGCACCGAGACGTTGGTCGTCCAAAAGTAGGCGCCGGCGTAGTCGAGCGGCGAGTACACGGGCGGCGGCAGACGGTTGAAGGTCGCGACGTTCTTTGCCACGCCGCGGCAAATGGCTCGCGGGTGACGTTCGTGGAAGGCGAGGTGCGCGCGCAGCAAACCCGGTGTCGCCAGAACGTCGTCGTCCGTGAAGAGGATGATGGTACCGCGGGCGCGCGCGATACCGGCGTTGCGCGCGGCGGCAAGCCCGCGATTGGCCTGCCGCACGAGGTAGAAGGCGCACGGCGGTGAGAGGTGCGCCAGGACGTCTTCATAGGTTCCGTCATCGGAGCCGTCGTCCACGAGGACGATTTCGTACTCGGACGGATCGAGGTCCTGACGAAAGAGCGCCTCGAGGACGCGTGCCAAAAGGCGGCGGCGGTTGTGCGTGCACAGCTGCACGGTGATGCGCGGCGTCGGCGTCACGCTGGCGTCAGGGTGCTCCGCCGGAGAGGCTGGTGGCCGCAGATGCACCGACCTCCGGTGAAGCCGGGGTCGCCGGTGTCGCCGGGCCTTCCGACGCGAGATCGCGCGCTGCGGCAACGATGCGGTCCACCTCCAACGCGGCATAGCAGGCAAAGCTGCGGCAGGTTTCCTTGCGGCAGCGCGGAGGGCACGGATAGGTGGGCGGCACGACGGCAACGCGCGGACCCAAAGGTCGCCAGCGCTGCGGGTGATCTGTACGCAGCGCGAAGATGCCGACGGTGGGCGCGCCGGCGGCAGCCGCCAGGTGCATCGGCCCGGAGTCCAGGGCGACGACAACCCGCGCGCGACGCGCCAGGTCGGCAAAGCCCAGCAGGCTCGTCTTGCCGGCGACGTTGATCGCGCGCTCGTGCATGGCGGAGGCGATGCGTCCCACGAGTGCCGCTTCGTGCGCGCTGCCGGTGAGGATGACGGGCGCGCAAAAAGCAGCCGCCAGGACGTCGCCGAGTTCGGCAAACCGCTGCGTCGGCCACTGGGAGGCTCGCGTGCTGATGCCGCGTGCCGCATGCAGGACGATAAAGTCGGACTGCGGTCTGCCTGTGCCCGCGGATGCCGTGACGGCGTGGTTTGCCGCCGTCGCGAAGATCCGCGAGAGCAACGCGTCGATGGCGCGCACATCCTCGGGACCGGGATACACTCGAATGACGAAATCCTCCGAGCGGGGTACGACCCCCAAGACGCGTGCGTAGTCCATCTGGATGTCCGTCCAGTGGCTGGTCGTGTCGCCGGTTTCACTGCGCACCGTCACCCGTTTGGTGTAGCGGAACGAGTACAAGCGGCGAGCCTGACCGACGCGAACGGGAATGCCGGCCGCCGCAACCGCCCGGGCAATACGCGGCGTCGACCAAAAGACAACGGCATGCGAGTAGCGGTTGGCGGCAAGACGCCGTGCCAGGGAGAGGACGGTCTCGCGGCCGTCATCCCACATCACCGTGCCGACGGCGTCTTGTCCTCGCAAGACGGGCGCGGCATACGGCGTGGCGAGCACGTCAACCGGTACGCCGAAATGGCGGTGCAGGGCGTTGATGGCCGGCAGCGCAGCCAGCAAGTCGCCGACGCCGCCGTCCGTGCACGCGGCAAGAATGCGCACCTGCATGTCGTTAACCCGGCGGCTGTGCAGCTGTAACCGGTCCCGGTTGCAGCAGGCAGAGGACGTCCTCTGCCAGGCGGCGTCCGAAGTCGGAGGCTGGGGTCGTCATCGTACATGCGGGCTTCGCCCGGCAGAGCCACCGACCCGCCCACGGGTGCCACTGCCGTGACAGCTTTTCGTAGTTTGGCTCGTCAAAAATGTCCAGCACGCGGCCTCCCAGCATGCCGGCCACGTGGGCGGCGCCGGTGTCCGGCGTCACGAGCACGGCCAGCGCGTCCACGACCCCGAGCCATGCCGGCAGGCTCAAGGAGGAGAGGACCGGGATATCGCGGCCGACCCGCAAGTCCCCGTGCAGGCGCTGCCGTAGGGAATGGGCCAGCGTCTCACCGTCCGGACCGGCCAGGAAGAGGACTCGCCGGTCTGGCAGGGCGCGTGCCGCTTCGGCGATTGCGTCCGCCCAGGCCGACATGCTCCATCCCGAAGCCAACAATTTGGGGGTGATTTGGAATCCCACCGCATCGGCCGCCGTCTGGCGCGCTGCGGAGTCTTCGCGACGCAGCCACGGACGTAAGACTGCCGGATCGGTGGGCGGCTCGGCTCGTGCGCCCAAGGCGCGCGCCAACCTGTAGATCGCCTCGACCTCGTGCTCGGGCGCGTGTGACGTTTCGCGCGCTGCTGGCCGATAGACCGGATCGGTCAGCTGACGGCGTTGCCAGAGCGATTTGAACGGCTTGTGCCAGCGGTGCCAAAAACCGGCCCTGCGCCGCGCACCGGCGGCACGAGCCAGGGCGTAGCCGGCCGGCTCTTCGGTCGCGACGAGCGCCATGTCGTAGCCGGCCGCCGCTATTTCCCGCGCAACGTTTTCGAAAGCGCTGTCGCGTACACGAACGTCGTGCACGTGCACTCGGGAGATGAGATCGGAAAAGAGTTTGGCGTTGGCAGTGGAGCAGACCGCGCCGAACGTCGCACGCGGGTATGCTTGCCGCAGTCCTTCCAAGGAGGGCACGCAGAGAGCGGCATCGCCAATGCCGTCCAGCCGAACCAAGAGGATGGCGAGGCTCTTATCGTTCACGCGCGCACGTCAGGGCTTCGTAGCGGTCGCACTTGCGCAGTTGAGAATCCGTAGCGGTCGCACTTGCACGATTCGTAGCGGTCGCGCTTGCGCGATTCGTAGCGGTCGCGCTTGCACGATTCGTAGCGGTCGCGCTTGCACGATTCGTAGCGGTCGCGCTTGCGCGACCGACACGGCGTCCCACCAACAAGGAAGGGCGCGGCGCCGGGATCCATGCAAGAGGCCTCTGAGGGCACGCGAAGCCAGGAGGGCGAGAGCGCGACCGAAGTGGAGCGGCGAGCTTGTGCGGGAGGCACAAGCCGACGCGTCCTCGGGCATGGATCTCGGCGCGCAACCCCCGCAGCGGCACCACGTTCCCTCGGTCGCGCAAGCGCGACCGCTACGCGTCCCGGCATTCCCGGTTCCCTCGGTCGCGCAAGCGCGACCGCTACGGATCGTTTTAGCTTCATCGTAGTCCCAACTTCAGCGCATCCATGTAGGTGACATCCACCAGCGCCTCCTCGGCCAGGGCTCGAAGCAGCGACCTGCGGTCTCCCCGATTCGCCAGACTCTCCCACAGACGCCGCAGGGGCCGAGCACCAATCAAGGACACCCGCGCAAAGTTAAACGGATGCGCTCCGGTTGCCAGCCTCACCGACCAGGTCGGACTTTTGCGCACGAAGCGCGCCGCCATGGCACCTTTCTCCGCGGCGAGGGCGCGCCGGCGCTCGAGCGTCAACGTCTCCGGCGGCTTCACGTGATAGATGTAGGCCTGCCATGAAAAGAATCTGCGCAAGCCCAACGCGCGCAGGCGGACGCCGAGGTCCGTATCCTCCCAACCGTAGAGCTCGTACCCTTCATCAAACCCGCCAGCCTCGATGAGACACTTTCGCGCCACGCTGACGTTGCACGTACAGAAGAAGGCCCGTGACCAGTGGCGGGCCGTGGGCGCCGGGCGCTGGGCCGCGTTCTCAACGTTGAGAATCGGCCCGCTGACGACAGCCCGCGGGTGACTGCGATGAGCATCCAGATGCGCCGCCACAAATGCCGGCGGCGCTACCGTGTCATCGTCGCAGAAGATGACAGTGTCCCCGCGGGCGGCTGCGATGGCCGCATTGCGGGCCTTGGCGCGGTTGGGATGGGCGACGTACAGCCCGCGCACGCCGAACCAAGCAGCCTCGGCGATAACAGCCGGCGTGTCGTCGTGCGACCCGTTATCGACGACGAGAATCTCAAACCGCCCGCGGGCGGTTTGGCCAGCGAGGGCCGCCAAGCAGGTCCGCAGCGCCGCCGCCCGGTCGCGCGTCGCGATGATCACGCTTGCTTCGGGCACCGCTACCCGGCCAGGCGCGCGCGGTCCCTGCGCGCAAGCATCACGATCTCATCGGCCATGCGGCCGGCCGCACCGACGTGAGAAGCGTACAGCGCCGCAGCGCTCTCGGCCATGATCCGGCAGGCGTGGGCATCGTCCAGCAACGCGGCAGCGCGCGCCGCCACGTCGTGCGGATGGAGAATGCCGCGCACCTCGGGCACGATCTCGCGGCCCGCGTCGATGTTGGGCTGCGCGAAGAACCGAATGCGCTTCTCCAACCGGCGCAGCAACCAGCGCTTGAGGGGCACGCCGACCAGCGGCACGCGGTGCAGGTACGCCGCGGGGCCATTGACCGCAATCTCATCCAGGCGGTTCGTGGGCACGACAACCAACATGGCCCGGCCCAAAATTGCCGCCTCCAAACACTTGGTCCCAGGAATCGTCACGACGAGCCGGCTGCGCGCGAGCACGGCATACGTCTCGGAGCGATCCACCCCAAAACGGCACCCCTCAACTTCGATGGCATGCTCCGCCGGCAGATAGCGGCCTGCCAGGCCGTGGAATACCGGATCGCTGCGCCAGCCAACCGCGGCGTGCACCTCTTCTTCGGTGTTGAACGGTGAAATGAGAAACGTGACGGCCGTCTGCGGCCGCAGCCGAACGAGCTCGCGAGCCACGGCCAAAAAGAACGGCATGAGGAAACGCAGTTCGTAAGGCCGGCTCCCAACCATGATCGCAACGCCCTCGCCCGTGCCGGGTGGCGGCGGGGGAGCCTCCAGCGAGCCGACGACGCCATCAACGACCAGATTGCCCACGACGCGCACGCGGTCGGGCGCCGCGCCCATTGCGCGCAGCTGCGCCGCGTTGGCCTCGTCGACGGCAAAGAAGCGCTGGAACAGCGTTACGTAAGACCGCTTGGTGAACTTGTACGTGAGGGCGTGCAGACCCAGGCGGCGTGCCACGGTCTTGGCGTGGAAGAGATCGCCGCCCAAGTATTGCAAGAAACCCGGCGTGCGTTCGAGGCCGGGCACGCGGCGCCCCAGCAAAAAACGCCCGTAGGATGCCGGGTCGATGACACGCAGCGCCGGAAAGAGTTGCGTCAGCATCTCGCACTCGCGCCCGGTCGCATACGCGCAGGGCAGCACGATCGCCGTGACGCGCGCCTCTGGGTCTCGCTCGTACACCGCGCGTAGGAACGGCCGCACCCAACCCATGACTTCGCCCGGGCCGTTGGTCGTCACGAACAGACGCATGCCGCTCACCGCTGCGTGTGGAGGATACGCGCGACAAGCGCCGAGGTCGAGCGGCCCTCGACGTGGGGCGCAAAGATCAGCTGCGCCCCGATCTCGCGCACCGCCGGCGCTTCGGGCAGCTCGGCGCCCTGGTACGCGGCATCCTTGACGTGGACGTGCGGCCGCAGCCTGAGCAGCGTTTCATTGGGCCGCAGTTCATCGAAGATGACGACGTAGTCGACGCACCACAACGCCGCGACGACCTCGGCCCGCTCGGCCGCGGGCACGAGCGGGCGCCCGTCCGCCTTGCCCAGCCCTTTCACCGAGGCGTCCGAATTCACGCCCACGACGAGCAGCGAGCCCAAACCGCGCGCGAACTCGAGGTAGCGCACGTGGCCAACGTGCAGCAGATCGAAGACCCCGCAGGTGAAGATGATCCGCGCGCCCTGCGCGCGCAGTTCGTCCAAGCGCGCCGCCAGGGCGTCGCGCTCGAGGATTTTATTGGCGGCCCGCACGTCGTCTCCCGGCGCCTTTGCCGGCCGGCGCCTGCGCCGGTGGGAGCGCCTTGCCGTGCGCGAGGGCAACAATCTCGTCGGGTGTGGCGGTAGCCGTCCCCAGCTTCTCCACGACGACGCCGGCCGCCAGATTGGCCAGCCGCACCGCATCTTCCATGGATGCTCCGGCGGCGCGCGCCAAGGTCAGCGTCGAGACGACCGTGTCGCCGGCACCGCTGACGTCGTACACCTGGCGGGCCAAGGCTGGCACCGAGAGCGGCTTGCCGCGCCGCCCAAAGAGCGTCATGCCGCGTTCGCCGCGCGTGACGAGGATGTAGGACGCACCCGTGCGCTGCATGAGCATGCGTGCCGCACGCGCCAGGTCGGCCTCGCTTGTGACCTGGATGCCCGCAGCAACTTGAAGTTCCGCAGCATTGGGAGCCAGACAATCCACGCCCGCAAAGGCATCGATATTGTGCGGCTTCGGGTCGGCGGTGATCAACGTACCATTCCTGTAGTTGCGGACCGTGCGCACAAGAGCCGGGCTGATGAGACCCTTGCCGTAGTCGGAAATGATGACGCCGTCCACCGCACCGTCGAGCGCGCGCAACCCGCGGGCAATGGCGCGCATGGCGGCACCCTCCACGGGGTCGGTCGACTCCCGGTCGGCGCGCACGACCTGCTGATTGTGAGCGACGATCCGCATCTTCTGGGTCGTCGGGCGGTGCGGGTCGCGGACGATCCCGTGCGCATCCACGCCCAGGCGTGCACACAGGTCGAGCAGACGCCGTCCTGCATCGTCGGTCCCGACGACGCCGAACAGCGCGACGCGGGCGCCCAGCGCCGCCAGGTTGTTGGCGACGTTGCCCGCGCCGCCCAGCGTGTACGTGTGATCGGTCACTTCGACAACCGGCACGGGAGCCTCCGGGGAGATGCGCCGCACGCTGCCCCAGTACCACTCGTCGAGCATTAGGTCGCCGACCACCGCGATCCGCCGGCCGCGCATGCCGGCGAGGAGTCGAACGATCCAGCGCGTGCCCTGCGTCATGAGTGGGTCAGGATGATCTCGGCGGCGCCGACCAGGTCGTGGGCCCGGTATACCCCTGCCGGGAGGTCATCCAAACCTGCACCGCTGGCTGAGGGAACCGCTGTGGCCTCTGCGTCGACGAGGACGGCCCGGCAGCCGGCTGCCAGTCCGGCTTGCGCATCGCGCAGGGCATCGCCGACGGCCCATGATGCGCGCAGGTCGATTCCCAAATCCGCCGCCGCGCGAAGGAGCAAACCCGGACGGGGCTTGCGGCAATCGCACTCCCGTGCAAATTCAGGTCTGCTGCCGTCGGGCAGGTGCGGGCAGCGGTAGGAGGCCGTAAGCTCGACACCGTGCTCGTGCAGCAGTTCGGCCACACGCGCGTCCACCGCATCCGCTTGCGCGGGCTCGAGCAGGCCGCGTGCGATACCAGATTGGTTGGAAACGACGACGAGCAGAAAACCGGCGGCAGCCAAGCGGCGCAGACCCTCGGCAGCTCCGGCACACAAACGGACGTCCTCCGGATGGGCGACGTACCCCGTATCGACGTTGAGCGTTCCATCGCGGTCCAAAAACACCGCCCGTTTGGCCGCCACATGCGCTACGCTTCGACGAGCGCCAGTTCGACGAGCTCGCACATGATGTGGCCGAGCAGCATGTGGACTTCCTGAACTTTCCAGGATGGCCCGCTGGGCCCGACGATCGCGATGTCCGCCTCGCGCGCCGCGCTCCCCCCGCCGTTGCCCGTGAGCGCAATCGCCGTCACACCCCTCTCGCGCGCGGTCCGCAACCCGGCGACGACGTTTGCGGATTCACCCGACGTCGTGAGTCCCACCGCGACGTCGCCCCGCCGCGCAAGCCCCTGCAACTGGCGGGCAAAGACGCGCTCGTAACCGTAATCGTTGGCGATGGCCGTCAGCGCGGACGTGTCCACGGTCAAGGCTATGCCCGCCCAGGCCGGCCGATCCAACAAAAATCGTCCGGAGAGTTCGGCCGCCAGATGCTGCGCCTGCGCCGCGCTGCCACCGTTGCCGAAGAAAAACACCCGGCCGCCGGCCCGCAGCGCAGCGACGATGACATCGACCGCCCGCTCGACCGCGGGCTTGCACGCCCGCACGTCCCACAGACCCTCGCGCTCGGCCAGACAGTCGTCGAAGGTTTTCCGACGTGCGCCGGTCAGGTTGCGATCCAAAACAGCTCCTGGTGCAGAGTGACGAGTTGGCCGTCCTCGGCACAGATGCGGACGATACGCCCGCTATGCTCGCTGACGATTTCGTTCATCAATTTCATCGCTTCGAGGATACACAGGGTGTGCCCCGCCACGATTTCGTCGCCAACCTCGACGAACGGTTTTGCCCCGGGTGCGGGCGAGCGGTAGAAGACCCCGACGAGCGGTGCGACGACCTTCACAACCCCGGGCGGCGCCTCCTCGGCTGCTGCGCGCGGCACCGCGCTCTTTGCCGGCACGGGTGGCGCGGGGGAGGCAGGCACGGGAGCAGCAGTCTGGGATGCCGTCATCCGCGCGTCAACCGTGACGCCGCCGGCGCTGACGCGGATGCGATCCA
This sequence comes from bacterium, assembly GCA_902812405.1. Classification (GTDB taxonomy): domain Bacteria; phylum Vulcanimicrobiota; class Vulcanimicrobiia; order Eremiobacterales; family Eremiobacteraceae; genus CADDZI01. Next base: position 6,593 of record CADDZI010000037.1, on the reverse strand, counting down.
AACCATCGCGCTGCATGAGCGCCACGAGTTCGTCGAGGGTCTCCTTATCTACGTCCATGCCGTCGTCTCGCTTTCTCGGGGCCGTCATGCCAAGCGGCGCGCAATGTCGGCCGGCAGCTCGTCGAGGCCGACGCGCACCCGTTCGCGGGTTACAAGGTTCTGCACGGTCGCCGCACCGGTCGCGCGTTCGTCTTCGCCGACGATGACCGCCCAACGTGCGCCGCTGTCGCCCGCCGCGCGCAGCTGCTTGTCGATCGCACGACGCGTGTAGTCCATGTCGGCGGCGTAGCCCAGCCGGCGTACGCTGTTGAGCACGGGGACGAGCAGGTGGGCCGACGCCTCGTCGAGTGCGACGAACGCGACGTCGAGAGCCGGCTTGCCGTCGCGCGCGGGCAGCGTTCCGGCTTCGCGCGCAACCAGCAGCATGCGTTCCATCCCCATCGCCAAGCCGACGCCGGGGATGCTGGGACCGCCCATAGCCTTCACCAATCCGTCGTAACGCCCCCCGCCGCAGACCGTGTTCTGGGCCCCCAAGTGCGTGGAGCTGATTTCGAAGACCGTGCGCGTGTAGTAGTCCAGGCCGCGCACGATGTGCGGGTTGTGCAAGGCCCGAATGCCCATGGCCTCCAGCAGCGTGCGCACCGCCGCAAAGTGCTCCGCGCACGCCGAGCACAGAAAACCGTCCATCGTCGGCGCCTGCAGCAAGACGTCGTGGTCGGCGGGTTCCTTGGAGTCGAGGATGCGCAGCGGGTTTCTCGACAGCCGGTCGCGGCTGGTCGGCGACAGCGACGACGCTCGGTCGCGCAAGAAGGCGACAAGCGCCTCGCGGAAGCGGGCGCGGCAGGTCTCACAACCCAGCGAGTTGATTTCAAGCCGGTAGTCGGTGATGCCGGCCCGGCGCATCGCTTCCAATCCGAGCGAGATGATCTCGACGTCGGCCTCGGGACCCGGTGCGCCGAAGCACTCGACGCCCCACTGGTGGGCCTGCCGGTAGCGCCCCTTCTGCGGGCGTTCATACCGAAAGATAGGGCCCCGATAGTAGAGCTTAAGCGGCAAGCTTGCGAGGAGGTTGTGTTGGAGCGCGGCGCGCACGACGGGCGCCGTCAACTCCGGTCGCAGCGTGAGGCTGCGGCCGGCACGGTCGGTGAACGTGTACATCTCCTTGTCGACGATGTCGGTCCCCTCGCCGATAGGCTTGACGAAGACCTCCGTGCTTTCGAAGATCGGCGTGCGAATCTCGCGGTAGCCGAAACGCGTGCAGGTCTCGTCGATGAGGCGCTCCAGGACTTGCCATTGCGCGGTTTCGGGGGGAAGAATATCCACCGTTCCGCGCGGGGCGGTGCTATGCTTCACGGCGGCGTGCGCCCCACCCGAATCGTGTACTCATGCGTGCTATGACCATCTCCGTTCGGCATCCAGACCGGCCATACTTGCGGTCGCGCCCGTGGCGGCATGCCGTATGCGCCGCACTCGGGGTAGCGGGCTTGTGTGGTGCTGCCATCGTGACGCCGGCCGCCGCCAAACCGGCGCTTGTGGCCGCGTCGGCGTTCGCCGCGCGGGCATGGTTTTATTGCATGTCGATCATCCTCGGCTCCCTGCCGCTCGTGGTCCTGGGGGCGGCCGGTGCGGGGTTGGCTTCGCGCCTCGGGTCGGCCCGCGCGCGCGGTACGGGAGCGCTTGCGCTCGCCCTGTGCCTTCCGGGATGCGATTGCACGCTCGCGGGAGCGGGCGGGCTCTTGGCACGGCTGCCACCGGCGCGTGCGGGTGTCGTGCTCGTCTTAGGGGCGCTGTGCAATCCGATGGCGCTGGGCGTGACGTACGCGGTTTTGGGTCCGCGGGCATGTCTTGGGCGCCTGCTGTGCGGGGGCGCGTGTGCCGCCCTCACCGCGTTTGCGTGGCGCTCGGCGGCGTGTGTGCCCGCTGCTGTCTGCCGCCATAACGCGAACCTGTGGGAAGATTGTGCGCTCCACATGCAACAGGCACTGCTCAGCGTGGGGGCCTCGGCGGTTGTGGCGGGCATTATTCTGGCAGAAGGCGGTCATGGCGTGCGCCTTGAGTCGGCCGGTGCGGCGCTGCTGGCGGGCGCGCTTCTCTCGCCCTGCTCGGCATCCGATCCGCTGCTAGCGCGCGCTTTCTTTCACTCTCTTCCCCATCAGATGGTCTTCATCGTTGCGGCGCAATGCTTGGACGTCCGGCGCTATGCCATGTTGCGTTCGTGTTTTGGAGGCCGCCTTGCCTTGCGGGCGTTTGCGATGGCCGCCGCATCCTGCCTTCTTGCGTATGCGGTGTGACGAGGCCCCGGCTGCGCCTGCATGAGAGGTGCTCACCGCAAAGGTAGGATACGGCCTTGCGTATGTCGTGTGAGGACGTGCCGGCTGCGCCAGTGCACGATGCATGCCGTTGCGGCAACCGTTTGCGCTGCATGCTGCCGTGGTTTCTTGCCGGAGCGGCGGCCTGTCTTTGGTGGCGTCACGCCTTGGGCGATGTGGTTGCGCTGCCGCCCGCCGTCATCGTCATCAGTGGTGCCGTGGCCGCGGCGGTCGCGGCGCAAAGCACCCCGCGGGGGGTAGCGGCGTGGGCAGGTCTGGCCGGACTCGCGTGCGGTTTGACGTTTCCCATTGCACCGCCGCCGCCACGGGCGATTTTCACCCACGCCCCGCCCGTGCTGCGGGCGGATGCTCTGGTGCGTGTGCTCGATGCGCTGGACGCCGACCCACAAACGCTCCTTGGACGCCGGGTTGAAGTGAGCGGTCAGTGGCAGCCGGCTGGTGCGAAGGCACCGGCGGCCGTCTACGAACGCATCATGGCGTGCTGCGCGGCGGATGCAATCGACGTCGGCTTGGAGGTTTTCCCCGCGCACGTCGTTGTGGTGCGCCGCGGGGCGCGGGTCGCTGTTTCGGGGATTGTCGGCGTGCGCATGATCGACGGCGAGGTGCGCTACGGGCTCCACGACGCTTGGGTGAAAATGGAGATGTGAGATCCAGGCTGCGAGGTCATCAGACGGCGCACACGTGCTGTCGGCCGCACAAGCGTGGCCGCAACGTAAAGGGGCGCGGCGGCCGGGGTCCGTGCCGGAGGCCTCTGAGGGCGCGCGAAGCCAGGATGGCGAGAGCGCGACCGAAGTGGAGCGCCGATCGTGTGCCGGAAGCACACGATGGCGCGTCCTCGGGCACGGACCCCGGCGACGCGACCCCCACGGAATGAGAGCGAGGTTCTGTCGGCCGCGCAAGCGCGGCCGCTAGGTAAGACGGCGCACACGTGCTGTCGGCCGCGCGGCGGGCATCAGTGCAAAAAGTAGCGGCGCTTGGTGAAAACGAGCGCAACATCCGCGCGGCGTGCGGCCTCCACAACTTCGGCATCGCGAATCGAACCCAAGGGTGCCACAACCGCCGCGATGCCCGCCGCAGCAGCGGCTTCCAGACCGTCGGCAAACGGGAAAAACCCGTCGGTCGCCAAGACGGCACCCGCTGCTTTGGCCCCCGCGCGCCTGCACGCCAGTTCGACCGCCGTCACGCGGTTGGTCTGCCCGCCACAGATTCCAATTGCCACCTGATCGCGCACGACGACCGCGGCATTGGACTTAACCTGCCGCACCGCGCCAAAGGCGAATAGGAGGTCCCGCCACTGGGCGGTCGTGGGAGCACGCGGCGTGACCACGCGCCAGGTATCCGGTTCGGCCGATGGATCAGGCTCTTGCGCCAAAACCCCGCCCAGCGCGGACCGCAGGGATAGACCGGCCTCCAATCGCGAGGGCAAATCCGACGCGAACGTCAGAAGCCGCACGCTCTTCTTGCCCCGCAAAACGTCCAGCGCCTCCGAGGTGAATGCCGGCGCCGCAATCACTTCCAAGAACACGGGTTTGAGAATGCGCGCGCACGCTTCGTCGACCGGTTGATTGAGCGCCACGACGCCGCCGTAGGCCGAGGTTGGGTCTGCGTCCAGCGCCGCCTGCAGGGACTGGGCGGCGCCCGGCGCGGCGGCCAGCCCGCACGGCAGCGTGTGCTTGACGATCGCGGCCAACGCGGGATGCAGCGGCGGAGCGTCGGCGGGAAAACCTTCAGGCGTCTGCACGGGTGCCAGAAGCCGCAGGCAGGCATCGACGTCAAGTAGGTTGTTGTATGAAAGAACCTTGCCGCCGAGCTGCCGCGGTAAATTGCTCGCCGTACCGTGGTAGAAAGCGCCCAGCGCCCACGGATTCTCCCCGTAGCGCAAACGGCTGTGCAGCGGCAGTTCGATCCGCAAAATCGGAGGCAAACCGCGTTCTGCGTCCTCCTCGAAAGCCCACGCGATCCGCGCATCGTACGCTGCGACGAGTGCAAACGCCCGCGCAGCCCAGCGCCTGCGCTGCTCCAGCGTCGGCCCGCCCTGCGCCAACGCCGCGACGAACTCGGGGTACAGAGCCGGATCGCACAGGACGCTGACCGCGGCAAAATTCTTGGCCGCCGCGCGCAAAAGCGCCACGCCGCCCACGTCGATTTCCTCGATCAGAGAGGCGTCGAGTACCGACCGCGGCTCGCCGTTGGCCGCGCCGCCCTGTGCCGCGACACGCACAGGGGCCGCACCGCTCACGGCGCCGGCTCCGGTCGCCGCTTCGGCAGATGACACCGCGCCCCCAGCGCCAGCCCCGGCGGCACCGGTCGCGTGCGCGTCGGCCGCACTCGCGCCGGATCGAGCCGTTTCGGCCGCAATCGCAGCGTCGGCGGCCTCGGCAAATCGATACAGATTGACCGCCACAACACGTATCGGCGCCCAGCCTCTGCGTTCCAAGTCGGCGCGGTCGCTTTCGCTGTCAGGCCGCGCGAGCAGCGGCGCAAAAATTGCCGGATGCAGAGTTTTCACGCGACCGGCAAGCAGCTCGGCGACGCCCGTGTGCTCCTCGACGTCTTCGCAGTCAAAACCTCGCTCGCGCAGCCAGCCGGCCGTACCGGCGGTTGCGATCAGGCGATAGCCCGCACCGGCGAGCGCCCGGGCCAGCCCTTCCAGCCCGCTGCGGTCGGTGACGGAGAGGAGGGCACGCGGCCTATCGTCCGGCACCCGCGCTCTCCAAAGACAGCGAGAGCACGCTGGAGACGCCGGGCTCGCTCATCGTCACCCCGTACATGCGGTCCACGAGCGTCATCGTCGCCTTGTTGTGCGTGATGATGATGATCTGCGAGCGGCCCTCCCCGGCCAGGTCGCGCAGAGCCGCGCCGAAGCGCCCGATGTTGGCCTCGTCGAGGGCCGCATCGATTTCGTCGAAGATGTAAAAGGGGCTGGGGCGCACCTGCAGCGTCGCAAAGATGAGCGCCACCGCGGTTAGGGCCCGTTCACCGCCCGAGAGAGCGTTCAGACTTTGCATTTTCTTGCCCGGCGGTTGCGCGGCAATCTCGATCCCGGCTTCCGTCGGATCCTCAGCCTCGCACACCCACAACCGGGCGCTGCCGCCGTTGAACAGCCGCGTGAATGTCTCCGAAAACGCGACCGATACCTTGGCGAACGTCTCGTTGAACTGACGCAGCGATTCCTGATCCATCTCGGCGATGCTGCGCACGATATCCGCACGAGCGGTCTCCAGATCCCGCAATTGAGATCGCAAAAACTCGCAGCGCTCCAGCGTCGCGGCGCGGTCGTCGAGCGCGTTGAGGTTGACGTTGCCCAGCCGGATCATTTCCTCGCGCAGGCGTCGCACGTGCGCATCAACGTCGCCGCTAAAACCAGCACAGCGCGCCGCCGCCTCCTCGCACTCCTGCGGCGTCGCCGGGTTCTGGGAAAACGTCTGGGCCAAAAGCGCCAGCTCGGCATCGATCTCCGCCAACCGGATGCGCCGGCGCTCCAGCTGCATCGAACGCGAGCGCGCGGCCTGATCGGCTTCGGTGGATTGCTGTTCTAGCTCCCGCGCCCGAGCGGCGGCGGCATCGCGCGCGCGGCGCAGCGTCTCCAACTCCTTGCCCAAGGCTTCCAACACGGCCTGAGCTTGAGCGCGGCGGGCTGCGCTCTCGGCGGCCTGAACCCGGGCGCGTTCGAGCTCCCCGCGTGCCTGCTCCAGCTGAGCCAGCCGCTCCTCACGCCGTGCCCGCGCACGCTGCAGGTCGTTCCGTAGATTTTCCACGGCATCGCCCGCCGTTGCCACGCGCTCGACCAACGCCGCCGCCTCGGCGGCTGCCGCGCGGTGGGCATCCCGAACCGCACGCAAACTTTCCGCAGCACTCTCGCTTGCCGCGAGAGCCTCTTGTTTTTGATGCTCGAGCGCCTCGACCTCGGCTGCAAGATCGCGCGCCTTGCTTTGCGCGCGCTCGGCTTCGGCCCAAGCCTCGCGGAGGGCCGTCTGCGCCTGGGCCTGCTCCGCCTCGACCTCGGCGGCGCGGCGTGCCAGGCGCTCGTTCTCCGCGTGCTGCCGCTCCTGCGCTGCAGCGTTGTCCTGGCGCCGCTGCGTCGCGCGCAGGAGCATCGTCTCGGCCTCCGCCAGGGCGCGGCGTGCTTCGTCCACGCGCCGCGCGGCGGCATCCGTCTGCGTCGCCGCGTGTTGCGCCCGCTCGCGGCAGGCCGCCTGTTGGCGCTCCAAGGCCTCCTGCGAGGAACGCGCCGCCACGACGCCACTGCCCGCGCCGGTCGCT